>JAJBVI010000209.1 GCA_020859905.1 Lachnospiraceae bacterium | reverse complement strand
ACTTTTAAACCTGCTGCCGGAGATACCGAACCCGGAGTTTATCGAGAGCGGCGCCCTGTTGTTCCAGGTCTTTACAAATGATACCTACAAAGAAAAGCTGGCGGCGGACGGAAATGAGCTGGGCGTATACCGGTTCATTCTGGCGTACGAGCAGGATCAGAGAACCGAGACCGGCATGGAAAAGGGAGATACCAGCGCGTGGACGGATGAGGATCTGCATTTCGCGCCGATCCGGGGGACGACGCCGTTTCGGATCTACTGCGGGAAGAGCAGCGCCAACCCGGCCGTGTACAAGAACGTGGAGGGCATGAAGATTATTTTTCTATAAAAGCGTTCTCAATGGACAATCAGATAGGCAAGCTTGCTTGCATAGATGATTGGACATTAGAGAACCTGACCAGTATGAGCAAGTAGGGCGATAGCCCGGATTGCGAATACTGGTGGCCATCGCGGGAGTTCGAAGAGCGGATAAGTGAGATAGGAAATCTTTGATTTCCGTAATCGAACTTATGCAGAGCTGCGATGGGCTTTTATAGATAGAGATGACTGCGAAGCAGTCATTTCCGTTTGTTATGACATATGTGGGGCATGGGCGGGATCATCATGATATGGGAGAGGAGAACAGTTATGGATATTGTGACAGAGGTGCCGCGCACCCATGAATATACGCATGTGGTGCAGTACTATGAGACCGATGCGATGCGGGTCGTGCATCATTCGAATTACATCCGCTGGATGGAGGAATGCCGCCTGGACTACATGGCGGAGATCGGACTCGCCTACGACAGGATGGAGAAGCAGGGTATCATCGTCCCTGTGATCTCGGCCTCCTGTGAATACAGGACCGCGACCCGCTACGGCGAGAGCGTGAAGATCATCAGTGAAATGGAGCGGTTTGACGGTCTGCGTTTTTTTGTTTCCTACCGCGTCACCGATCCGGACGGCGGCGTGCTTCACGCGACAGGCAGCACGGGCCACTGTTTTCTGAATCGGGATATGAAACCGGTGAATATAAAAAAGACCGCCCCGGCGATCTATGAGGTATTTAAAACTTTCCGATGAATTTTACGGTTTATAATCTGGTTTATCTGATCATATGTATCGCAGAGGCGCTGATCGCCTGCCAGTATTTCGGTTCCATACGCATGTATGAAGGAAGCAGAAGCATACAGTTCGCATCCTGCGGTGTCTGTTACGCTCTGATCTATCTGATGCAGTTCCTGTCAGATGGTGCGGGCATCAGCCTGCTGTTGTTTTTTGTGCTTAATTTTCTGCTCGGATATTTTTTGCACGGGATATCCCCAGGGCGCGCCGCACTTGCTGCCGGTATTATGGCAGCGCTGCTCCTTGCGGCGGAGTGGATGATGAACGGCATCGTAAACAGTATGTTCATCATGGCGGGAGGCAGTCAGAAAACGCTTGGAACCATTGCCCTGTCGGCTGTGATGGCCAGACTGCTGTATCTGGTTTTCATGTGGATCCTCATCCGGATCTGGTGCATTCTGAATCGCGATGATGAGGAATACTGCGTGTTCGGCATGGTCTCCCTGTATCTGGTTACCGCGGCCAGCTGCCTGGTTGTGGGTGTCCTGGCTGAACTGGAAATCCGGCGGCTGATCACAGGCAGGATGCGATGGATGACGGTCTGCGGAGCCATGGCAATCCTGTTGGCGAATGTCCTCATTTACTGGAATTCTTCCCAGAGCCGCCGGCATTACCGTGAATACACGGAAACGCAGGTACAGCTTGAGAAGGAAAACGCACAGGCGGAGTATTACCGCATGCTGGCGAAACGCAGCGAAGAGCAGAAAATCCTGATTCATGATATCCGGAAGCATCTGAGCCAGCTGGACAGCCTGTTACAGACACAGGATTACGCGAATGCCTCCGCATATGTAAACGAGCTGCTGGGCACTCCGGCTCTGCAGCCCGCGGTTCGGATCTGCGACAATGAGATGGCGAGCCTGATCCTGGGACAGTATAAGGAGAGATGCAGGGAGCAGAAGGTTCAGTTTTATCCGGATGTACGTTCAAAATGCCTGGATTTCCTGAGCCTGAAAGAGCTGACCGCGCTGCTTTCGAATCTCCTGGACAATGCGCTGGAGGCATCCGCAGGGGCTCCGGATGCATTTATAGATCTGCGGATCATGCAAAAAGCCAAAACGCAGGTCGTCATCCGGATGGACAACTCCTGCACCATTCCGCCGCGCCTGTCTAAACAGGGGGCGCTCCTCACACACAAACCGGATGCCGCGAAACACGGATTCGGGATGAAAAGCATTGGAGGCATCCTGAAAAAATACAACGGTACGATAGAAACGATCTATGATGAAAAAAAGCAGGTATTTCACACGATTATTTATATGTCTGTGCATAACTTTATGTGAATTCGGAATAACAAAATGCGGTTTTTGCTGTCGAAGAAATTATGAAAAAATGATATAATGATTCGAGCGACAAAAGGGTATGATACTATGGATTGCTCCGCACTTCGTGCTCCCGCAATCCTAAAAACATTCGGAATCCGCTAA
>JAJBVI010000216.1 GCA_020859905.1 Lachnospiraceae bacterium | reverse complement strand
GAATGACGGCATATCCAGCACTATAACTTAAAAAATGATTGAGACGCCACACTAGCGCGCTGCGGCAGCAGTGCATGAATGTTTTATCAGAAAGGAAAATGATTATGGCAGCAGTAAGTGCGATTAACTGGATCGTCTGGATCCTGTCTCTGATTGGGAATATATACCTTGCAAAGAAAAAGAACCGCAGTGTGGCGGCGTGGGTGGTTCTGAGCATATTTTTCAGCTGGATTGCGCTGATTATCAACGCCTGTATGAAACCGAAGGATCCGTCCGGAAACACGGGCGGCGCTTCATCCGGCAATTTTTCCGGAAACACATCAGATAATGTTTCCCCCGGCGGCATCGTTGTAAATAATTACGCTTACCAGGGAGGAAACGGGGGACAGCCGGGAAATGCTTACGCCGCTCCGGGCGGTGTGAATAACCAGCCTGGAGGCGGGTATTCTTATTCGAATGAAACGGAACCTGTGGACAACGGTATGTCATCCGTCGGCATGTCGTCCGGCGGGCGCGTCCGGGGTGTATCAGGCGTGATGATGGGACAGAGTTATCCTGTCGGAGGCGGCTTAAGCATTGGGCGGGATGTCTCATCAGGGCTTCGTTTCCCCAATGAGACGAAGGGAATCAGCCGGAATCACTGCCGGATTTATCCGGACGGCACGGGAGGATTCCTGATTATGGACTGCGGTTCCAGCTTCGGGACGTTTCTGAAAGGATATGGGAAGCTTTCCGCTCAGAAACCGGTTCCGATCCGGCCGGGAGACACCTTTTATCTCGGAAACGGGAATGAGGGATTTGTATTTGAACAGTGACAGAAAACGGCTCTTCGCATGATTGCGGTGCGCAGGAGCCGTTTTTTGTGCGTTAATATAACAGCAGAAAAAACGCGTTTTCCCGCTTCTTGACATTTTTCAGATAGAGATATAAACTGTTATGAAAACATTTTTACAGATTGTCTTAGTATGGAAAGAAGGGTTTTGAATGACGAAGATAGACATTATTTCCGGCTTTCTCGGAGCGGGAAAGACGACATTGATCCGAAAGATGCTGGAGGAGGTTTTTTCTGGCGAGCAGGTCGTCCTTGTGGAGAATGAATACGGCGAGGTCGGCATTGACAGCGGATTTTTAAAGGATGCGGGTGTTGAGATCCGGGAATTGAATTCCGGCTGCATCTGCTGTACGCTGGTGGGGGATTTTAACAAGAGCCTGAGAGAGGTGATCGACACGTATCACCCGGACCGGATCCTGATCGAGCCGTCGGGCGTCGGCAAGCTGTCCGATGTGATGTTTTCGGTGAAAGCGATGGAGGAGGAATACCCGGATGTGCGCATGAACGCGCTCGTGACGGTTGCGAACGCGTTAAAGGCCGCGAAGCAGATGAAAGCGTTCGGAGAGTTCTTTAATAACCAGATTGAGAACGCGACGACGGTTGTCCTGAGCCGCACACAGAGCGCGAAGCCGGCACAGCTGGATCTCTGTGTGAAGATGATACAGGAACTGAATCCCAAGGCGGCAGTGATCACCACACCGTGGGATGAGATCACGGGAGCGCAGATACTTCAGGTGATAGAGGGGCAGGGTTCCCTGATGGAAGAGATGATGGCGGAGTTCGAGGCGGTACATGAGCATGATCACGATCACGGGGATGATCACGGCCACGAACATGATCACGATCACGGGGATGACCATGGACACGATCACGACCACGATCACGACCACGGTCATGACCACCACGGCCATCATCACGCGGATGATGTTTTTACAAGCTGGGGCAGGGAGACACCGCATAAGTTTACGAGGGAGGGACTGGACGAGATCCTGAAATCTTTCTGTGATTCCGAAGAATACGGCGCCATCCTTCGCGCGAAGGGCATGGTTCCGGCGGAGGACGGTACCTGGATTTATTTTGATATGGTTCCGGGGGAGTACGAGATGCGCGCCGGAGAACCGGATTACACAGGGCGTCTCTGCGTGATCGGTACGGATCTGGATGAGAAGAAGCTGGAAGCGGCTTTCGGGCTGTAAGGACACGCTGTACTGGAAATACAGGAGGAGCAGTATGGACATACCGGTATATTTATTTACAGGTTTTATGGACAGCGGAAAGACATCTCTCATCACGCAGACGCTGCTTGAGAATGAGTTCGGCGTCGGCGCCAGATCTCTCATCATTGCCTGTGAGGACGGGGATGTCGAGTTTGACGAGGAGAAGCTGGCAGAGAAGCAGGCGACGGTTGTTGGCGTGGAATCTGAGGAAGAGTTCACGGCGGAGTTTTTAAAGGACTGTGACGTTACCCTGAGACCGGATCAGGTGTTCATCGAGTATAACGGTACCTGGGAGGGCGCGAAGATCATGGAGATGCCGCTGCCGAAGGACTGGCAGATCGTGCAGGTGCTGACGACGGTGGACGCGTCTACCTATGAACTGTATCTGACGAATATGCGGACCATGATGATGGAACAGGTTTTCGCCTCTGACGTGGTGATTTTCAACCGCTGTACAGACGAGACGCCGAAGGGAAAGTTCCGCAGGACGGTCAAGGCGCTGAACCGCAAGGCACAGATCATCTATGAGCGGGAAGACGGCACGATCGACCAGAATGACATGGAGGAACTGCCCTATGACCTGAACCGGGATCTGATTGATATCACGGACGAGGATTACGGCATTTTTTATCTGGATGTACAGGAGAATCCTAAGAAATATGAGGGGAAGACGATTCATTTCCTTGCCCTGGCGTATCATCCGGAGAAGCTCGGGAAGAAACCGATGTTTGTGCCGGGGCGGTTTGCGATGACCTGCTGTGCGGAGGATATTCAGTTCATCGGGATGAAGTGCAAATACGACCGGGCGGCGGATATCCCGCACAAATCGTGGGTGGATCTCACGGCGGAGATCCATTATGAGTTTGCGAAAGAGTACCGCGGGAAGGGACCGGTTCTGTATGCGAAGGAGGCGGTGCTGACAAACGCTCCGCCGGAAGAACTGGTTTATTTTACGTAATTTCTGAAAGACATGAAAAGAAGTTCCGGGAACCGGAACTTCTTTTTAAAGGAGTATAAATACAAAAAACAAATAGTTTAACAAAAAGCTTATTTAGCCGGCGGTAAAAGGATAACCACCATCTCGGCGGAATCTGCGCCGACATTGGTCACCATCTTGCCGTAGTTGGATGCGATATGTACGCTGTCGCCCTCGGTCAGAATAGCCTCAGTGCCGTCTTCAGCCGTGAATTTCATCGTACCCTTCTTGATATAATAGATCGATTCCGCCGGGTTCTTGCCCATTTCAGTGCCGCCGCCGAAAGGCATAAAATATGTGATGCCGTTAACCAGGCGGCCGCCGTCTACATCCTGAGGGTCATGGAGCCTCTGTGTCTTGCAGTCAAGATGTCCCGGTGCCGTGTACGTATAGGAGTCCTCTTTTTTAGTGATCTTATAGCCTGCCATAATGAAACAAACCACCTTTCTTTTTTTATTTCGTTAGCTAGTATACACCCATCCTGTGGAGAAATCAATCATTTTGCATGAAAAAAGGAAAAAAAATTCCTGACCCTTGTGTGTAATGCCTAAGGAAAATAATAGGTTACCGCAAAGTTACTAAATAACATTATTGTATGTATTGCATAAAAAAGAGGGATGTTTTATACTAATCATGATGAATTTGAACAAATGATTTTTATATGGTTTTTGCTTTATTCTGATTTCAGTCGCTGCCCGGCGATCATGAAATAAATTTTTATATGTTTAAAGGAGGATTTTAGGGAAATGGTTAACGTAAAAAAAGAATTCGTGGAGAACATGTACTCTGTGGAGGGAAAAGTCGTTCTGGTTACCGGCGCATCCGGATCACTCGGCAGAACTCTTGCGAAAGCATATGGTTACCTTGGCGCGAAGGTTATGATGACCGCACGTAATGAGAAGAAGCTGAAGGATCTTGAGGATGAGTTCAAGGCTGAGGGTATCGAGTGCGCTTACTGTGTGGCGGATCCGTCCAAAGAGGATGACGTACATGCGCTGATCGCAGCTACCGTTGAGAAATACGGAGAGATCAATGTCCTTACCGTATGCCATGGTTACAACAAGACCCAGAGCGTTCTGACCCAGTCCGTTGAGGAGTGGCAGTATGTTATGGATGCTGACTGCAAGTCTGTATATATCGTTATGAAGCTTGTTGCGCATCAGATGGTAGATCAGGGCAAGGGCGGTAAGATGGTTATCGTCACCTCCCAGCGCGCACAGCGCGGTCTGGTGAACTACTCCGCATACTGTACCTCTAAGGGCGGCGCGGAGCAGATGGCTGCCTGCATTGCCTGCGATCTGGCTGAGTACAATATCCAGGTTAACACCATGTGCCCGACTGTATTCCGCAGTGAGCTGACAGAGTGGATGTTTGACAAGAATTCTGAGGTTTATAAGGGCTTCCTGAAGCGTGAGCCGATCGGGCGTCTTGCTGAACCGGAGGATTTCGTTGGTTATGCGATTTTCCTTTCCTCTGCGGCTTCCGATTTCATTACGGCTTCCCATGTTGACTGCAGCGGCGGTTATCTGACCTGCTAATACGATTATTCTCTGCAGTTTTTTAGCATTTTCAGGAGGAATAGTGAAATGAGCAATTTATCTAAGTTTGTAGTATGCGGTTCCGGCATGATGGGTGCGGCGATCGCGCAGATCCTTGCGAGCATCGACGGTGCACAGGTTACGATTCTTCGTTCATCCAACCGCGGCGCCGACCCGCGTGAGAAGGTTCGCTCCAACATGAAGCAGCTTGTTGAGAAGGGGGTTGTTACTCCGGAGTATGTGGATGAGCTGGTTGGAAAGATCGACATCGCCTTTGAAGATGAGGCGGTGAAGGACGGCGAGCTTTTCATCGAGTGCGTACCGGAGGTTATGGAGCTGAAGCAGGATCTGTTCGCACGTCTTGAGAAGACAGTTTCCGAGAAAGCTATTTTCTGTACGAACACATCCGTCATGAGTCCGACCGAGATCTCCGCGAAGTGTGAGCACAAGGAGAGGATCTGCGGCACTCATTTCTGGAATCCGGCATTCCTGATTCCGCTGGTAGAGGTTGTAAAGACTGAGTATACATCGGATGAGGTTATCAATACCGTTATGGAGGTTATGACCGCAGCCGGCAAGCAGCCCTGCCTGTGCAAGAAGGATGTTCCCGGATTTATCGCAAACCGGATGCAGCATGCGTTATGGCGCGAGGCTGTTGCCATCGTGAATGACGGCATCGCCGACGCGGCTACGGTTGACCTGGCCTGCAAGACAAGCTTCGGCCTGCGGCTTCCGTACCTGCCTCCGCTGGTGAATTCCGACATGGTAGGCACGCAGCTTACTTACAATATCCACAGCTATGTGCTGGAGCATCTGGCAGATAACCATGAGCCTTCGCCGATCCTGCAGGATATGATCGACAAGGGAGAGTTTGGTTTCCGCGCAGAGCCGGATGAGAACGGCATCTATCACGGTTTCATGGATTACACGAAGGATCAGATCAACACGATCAACAGCGGACTCAATGAGTATCTGATCAAGATGCTCTATGACAAATAATAACGGAGTCACCGACTTTCATAGATGTTGGCGCACTGCGCCGGCAGCGCATGTGAGTTTACGACTGGACATGTTCACAACACCGGGCATCGTCCCGATACCCGGTGTTTGAAATATTATTAAATCATTCTTATCACAGGAGGTAAAGTACAATGGGACAGAAAATTTGGGTTGACCTTACTCACCCGTTCAGCGCTGAGATTCCGCGTTGGCCTTACTTTGACAAACCGGTTATTGACAGCAAGCATTCTATGGCGAAGGGCGGCGTTTTGACGCAGTACATCGGATGTACCATGCATACGGGTACACACTGCGACGCACCTCGTCACGTTATGGAGCGTGAGTTCGACGGAAGAAGAGCACGTTACACGCATGAGATGGCAGTTGACGCTTACACGGGCGATGCCGTATGTCTGGACCTTCATTTTATGAAGCGCTGGGAGCTGATCACGGCTGAGCATCTTGACAAGGCCTGCCGCAACATGGGCATCGATCCGGATTCGGATTACCTGCAGGGCAAGGTTCTCTGCCTCTGCACAGGCATGCATCTGAAGTTTGATGACTCCAAGGAGTATTATCATTACTCTACAGGTACCGGCCGTTCCGCAGGTATCTGGTTTGTAAAGCATGGTGTTAAGTGCGTAGCTATGGATATGCAGGCTCTGGATCATCCGCTTCATACCGCTATGGGCAACAACGGTATGACGAGAATGAACCTCATCGGCGCGTCCGGAAAACCGATCATCGAGGAGTTTATCGAGGAGTTCGGCGAGGAAGCGTACGCTCCGTTCGAGAAAGAGTACTACGTAAAGTATTATGGTCAGGAAGCATACGACGAGTTCTACGGACCGCTTGAGGCGATCGGCAACTGGGGCACCTGGGAGCCTTGCCATAAGACCATGCTCGGTCACGGCATCGTTGGTGTTGAGAACCTGGGCGGCGACCTTGAGAAGGTTTGCGGCAAAGAGTTCGAGTTCTTCTGCTTCCCGCTTCGCTGGTACATGGGTGACGGTTCCATGGCTCGCTGCGTTGCACGTATCGATGAGGACGATGTAAACGACGTTCCGGAGAGAACTTACCTGTACTGCGGTACCGGATGCCAGGATAGAGAAAACTTTGGTTTCCTCGATTATGAGAAGTTCGCTGCTGATCCGGCTATCTAATTAAAAGGAAGACCCAGTATTATGCCCAAACGGACGGACGTGTCTGCACGCCCGGACGTCTGGGCATTCGGTGGGTTTATATGCACAGGGATTTTTGCGGCAGGATCTCGCACAACTGTGCCGCAGGCATCAACGTGTATGAAAGCGTAATACATAGAAAGAGTGAGGGAAAAACAATGGCAAAGAAAACGATTATCACCGCTGCCGTAACCGGCGCATGGCCTAAGAAAGAGAACAATCCGAACGTACCGATGACTCCGTCGGAGATCGCCGACGACGTATATGCGTGCTGGAAAGCCGGCGCGGCGATCGCTCATATCCATATGAGAGACGACGAGGGCAACGGCGTTATGGATCCGGTCAGGTTTGCTGAGACCGCTAAGCTGATAAAGGAGAGATATCCCGACTGTGATATTATCATCAATATGACCACATCCGGCGATATTCACGCTGATGACGACATTCGTGTCCAGCATGTAAAGGATCTGAAACCGGAGATGGCTTCCTACGACTGCGGTTCCATGAACTGGCTGCACAGCGGTCTGTTCATCAACTCCCCGAAGTTCCTGACAGACTGCGGACTGCTGTTCCAGGAGACCAATACCAAGCCGGAGATCGAGGCATTTGATCCGGGTATGATCGGAAACGCTGCTTACTATGTAAAGAAAGGCATTCTGAAGACCCCGCTTCATTTCCAGTTCTGCATGGGCTGCGCAAATGGTATTGCCGGTACGATGAAGAACCTTGTGTTCATGAAAGAGACCGCGGAAGAACTCGTCGGCAAAGGAAACTTCACATGGTCCTGCTTCGGCGTCGGACACAGCGCGATGGAGATGCTCTACGGTGCTGTAGCTTTAGGCGGACATATCCGTGTGGGTATGGAAGATAATGTTATGTACTCCAAGGGTGTTCTTGCGGAGAGCAATGCTCAGTTCGTTGAGAGAGCTGCCCGCGTGATCAAAGAGTATGGCAATGAGGTTGCTACTCCGGCGGAGGCCCGTGAGATCCTTGGTTTAACAAAATAGCCCATGTGTTTTAGGGTTGACCCTGAATACTGAACAGGAACGATGTATCCTGTATGAAAAAGGAATGCCGGATGCCTTTGCGGGTATCCGGCTATCTTAAACAAAGTATACTCGAGAACATGCATTGCTGAAGGAGGATTTCTATGACCTGGGGAGCTTTATATATGTACTATCACTGCCCGAAATGCGGGCTTAAGTTTGAATATGCGCTGGATGTGATGCCGGAGTTCGGTGATCAGTTCGGCTGTTGTCCGGAGTGCAGGGTACCCGGCATATATGAAAAAGAAGGTGCGAGGCAGTTAGATGACAATGAATACTTTGAAGTAGAATAGAGGAGACTGGTATAGTACAGCAGGTTACGTGATGACTGTGATAAAAAGATTATCCCTTGTGGATCAGGTATACGAAAAGATCAGAGAACGGATCATTTTTCTGCAAATACCATTTGGCAGCAAACTGAATGTCAGCAAACTGCAGGAGGAGTACGGCGTGAGTTCCACGCCGGTGCGGGAAGCACTGAACCGTTTGCGGAATGACGGGTTGATTGAGATCGAGAATAACGTCGGTGCGCGGGTGATTGATCTGACGGAGGAGGATGTGAGGCAGGTGCAGGAGCTGTCCTACGCTTACCAGATTGTAGCAGCGCGGAATGCTCTGCGAAACGGAGACATTCGCGAAATGACAGAGGAAATCGGTCAGTATATAGAAGAATACAGACAGTCGACGAACGTCGTGGAGAGCTGCAGATGCATCCGAAGCATTCTGAACGTGTTTTATGAGAATACGCAGAATGACCGCCTGCTTGCGAAGGTGACTTCTCTGAACAGCATGGATGATATACTGCATAATCTGTTTTCCATACCCCGGGAGAAGGGCGGAAGCGGCGGACAGTATCATTCCGGCATTATCTATTTTGAACAGATTCAGGAAGCGGTGGCGAATCGTGATTTTGCAAAGATTTGCGACGCGCTGGAGGGACATCAGCTGTGGTCCCGGGCATATATAATAAAAAACCTGGAAACGGTAAAAAAAGACGCAAATCATATATAATATATGATTTGCGTCTTTTTTTATTGTCATGTGACAGAGTCCATGATATAATGAGCGCAGGCAATGAGCCGTGCAGCAGATTGTGTAAAGACAGACCCGTCATGCTTGCATGTAAGAGGAGGGGAAACCAATGGTATTAAAAAATTTTGACGTATTGATCGAAAAGGTTAAGAGCTTTCCGGAGCCGAAAAAAGTCGTAGTTGCGGCTGCCGGCGACGCACACACGCTGGAAGCGATCAGGGAAGCTGTTGACGAGGGTATCGTGAAGCCGGTTCTGGTGGGGGACAAGGCGAAGATCCTTGAGATCGCGGCCGGGATCGGACTGGCTGTCGAGGAAGACGACATCTATGATGAGCCGGAGGCGGCAGCCGCGGCACAGAGATCTGTCGCGCTGATCCATGAGGGCAGGGGCGATTTTATCATGAAGGGAAAGCTTGAGACCGCTCAGATATTAAAGCCGGTTGTGAACAGGGAGACCGGGCTGGGAACCGGCCGCGTAATGTCTCATTTTGTGTTTGATGAGCTTCCTTATTATCACAAGCTCCTGGTAACTACTGACGGCGGCATGATGACCTATCCGACGCTGGAGCAGAAAAAGGATATCATTGTCAACACCGTGGAGACCCTGGAGGCTCTCGGATATGAGAATCCGAAGGTGGCCTGTGTGGCCGCAGTGGAGAAGGTGAATCCGAAGATGCCGGAGACGGTGGAGGCGGATGCCTTAAAGCAGATGAACCGGAACGGTGAGATCACCGGCTGTATCATAGAGGGACCGATCTCGCTGGACATCGCACTGAGTAAAGAAATTGCGGATCTAAAGGGATATGACAGCCCTGTGGCCGGCGACGCGGATGTGATCCTTGTCCCGAACATTCAGGTTGGTAATATCCTTGGCAAATCCATCACCGTGATCGCGCGCGGCAATATGGCCGGGTTCATCGTCGGCGCGAAGGTGCCGATCGTTCTGACTTCCAGAGGATCCTCCGCGAAGGAGAAATACCTCTCGCTGGTTCTGGCATCGGCTGTAACCGCAGGAAAATAAACAGACGGAACGGTCGTCGAACATCCGGCCGTCTCAGCCGTGAAACCTAAGGAGCCGGCCGCTCCTCATATATGATATGCTGGCTGTCGGCTCTCTCATTGCTGCAGTTACTGCGTCCCGCAGATCAACTGTACCGGATTCACTGACCGGTCGTATTCCCGATCCGCTGGCCGGCCGGATTTCAGGATCACTGATCATACGGATCCTGGTTTTTAATGTAGGAATCCATAATATCCATCAGCTGATCCTGATACTTCATCTCATCGTGGACTTTGAACGCGTCCGGGTCAATCGGCAGATGCAGCTCATTCAGCCGGCGGATGCTCCACACATACAGAATATCCAGAGCGGGAATCAGATCCTTGCCGAGTGGTGTAAGGATATATTCCACTTTCAGCGGAATCGTGTTATACTGAATCCGCTCCACCAGCCCGTCCTTTGCCAGATCTTTTAACTGCTGGCTGAGAACCTTCTCGCTGACGCCGAGAGTCTTTTTCGTCTCGTTAAATCGTATCTTTCCGTAATGATGAATGTGATGCAGAATCGTCATTTTCCACTTGCCGGATATGCAGTTTGTGACAAAATGATAAGGATTCACTGTTTCCATAATCATTGACACCTCCCCATTTTTGTATTACACTAACCGAAAAATCATTTAGTGTCGTTATGGTAACTTTACGCATATTGTATCAGCTTGCCTTGCGTTTTGCAATTATAAAAATTAAAAATTTAAAAAAAATTTATAAAATAGACAATCGGTTCTAAAAAAAAGGATTTCTCATATGGATATAGAAACGGATATGCTTATATTCAGGACCAGGAGGACGATGGAAGTATGCCAGATACAAGCATTTATCAGAATATCGCAATGCGGACCGGAGGGGATATTTATCTGGGAGTAGTGGGACCGGTTCGGACAGGAAAATCAACCTTTATCAAGCGGTTTATGGATTTGATGGTTCTCTCCGGAATGGAGGATTCCGTGGAAAAGAGCCGGACGGTGGATGAGCTTCCGCAATCTGCGCAGGGAAAAACAATCATGACTACGGAACCGAAGTTTATCCCGAAAAACGCTGTGGAAGTATCACTGGAAGAAAATCTTCCTGTCCGGATCAAATTGATTGACTGTGTGGGCTACCTGATCGACGGCGTGAACGGACATATGGAAGACAGCCGTGAACGGATGGTAAAGACTCCGTGGTTTGATTATGAGATTCCTTTCTCAAAGGCGGCCATGATCGGTACGGAAAAGGTGATCCGGGATCATTCGACCATCGGTGTGGTAGTGACGACGGACGGAAGCTTTACCGATATCCCTAGGGGAAATTATGTTCCCGCGGAGGAGCGGACAGTCGCGGAGCTGAAAAAGATCGGAAAACCGTTTGTGATCCTGCTGAACACGCCGAAACCATACAGTGCCCGGACAGATTCCCTGGCAAAGGAGCTGACTGCAAAGTATCAGGTTTTTGTGCTGCCGGTTAACTGTGAACAGATGAAGATCGAGGATATTCAGAAAATACTGCAGCAGGTGCTGTATGAATTTTCGGTTGTCCGTATGGATTTCTTCCTGCCGGGGTGGGTGGAAATGCTGGATGCGGAACATCCCGTAAAATCGGCTGCCGTCGCTGAGGCGCGAAGGATGCTGGAGTCGGCCGGACAGATGCGGGATGTTGTCGGACTGGAGTGGGAGCCGGAGCATGATGAGATCGCGGCGGTCGAACCGGAGCGGATTGATCTGTCTGAGGGAACCGCGTGTTTCCGGCTGCGGGTGGGAGAGCATCTGTACTATCAGAACCTGAGTGAACTGACGGGAATTGTTATCCGGGATGAATATGAGATGATTTCTCTGTTTCGCGAGATGGCGGAGCAGAAGCAGAAATATGAGAAGGTCGGCGCTGCCATGGACAGCGTGCAGAGTACCGGATACGGTGTGGTGTCGCCTTCTGTCCGGGATATTTCGATTGACGATCCGGTTTTGATGAAGCATGGAAATAAGTATGGCGTGAAGATCAGAGCCACATCACCTTCTATCCATATGATTCGCGCGAATATTGAAACAACGATCGCGCCGATCATCGGCAGTGAGGAGCAGGCACAGGATCTGATTGACTATATCAACGAGAATCAGGATGATGCGGACGGGATCTGGAAGACCAGTATTTTCGGGAAATCTGTCGGTGAGCTTGTGGAGGACGGGATCCGCCGCAAGATCACGATGATGGATGAGGAGAGCCAGCTGAAGCTGCAGGATACGATGCAGAAAATCGTGAATGACAGCAACGGCGGGATCGTGTGTATAATTATTTAAAGATGGCGTTCGGCGGGCGCATGCGAAGAGAAATGCCATGCGGCGGGCGATGAAAAGAAAATGTCATGCGGCGGGCGCATGCGAAGAAAATGCCATGCGGCGGGCAAATGCAAAGAGAAATGTTATGCGCGGCAGGCAAAAAATATATGCGGATATCGGCTGCACATAAAATCCCCGGCGGAACAGTTCCGTCGGGGGTGTCTGCATACGGGGATAGTATCAATCCCGATATGTGGATGCTCTACACTTCGCTTCTCTTGTGCGTGAGTACGATGGTATCTCCCTCTTTGGTGTCAATATACTCACGGAAACAATTCCTGGTTAAGTTGAATCCGGGAATGAGGGGCATCAGGATGAAGAAGATATTCTGATGCTCTTCGATCACGTTGCCGGTGGGAGAATTCATCCAATCCTCGGTGGCAGTCACACCGCCCTCATAAAACTTCTTGTCATAGTTCGCGGCTGCTTTTCTGCCAAGGTCACCCTCGATGGTGATCTGACCGTACTCATTGATCACGGCGCGCTCCAGATCGCGATGGTGATCGACACTGATTTTCTCGTTTAAATGGCTCATAATGGTTTCCTCCTATTAAACTTTATTCATGCTTTCTATCGGTGAGTAGAGTAAAGGTATATGTGATAAAAAACATTTAAAGATACATGGATTATAACAAATATTTATAGTAAAATCAACTGAAATCAGAAGTTGTTGATTAAATTTTATTGTAAAAGTCTATCATTATCTTACCTTTGAGTATGTAAATTCCTTTTCCGGTCCAGACTTCATGAATCTGTTTAATGACAACCTTACACAAAGAATGATGCTCTGGTAAGGTTGTCATGGATTTGACTTACATTTCGATAAAACCGACAAAGTTGTAATAAATCTTGATCTCACGTTCGTCATGGCCGTCCACCATGTGGCGCTCACCGACTTCGATTTTGTTGATGAGCCGCAGAAGTGTGGGGCGGTCAAGCGTTTCCAGCTTTGAATAATCCTGAATCATGTCGAGCCATTCGTCCGCGCCGCTTTCTTCCTGTTCCAGTGCTTCTACTTTGGCGGCAAGCTGTACTTTCTGTTCCAGCTTTTCAAGGCGTTCATCTTCGTATTTGTGCAAAAGCTGTACGCATACGGATTCCGGGATTTCTCCTCTTACCTTGTCCTCATATACGCTCTGAACCAGACGCTCCAGTTCGGAAAGGCGCTTCTCGGCGGCTGCGAGTGTGCCGCGCAGGGAGCGGAGCTGTTCTGCTGCGGCAACATTTTTCTGCTGGCGGATTTGCTCCTTTAAGGCTTCCCGGTTGGTCTGCGCCCACAATGCTTTCGCGTGGATATCCAGCAGGACAAGCTTCGTGATGACCTTCTCGTTTATGATGTGTGCCGTGCAGAGAACCTTCCCACCGGCGGAGTATCTCCCACAGGCATAGCTGCGGTAGGTGGACGGTGAGCCGTCCTTGCGTTTCCTGCCGTCGTGGTAGTAGCGCATCAGGTTCCCACAGTCCATACAATAAAGGATTCCGGCGAACAGGGACGTGTAACCGTCTTTCTTCGTGCGGTTCATCATGTTCTGCTCGTCCATCCGGCGGACCTGTTCCCATACTTCCTGCGTGACCAGCGGCTCATGGGTGTTTTCCACCTTAATCCATTCTTCCTGCGGCTTTGGCTTCTGCTTATGTACCTTGTAGGATATGTTGCCGGTCTTGTTCTGCACCATATGTCCGATGTAAGCCTCGTTGCGGAGGATGGACTTGATGGTCTGCCCCTGCCAGTAGCCGCCCTCGCCTGCGGGGTTCGGCCTGCCGATCCTCGAATAATAGTAATCGCGCGGCGTTGGGATGTGTTCCTCATTAAACGTTACTGCGATTTTCCGGTAGCTGTATCCCTGGCAGCGCAGGTCGAAGATGCGCTTTACCAGCGGCGCAGCCACGGGGTCGATGACGAATACGTGCTTGTCCTCCGGGCTTTTCAGGTATCCGATGGGTGCATAGTTGCCGACGTACTTGCCGGAGAGGAAGGTGGATTTCTTCACTGCCTTGATTTTGTTGCTGGTGTCCCGTGCGTAAAGGTCGTTCATGACATTTTTCAGGATCACGATCATTTCATTGTTCTTGTGCAGGGTGTCTACGCCATCGTTCAGCGCGATGAAACGGCATCCGAGGGAGGGGAACACGTAATCCGTGTATTTCCCGCATTCGATGTAATCACGTCCGAGCCTTGAAAGGTCCTTGCATAAGACGAGGTTGATTCTCCCGTCCTTGGCATCCTGCACGAGCCGGTTGAAGCCGGGGCGGTCAAAGGTGGTTCCCGATACGCCGTCATCTATGTAAACAGAGGATTTGATACAAGAAAACAGGGCAAAACCGCCGAAAAAGGCGCAAAATAGGGCTATCTGAGGTAAAAACCAACCTCGATAGCCCATTATTTACAGTATTTTGATTCAGCCGCGACCGGTGCGCTGGGAAAGTAGTCACCCTTGCGGTGACTGATTTTGCAATAATTAAAAGGTGCGAGGAAAAATTAAAAGGTGCAAACGACCAGATTGGTGGTTAGTGATTCAAGCCCGCACTCTGCGCCTTCCACCAAGGAACATCTCCTTTCACTGTTCTTCACATTTGCGAAGGATGCTCTTTACCTTTTCAAGTGGAAGCGGCGCTTTGTCTGGGGAAAAGTATTCGATTCCAACAATCTGCACACTCGCTTCATGGTTATCCAACCCGGCAGGAACGGTCACGATGTCCCCAACTTCCAGAGAATCATCATCGGTCAGATAATAATATGTTTTCCCCCATCCTCAAAGATAACGCTGCAGAAAATCAGTTCATCCTTTCTGCGCAACGGCCTGGAATATATCGAGGAACTGAATATTTCACCAGCTCCGTAGAACTCTATGAAATCCCAAACGTCGTCTATGAAACTCTCATAATCATCTGGCAACCCGTTTTTATCGAAGGTTCCACTGATTATCTTCTGGGGGCCCTTCTTGTAGTCGATGGTAATGGTATAATCTTTCCGGTTCATTGGATTATAAACTGCGTCTTCCGGATTTCCTGCTATATTAGCAAATAATTTGTCTGCGTCTGCATCCAAGTCGTCCAAAAAGGAGGAGACACCATCCTGTACATGGTATTTTCTGTTGACGGAACATTCAGTCCCAATCTGCTGTGTATGCTCTAATGTTTCCGTATTCCTGTCAAGTATCAGGTCTTCAGAATAATCCCACGTCACATATTCTATGGTTTCGCTGAACGGAACTTTCGGCTTGATTTTCGTCACACGATGGTAAGAAAGAACTATCCGCATAACGGTATCAGGCTTGTTGTTACCGTCAATAACAAGCAGATTCTGCATACCCAATTCGTCCCGCACAAGTTCTGAAAGGTCAGTTCCAGATTCTGGTATATCAGCACACAGAGAGCCACAGAAAACGAATCTCTTGCCCTCTGTATTGGTAATCTCCATTTTCCAATCACCAACATCAGTAACAAAACGATAATCATGATACTCTGAGAAGTGCTTCTCAAAAAGTGTCATAATCCGCTCAACCTTTGTTTGGTCAATCTTGAAACGCCGTATACTGTTTTTTCTGTATTTTCCATTACCTTCGCCATACACATATGAGGCGAAAAATATCCGTCCATCGCGTGTGAGTGTAAGATGTTGTTCCACTTCATCCTCTGGCAGCGGTCTTGGACCATAGCAGATAGAATTAGAACAGATTTTTATCCTTTGGATTTTACCACTCAACACTGGAAAACCTGTAGCATTTTCATCTGTCAGGGCAGCTAATCGGTCAAGAGCAGTGATAAACCATGCACGGTTATCCGGTTCCAGAATTTCCGCACCGCTGTATGCCCAGTGGTTAAAGTACCGCCACTGTGAATAGATAGCTGATCCGAGCAGCATGATATCATCCACACTGTCGATAATACGCTTAAGCTCCGCTACGTTGCTTGCTGCCTTTCCATATTTTTCTCCAAAGGCATGGCCGCAGTCCATCTCAAAACCGAGAGAAGAACAATCGTCCGCCATGTAATGGTCTACCAGCTCTATGTAGTTGATTTCCGGATTTTTGAATTTATCAATCCACTTCACCGCAAAAGCGTGAATATCTCTCAGTTCGGCCATCTGCAATCACCTTCTTTTTTTGTAGATATTTAGTGAATGGCTGGCTGCAATGCCATTTTAAAGACCTGCTCATTCGCTTTCATTTCTTTAACAAAACTATCATAGTCATCCGCCTCATATGGGATTTTCAATCCATGCTTTACGACACAGATATTTCTCCTCGGTGCTACATCCTTTTCATAGGTTGAGCCTTTATTCAACCATAGCTTTCTATCCTCAGACGGTCCTGCTTCTGGATATAGATAGTAACTTTCCTGTGCATCGAAGCGGAACATATACGCAAGCACCTGCAGATAATCTCTGTTTCCAATATTATCAATCGGCTTGTATTTAGCGTCAGCAATAATCCTGTTTTCACTATTCCGACTGATGAAATCTGGGTAAATCAAACCAACGTTCCCGGCGAAAAGCCGCTGCGCTCCCTGACCAGCTTTATTCATCGGATGGTAGAACATATCGTCAATCAGAGAGTTTACATATTCCTCCCATAGCCATGCACCGTCAAACAGAATTCCATATATGCGTCGTGTCCCCATGCCAATCTGATGCTTTTGTTGCCTTGAATTGTCAAGTCAAGTGCAACAGAGTATCGAAGAAGACTTCAAAGGGGGAT
>JAJBVI010000011.1 GCA_020859905.1 Lachnospiraceae bacterium | reverse complement strand
ATGACGGCATATCCAGCACTATAACTTAAAAAATGATTGAGACGGCACACTAGTCAAGCAGGCATACTCCTTGCGGGGGATGCCTGCTCGACCAGCCAATATTCATCCGGGTCTTCTGTACTCCGCTATTGCAGCGGGTATTTCGCCACAAGCCCGTCCACGATCGCACGCGCCTTCTCCACGCCGGCCTCTCCCTCTTTGATTACCAGAGAGATCGCCTCCGCGATCTGATCCATGTCCGCCGTGTTCATGCCGCGGGATGTCACGGACGGTGTGCCGAGACGGATGCCGCTCGTCACGAAGGGCGACTTCGGGTCGTTCGGGATCGTGTTCTTGTTCGCTGTGATATGCGCCTCATCCAGAAGCTTCTCCACCGCCTTGCCCGTCAGGTCGAACGGTGTCAGGTCGACGAGCATCAGATGGTTGTCCGTGCCACCGGAAACGATGCGGATGCCGCGGGACATCAGGCTCTTTGAGAGTGCCTGCGCGTTGTCGACCACGCACTGCTGATATACCTTAAAGGAATCGCCCAGAGCCTCCTTAAAGCAGACCGCTTTCGCCGCGATCACGTGCATGAGGGGACCGCCCTGAATACCGGGAAATACCGCTTTGTTAAAGTTGAAATGATTCTTCTCCATGGACTCCTTCGACACAAGGATCATGCCGCCTCTCGGTCCGCGCAGTGTCTTGTGTGTCGTGGTCGTCACAACGTCCGCGTAGTGGATGGGGTTCGGATGAAGTCCCGCCGCCACCAGTCCGGCAATGTGGGCCATGTCCACCATCAGATAGGCACCGACCCTGTCCGCGATCTCGCGGAACCGCGGGAAATCGATCGTCCGCGCGTAGGCGCTCGCGCCCGCGATGATCATCTTCGGCCGGCACTCCAGCGCGATCCGCTCCACCTCGCCATAGTCGATAAATCCGGTGTCGTCCACGCCGTAAGGGACGATATTAAAATAAACGCCGGAGAAATTCACCGGTGATCCGTGCGTCAGATGTCCGCCGTGGTCCAGGTTCATGCCCATCACCGTGTCGCCCGGCTGCAGCAAAGAAAACTGCACAGCCATGTTCGCCTGCGCACCTGAGTGGGGCTGTACATTGACATACTCTGCGTCAAAGAGCTGCTTCGCGCGCTCCCTGGCGAGTTCCTCCACCACGTCCACGCACTGACAGCCGCCGTAATAGCGCTTGCCGGGATAGCCCTCCGCATATTTATTCGTCATCACGCTGCCCTGCGCCTCCATGACGGCCGGGCTCACCCAGTTCTCCGACGCGATCAGTTCAATGTGGTCATTCTGCCGATTCATCTCAGCGTCGATGGCATCCGCCACATCGGGATCAATAACCCGAATCTCATCTGTTCCGTACATTCTTTTTCCTCCAAAATATGATGTCATTCTTATCCGGCACGAGCCGCCATCTCCCGGCACTGTGCGGCAATTCACCTTGTACCGGCGGCGAATGAGGTAGTGCGCTGCGACAGCAGCACATACAAATTTATTATAAGAAATTTTCCCACATATTACAACAATTTATTTACGGGATCAGAGATTTTTTAACCTGAAACACTTCAGACCAGAATTTAACAATCGTTTGCGGGCGGAAGCAGCGAAGGCTCCCATCACATCTTCACCCGCGGACGCTTCCAGCGCCCCGTCAGGGCGAATACCCCACCGATACCGAGCGTCGCGCAGGGCGCGAATACGTACGACAGCGCAATGCCGTTAAAGCCCATCGCGGTTCTCTGGCTCAGCACCCAGGCGAGCGCGTAGCGCACCACGAACGCGGCAATGAGCGCGCCGATCATCGTAATGTGCGTATAGCCCGAGCCGGTCAGCAGCCCGTTGACGCAGAACATCACGTTCTCGATCAGGATACAGCAGATAAAGATGCGCATGAACGGGATCCCGACCTCGATCACCCCGGCCTCCGTCGTAAATACGCCGAGCAGCTGCCCGGGGAACAGCTCGCAGAGAATCCATACGGCTGCCGCGATCAGCGTCGCCAGCAGAATGCCGTACCCCAGGCCGCGCAGGATGCGTCTGTAATCCTTCCCCGGCAGATTCTGCGCCGTCAGCGTGACGATCGCCGCCATCATGGCCTGTGCGGGCAGCACCGCAAATGTGTAAATCTTATTCGTCGCCCCCGCCGCCGCGGCAGCCTGCACACCGTATCGGTTGATCAGTGCGCTGAGCAGCAAAAAGGAAATATTCGTCAGGACAAACTGGCACATCTGGGGGAATCCCACTTTCAGCGTCTCCTTCAGCCAGTGCCGCGCGATGCGGAACTCTTTCAGCAGGAACTGATAGACAGACACACGTTTCAGCACAAACACGATCATGAGGGTCATGCTCAGCGCCTGCGACAGAACCGTAGCCAGTGCCGCGCCGCCGGTCCCCAGAGACAGCACCGCGACAAACAGAACGTCGAGCGCGATGTTGACACCCGTCGACACGATGGCAAACACCATGGGTGCCGTAGACTCCCCGATACCGCGGAGCAGCCCGTACAGTGCATTATATATGTATACGAAAAACGTGCCGCACATATAGACGACGAGATAACTCTTTGCACCGTCGAACGCCTCCTCCGGCACATTCAGTGCCGTAAGCAGCGGCGTCGACAGAGTGATGACGCCCATCATCAGGACTGCCGCCATCACAAGAGAGAAAATCAGCGTCGTATTCACAGCCGCCGGGATATCCTTTTTACGGCCGGCGCCGGTCAGCTGACCCACCACCACCGCCTCCGCGTTGGAATAGGCGCTGATGATCACGAAGACGATCATCACCACCTGTCCGCCCACGTTCACCGCCGTGATGCCGGCGGAGCCGAGGAACCTGCCCACGATCACCATGTCCACCACATTGTAGACCGCCTGAAGCAGATTCGTACATATGATCGGCAGCGCAAACCGGTAGAGCTTTCGCGCGACCGGTCCCGCCGTCAGATCTCTGACGTTTGTAACCCCATCCATGATATTTCTTCTTTCTTCTTATTGTGTAAATGTATAAACCTGCGTGTGTTGCTGCCACAGAGTATTAACATCTATGAAAATCGACCGATTCGCAGTAGTCACGGTCTGTTCACGATCCTTTTACAGTAGTTCCGTAAATCTCGTCATCGCCTCGGATATCTTGATCTCCTGCGGGCATACCGCCTCGCAGCTCCTGCATCCGACGCAGGCGGACGGACGTTTGTCCTTCGGAACGCGTGACAATGCCATCGGCGCGATAAATCCGCCGCCGGTGAACGCGTGCTCGTTATAGAGATTGAGCAGCATCGGGATGTCCAGCTCCTGCGGGCAGTAGGACGTACAATAGCGGCACGCTGTACACGGGAGGACATTTTTCCGGAGCATCTCCTCTGAAATCGCGATCAGTCCGTCCCATTCCTCCTTAACAAGAGGCCGTTCCGTATCAAAAATTTCTATATTCTCCTTCATCTGCGCAAAATCCGACATGCCCGAGAGCGTCACAACCACCTCCGGAATCGTCTGCAGAAAGCGGAAGGACCAGCCCGGGATACTCTCATCCGGGCGTATCGCCTTTAACCGGGCAATATATTCGTCCCCGAGGGATACGAGCCTGCCGCCGCGCAGCGGCTCCATCACCCAGACCGGGATCTGATACTCTTTAAACAGCGCAAGCTTGCTCTTCGCATCCTGGAAATCGTAATCCACCCAGTTCAGCTGAATCTGCCCGAACTCCATATCCTTGCCGTATGCCGCGAGGAAACGCTTTGTGACCTCGATGTCGCCGTGCACGGAAAAGCCCAGATGCCGGATCCGTCCGTTTCTCTTCTGTTCCGTCAGATAAGTATAAACCCCGTATTGCTCATCATCCAGATAAGCGTCGATATTCATGGAACAGACATTATGAAAGAGATAAAAATCAAAATATTCCACCTGGCATCTCTCCAGCTGCTTTTCAAAAATTTCCTGCACTTTCGGCATATTAGCGAGATCATACCCCGGAAACTTGGAAGCCAGATAAAACCGGTCTCTTGGGTATTTTTTCAGCGCTCTCCCCATCACCGGCTCGGACTGCCCCTCATGATAACCCCAGGCAGTATCGTAATAATTGATGCCGTGCGCCATCGCGTAATCGACCATCTCCTGCGTGGCGGGCTCATCGATCTGCCCTTCCTTCCCGTCGATCACCGGCAGGCGCATCGCGCCCATCCCGAGCGCGGACAGCTCCATGTCCTGAAATTTTCTGTAAATCATATCATACTCCTCCTGTCAGATGTCCTTATGTCATTGATGCCGTTCATATAAACAGCCAAACCGATATACACCTGTATATCATCTCCGGCACCCATTCTGTCCGCCGGACGAATGAGTCCTGTCAGATGAATCAGACCGACGGTCACTGCAGGGCTTCTCCCCGGATCTCCAGGATCCCGTCCCCGTTCAGTCCGCAGGACACCCACGCCGCCCCGTCATTGTCGCCCAGCATCCCGTCCTCATCGGCATACCAGTAATATGTGCCGGATCCATCCTCCGTGTAGTCGCCGTAGGCCGTTGTAAGCTCTCCCGCCATCGCGTCCACATCTGTCTGTGTCACTTCGTCGTCGTCGCAGATCCAGCAGTAAGTCTCCACCATGCTCCCGCCTTCAAATACCACGGTTCCCACATGCCCGAATACCTCCAGCGTCACATCCGACCCAACCTCGAGGAAATCGGCGCCCAAATAAAAATAATCGCCATAGCTGTCGTCCAGCTCATCCGTATTCTCATAAATCGTCTGCCCGAGAGACAACGTCATATAGTCGACAAGGATGGCATCTGCCGTGATCTCCGCCACTCCGGAGTTCACCTGCTGCTGATGCTTTACCAGCGAGATCAGGATGATGACACCGATCGCTGCGAAAAACACAATCGGCGGAACCAACTGCCTGCGGACTTCCTTCCGGTGCAGTTCGTACATCATATAAGCGGAATCATCATCTTCTATCTTATTCTTCATAGTAAACCCCATACGCTGCTGCCGCAGCGCACCGACATGTATAAAAGCCCATCGCTCCGTGCTTCGCACAGCTTTGCATAAGTCTGATAACGGAAATCAAAGATTTCCTATCTCACTTATCCAGCAACCGCCGCCGCTTTTCAGTCAGCAGTACAGACACTGATGAAAACCTGCTATCCAAACAAGTTTAACATGCCGCAGGGCAGGAATCAAGACAAAAAAGAACCCTCTCTTTTCCTTTAAAGAGAGCGTTCTCATTTATCTGCCAGACTCCCGGAATCGTCGGAACTCCCGGACCGGGAGTCTGCGCAGCCTTAAGCAGCTGCGTATTGTTTCAGAATTCACTTCAATCTCCGGCGCAATTCCCCCCGGATCACCTTTAAGCAACCGCGTATTTATTCAGGATCCGTTCGAATCTGCCGTCTATCCCGACATAGGAAACGGTCAGTTTCCTGCAAAGCCCCAGACTCAAAACCCCGAGGAAAGATTTCGCATCCACGATCGCCCTTTCACACTGCAGATTAATGTCAAAATCACATGCAGCGGCAGCTTTCACAAACTCCTGAACTTCATCGGTTGCTCTTAACTGAATCATTGTCTGTTTCATCAATAAAATCACCCTTTCTGCAACTCATAAAACAGGTCTGTCATTTCCATGCGCACGGCATCAGAAATCACATTTGTTTGTCTGTACCTTTCCCGCACATTAAACCACAACATTTCTGATTTGTCAAACATTTCCTGTATACAATATATAAACTCTCTGTAAAATGTTATTCAAACAGCGGCGTAGAGAAATACCGCTCCGCCGTGTCGGGCAGCACCGTGACAACCGTTTTTCCCTCGCCCAGCTTTTCCGCCAGCATTAAGGCTGCCGCCACATTCGTCCCGCTGGAGATGCCGCACATGATCCCCTCTTTTTTTGCCAGATCCTTCGCCGTCCGCAGCGCCTCCTCATCCGATACTATGTAAATTTCATCATAGATCTGCTGGTTCAGGATATCCGGAATGATCCCGTCGCCGATCCCCATCTGCAGATGCGTACCGATATTGCCTCCGGCCAGGATCGCGGCATTCTCCGGCTCCACGATCACGGTATCCGATCCGATCTTTCCTTCCTGTTCCGCCCGGGTGATCATATTATAGGCGGTGCGGGTCTTGATAGATCCGCCGACATTTAAACCCTCGAATTTTACCAGAATCTGCGCGTTTCCGAGTTTATTCATGCGATTCAGACGCACCATCGGCGTGTGCCCGATCGCCTCTAAAACATTCTCATATATCATTTCTCATATCCTTTTTTCTGCTTCCGACGGTTTTTCCCGGCGGCATACGGACTGTTTTTCTCTTTTAGCTGTTTTCGTCCGTATTTCTCCGACCGGCATACGGACTTTTTTCTCTTTTAACTGTTTTCATCCGTATCTACAACCGCCGGAAAATCTCCCAGATGTAAAGCAGGCATTTCCGCGGAATCACCTTCGAAAAGATCCGGTGGAAGAAGCACATCACGCCAGGCGTGGAGACGGCCAGTTTCATCCTGCTGCCGCGCAGCGCCCGCCGCACAACATCCTCCTCCTTCGTCGCCAGAGGAAATCCGCGGATGGATTCCGCCACGTCCGGGTTCGACCGGTTATCCCGCGCCACCTGGATAAACTCCGTATCCTTCACCCACCAGGGACAGACCGCCGTCACAACGATTCCCCGCGGCAGCAGCTCCATGCGCAGCGCCCGCGTGTAGCTGTACAGAAATGCCTTGCTCGCGGCATAAATATTCAGATGCGGGATCGGCTGAAATGAAGATGTGGAACAGATCTCCAGGATCCGGTCTCCCGCCCGCATATACGGCAGGACCACCAGCGTGGTGCTCACCGCCGCCCGGCAGTTCAGATCGATCATCATCTCCGAATCCATCCTGCTCACTTTTTCATAATTTCCAATCTTGGCATAGCCCGCGCAGTTGACAAACAGCCCCACCTGTATATCCTGCTTCAGCTCATCCTCCAGCGTCTTAAAACTCTCTTCCTTCAGAAGATCCAGCGAAAGTATCTTCGACGGATGGGACAGCTCCCGAGCCGTCTCCTCCAGTCTCTCCCTGCGCCGCGCCACCAGCCAGATTTCATCAATGCCTGTTTCCGTACAGTCAATCTGCTCCGCAAATGTTTTCCCAAGACCGCTGGATGCCCCCGTAATCAATGCTATTCGCATAATCAACCTTCTTTCCCGCTGTGTACGCAGAATAAGATTCTGTCCCGGCACAGCGCCCGATCCCTCAACGGTATGCTTTCCCGGCAACCATTTGACCCATCACTGCGTTTTCTCTGATTTCTTCTTCGCGCGATAAATCGCCAGCTCCACAAGAAACAGAACAAAGCCGATCAGGACGCACGCGACAAAGACAGTACCGAAAAAAGATCTCGACCAATCCCACAAAATCAGGATACTCATCCGCAATACACTCATACCGCTTTCCTCCTTTTCCTCATACGAAACGACAGTCTCTCAGCGTCGGGCGCGGGGCCGTGCCGGTTACAGCAGCTGCTCCTTCAAAAATGCCGCGGCATGCTCCAGCCTCTGCCGGTTGTACGGAATCGTCTCAAAATCGTGATCCGCACCCTCGACAGTTTTTAAGACACACTGCTCCGGGAAACAATCCCGCAGTTTTACGGAGTACTCATATGGAATCGTCTCATCAGCCGTGCCGTGAACCGTCTGAATTGGGCCGGCATAGGATTTGAGTTCTTCCCAGACGTTTGTTTTCAGCGCGTGCCGCACATAGACCGATCCCAGTTTTACTCCCTGGTAATCAATATATCCGTTTTCTTCGATTTTATCCAGAGAAATCCTCAGAAGATACCCTTCCCTGCACATATCAGGGATGGACAGCGCCGGCGCCCACAGGCTCAGCGCCCGGATTTTCTCCGGCTCCCGCGCGGCCGCCAGACATGCCACCAGTCCGCCCTGGCTCATCCCGTGCAGCGCGATCCGATCCGGGTCAACATAGTCCGGCGTTCCGGCATACTGAAGAACCGCCAGCGCATCGGCAGTCTCCGTCAGGACGGACATCTCCTCAAATGTGCCGTCGCTCTCCCCGCTCCCCATAAAGTCGAAACACAGCGCTGCAATACCGGCTTCACAGAGCAGCATCGCCAGGCGTCTGTGGATAAAAAGCGTCTCGTTGCGGTCCGCCGTAAATCCATGGCAGAATATCGTCATAGGTACCCTGTAATCCGCCGATGCCTCCTCCGGTATATAAACGGTTCCCCGGATCGTATAGGATCCGCGCTTACACTCCATATACTGCTGCATTTTGTTCCTCCTGCTTCTTCTAAATTAAACTCCCACGCGCTGCTGTCGCAGTGCGCCTACATCTATGAAAGCCCATGCGCTGCTGTCGCAGCGCGCCAACCTCTATGAAAGTCTGATGATCAGTACTGCGGTCGCGATCTGCAGCACCAGAATCGTCGGCATCCCCAGCACAAACCGAAGATGCTGTGTCTTATGCCGGAAGACATACATCCCGGCCCAGCTCCCCGCGCTGCCGCCGATAACAGCGCACAAAAAAAGGCTGCGTTCCCGGATGCGCCACTTATGACGCACCGCACGTCTCTTGTCCGCCCTCATCAGGGCAAACCCGACAATATTCACCACAATCAAATATACTGCTAAAATCATTACCGCTATCATGCTTATTCCACCTGATGTCGGAAAAGACCCGGTTGTTCCACCGGGTCCCTGCCATTTGTCTTATTGCCTATTTCTTCTTTTTATTTGATTTTGACGGCTTCGTCCCGGGCTGCGCGCCCCGCTTCTTCAGTGAACTGGATTTAAACATATACCAGATCGAGCCGGTCAGGAATACGGACGAATACGCGCCGCAGATCACGCCGATCGTCAGCGGTCCGGTGAACTCACGGATAGACGATACACCCAGGAGGAAGATTATGAATACCATGATAAACGTCGTCACAGATGTATTGATGCTTCGTGAGAGCGTCTGCGTGATACTGTTGTTCACCACATGCTTCAGATCCAGCTCGCGATTGCCCGCCTCCAGCGCCATATTCTCACGGATACGGTCGAAGATAACGATGGTCGCGTTAATGGAATAACCTACCAGCGTCAGCATACAGGCGATGAATGTGGTGCCCACGCTGGTCCGCGACAGCGCGTAGAACGCGAGTACGATCAGCACGTCATGCACCAGCGCGATGACCGCGCTGCCCGCAAAGCGGATATCCTTGAACCGGAACCAGATGTAGATCAGCATACAGATCGTCGCGATGATCACGGCCCAGATGGCGTCGTTCCTCATCTCGCTGCTGATCGTGGAGCTGATATTCTGGGATTCCGCGATATCGTCCTCCGTCACACCGAAGTTCTCCTCCAGAACGGATACGAGTTCTTCTCTCTCATCCAGGGACAGTGTCCGCGTCTTGAAGATGACGTCCGTACTGTCGGATACCTTCTGTGTCTGGACATTGCTGTCGCCTGTAACCTCCTCGATATAAGGAACGATCTCCTCATCAATCTCCTCGATCGTATAGTCTGTGTCAAATGTAACGGTCGTCGAAGTACCGCCCATGAACTCAAGACTGAAGTTCAGGACATTGCCGTCAACCGCCTTGTAGGCACCCATTCCGATGAAACCGGCCGCGATGACCGCCACGGAAATGCCGATGCAGACAAACCGCTTCCCGAGGAAGTTGAACGGCTCCCGCGCCTTTTTCTCGCCATAGAATTTCTTATCCTGAATGCCCAGCCCGTAGAGCGATCGCAGCAGCAGGCGCGTGATCACGAGTGCGGTAAACATGGAGAAAATGATACCGAGCGCCAGCGTGACCGCGAATCCGCGGACGGAACCCGAGCCGCGCAGATACAGAACCACAGCTGCAATCAGCGTGGTGACATTGCCGTCCAGGATAGCCGAAAAAGCTTTCTTAAATCCGGTCGTGATCGCATTGTTGACGCTCTTCCCGGCACCGATCTCCTCCTTGATGCGGGCGAAAATAATAACGTTCGCATCCACCGCCATACCGATCGACAGGATGATACCCGCAATACCGGGCAGTGTCAGCGTAATGTTATACAGATGTAAAATCGAGAGCAGAATACCGGTGTAGATCAGCAGTGCGATCGCCGCCGCCAGACCCGGAATCCGGTACATAAACAACATAAACACGATGATGATCAGGATACCGATAACCGCGGCAATGATGCTAGTACTCAACGCCTGCGAGCCGAGCTTCGCGCCGACGACCTCGGACTGCAGCTCGGAAAGCTCCAGCGTCAGGGCGCCGCTTCGGATCTGCGTCGCCAGTATCTCCGCATCCTCATAGCTGTCCATACCGGTGATCTGCGCCACACCGTTTGTGATCACGGACTGCACCTCGGGATACGTAATGCACTCACCGTCATAGTAGATCGGCAGATAGTCATTTAAATATTCCTCGGTATACTCGGCAAAAATCTCCGCGCCCTCATCCGTCAGCGTCAGCTCCACACAGTAGGATGTAACGCCTGTCGTGGAGTTCGTCGTCGTCGCGGCCTGCGCGTCCGCCACGTACTCGCCGGTCATATATACCTCGCCGTCCGGTGTCTGGAACTCCAGGGAACCCGGAGAACCGAGCTCGGACAGAATCTCATTGGCATCCGTCACGCCGGGGATCTCAACCGTGATCCGGTCGTCACCGACCTGGTAAACCTCCGCCTCTGTGCTGTAGGCGCTGACACGCTGCTGCAGCTGGTAGATCGTATCCGACATCTCCTCTGAGGTCGGATCCTCATCTCCCGCAACTTCGTAGGTAATACTCACACCGCCGGCCAGATCCAGACCCAGCTTGATGCCGGAATCACTGTCCTTAGCCGCAGTGCCTTTGATGATACCGAAGCAATAGTAGCCCAGCAATGCCACAATCACAAGCAATATGACAAAAGCCACTGCTGATTTCCTTTTCTTCATTTAATATTTACCTCCAGAATTTATATAATAGTAAGAAAACGCCCATTTTCTTCACTTGCAGATGTCATTTAAATCGTAATCTCACATGCGCTGCTGTCGCAGCGCGCCAACGTGTATGAAAGCACGTTCCCCGGATTTTATACGGCTCGCAGACGCCCCGGTCACGCCTGATTCTGTGCTTCCGGCGCTTTGAGCAGCTCACAGCCAATCCGGTCACGCCTGATCCTGCGCCTGTGCCGCTTTGAGCATGATCGCACACTCGATCCGTTTTTTCTGCAGTTCGCAGCCGATCTCGTATGTGCCGTTGATATCCCCGTGAAAATGCCAGGAGTTCGCGGCGCATCCGCCGCTGCAGTAAAACCTCGCAAAGCATTCCCTGCAGGATTCCTTCGCGTAGACATTGCAGGATTTAAATTCATCCCGGATGTCTGTCCGCGTCACCCCGTCCCACACATTCCCCATGAGAAACTCCTCATTTCCCACGAACTGATGGCACGGGTAAAGGTCTCCCGCGGGAGTCACCGCCAGATACTCCGTCCCGGAGCCGCATCCCGACAGGCGCTTCGCCACACAGGGACCGCCCTCCAGATCGATCATGAAATGGAAGAAATTAAAATCTCTCCCCTCTCTGCGCCGCCTGACCATCTCCGCCGCCAGCTTATCATACTCCGAAAACAGCTTCGGCAGATCCTCCCTGCGGAGGGCATAGGCTTCCGAGTCCTCCGCCACCACCGGCTCCACGGAAATCTGTTTGAATCCCAGGTCCGCCAGATGGAGCACATCCTCGGAAAAATCAGGATTATAGCGGGTGTAGGTCCCGCGGACATAATACCGTTCCTGGTGCCGGCTCCCGGCAAACTGCTGAAACTTCGGCACGATCCGGTCATAGCTCCCCTGTCCTCCTCGGAACGGGCGCATATGGTCGTTGACCTCCTTCCGGCCGTCAATACTCAGAACCACATTCGCCATCTCCCGGTTTGCGAACTCCATGATCTCGTCATTTAAGAGAACGCCGTTCGTCGTCAGGGTAAAACGGAAATTTTTGTCATGGATCTTTTCCTGCCCGCGCCCGTAAGCCACCAGATCCTTTACGACCTGCCAGTTCATCAAAGGCTCTCCCCCGAAGAAATCCACCTCGAGGTTCCGCCTGTGACCGGAATTCGCAATCAGGAAATCCAGCGCCTGCCTGCCGACCTCAAAACTCATCAGCTCCCGGCGCCCATGATACTCCCCTTCCTGCGCAAAACAATAGCGGCAGGAAAGATTGCAGTCGTGGGCAATATGTAAACAGAGCGCCTTCACCACGGTCGGACGCTTCTTAAAATCCGCGATATAAGATTCATACCCGTCCTCCGTAAACAGCAGACCCTCACGGACCAGCTCCCGGATCTCATCATAGGCCTCAGCGATTTCCTCCTTCGGATAGGAGGACACGAGCCGATCCGTAATCTCCTCCGCGGAATGATCCTCATACAGCGAGACGATCTCATAGGAAAGATCATCTACCACATGAACCGATCCGCTGTTCACGTCAAGAACAATATTATAGCCATTGTTTTTGTACTGATGAATCATGCGTGCGCCTCTCTTTTACAACATGCAGGTTGCAAAAGCGCGGTCTGAATCTGTCCGATACGGTCACTTTCACAACAAACGACCGCATGCATTCCGGCATACGGCCTGATCATACACTTATACAATTAAAACTGCCTATTTATGCTCACAGCACTGATTGCCCACGGTGCAGGATGTCTTGCAGGCAGACTGGCAGGATGTCTGACACTCGCCGCAGCCGCCCTTCTTTACGGTATTCTGCAGCTTTTTCATGTTCAGAGTCTTTACATGCTTCATAGTCATGACAGCTCCTTTCTGATATGTTTGCGATATATTGCTTTCTGATATATTCGTAATATATTGCTTTTTTGCAAACTCTTACAGGAGTATAGCACACTTTTTTCTGTAGCGCAATCATTTTTAACAAAGCCCTTCTCTTCTACAATAGCCTGAACTTTTTCATAACCTCTATATTCACTGGCGATAACTCTATCTGCTGCTTACTTTTTGTCTTCTCATGTAAACCATGCGCCATCTCTGTGGTCAAAATAATATTTTCCCCATCGAATTCCGACTTTATTAACGTACTTCTCAGTCTTTGACAGCAATAAGGACATGAAACTGTAACAATATATGGAACTTCCGTGTTAGTATCAGGGTTTTCATTCTCTAACAGAATTATCCTTCTGCTATGTTTCTTTTTTGTATCCTCTCCATAATCAAACATTTCTACAGGAATATCTGAGCATATCGGACAAAAAATATCGTAACTGCCTCGTGCCGACAGCAAACGGTACAAAATCTCTGTATCATAAATCGGTTCTATTTCTTCCTGGAACTCGATCCAATCTAACAAAAGCTTCTTTTTTACCCTTGCAAGATTTCTTCTTCGAGACATGTAACTCATTGTCTTTGTTGAGTTGCCGTTATGAATATAGCCTTCAAGAAGTTCCAATTTCTTTGTGTTCACACCAACTTCATCAAGGACATTCGTGACAGCCTGCTGAATATCATTCGGAATATTATCATAAAAAATATAAACATTCTTATCTGTCGAACAGTACTTTGCAACCTCTCTGAACTTCTTTGCCGCGTCTGTTTTTACCTGGCATTTTCCTTCTCCAAAATATGCCAGGATTCTTCTTCCTGATTGAGACGCAAATCTGTATACATGAACCTGGTATCCGGTAATCTTATACACAAATCCGGCGTTTTTAATCAGGACTTCATTATTACTATTTTCAACTATTTCCGCTATTTCTACATCTGACGGAACAAATTCATTAAGCAGATATTTCCTGTTTTCACCTTCAGGGCTTTCAACCATAACAGGCAATACATTCTCCGCTATGTCTCTGGTTGAAATTGATTTCTCCCGGCAGGAGATATGAATATACTTCTGAAGCTCCTCAGACAGCATACTTCTGTACTTAACAGCATTTATAAAATCTGCAAAGCTTTCCAGGTGAATATCTCTCATACATGACAATTGAATCATCTGCTGCTCATCAATCGTATAATTCCTGAACCGGTAATCCCTTTTCCGCAGATCTTTCGCTTTTGTTTCAAAAAGCGTAAGATCTGTACCGGATAACCGCAATCCCGTAAACCTCCCGTCAAAAGCCATTCTCTCCAGAAGCAGCTGCGGCTCTGAAAGTTTTTCGCGGGAGTTCTGAGGAGGACACATTTCATAAAAATCATATGTACCATCCCAGCCTGCAGCTGATTTGCCCACCGGCCGAACACATCGAATCATATACGGATTCTTTTTATTACCATAATCCTGATATCTCTTTTGCAGCAATTCCTGTTTCAGCCCGAAATATTTTTTATCATAGAACTGATTCTGATACTGTGACAAAAGTCCATGATTTGAAGTTAATATCCCATTAAACAGATAATCTTTGAAGCTCAGATTTGTATGTCGGATACTGCCATCATAAGCAATGGCTTCGTTTAATCCATATCTGCCGACGAGCTTCAAAAAGATTCCGGCATCAAAATAATTACCAGCTTCCTCCTGAATCCTGAGAAGCCAGACATCAATTTCCGCATCTGAAACAAACAGCTCATCTCTGCGTTCTTTAGAGATCTCGTATACTAAATATTCTCCAACAGAAGAAAAATAATTTGTTATTTCAGATGCCGGCTTTCTGTTTTGATCAGGTATTTCATTACCCTGATCCGAGAGCAATCCATATACCTTACAAACGCCATTAATACACTTTGAATCTGAAATAAGTTCCTGCAAATCATATGCGTTTTTCTTCTCAACAAACTCAAAATAATTCTCTTTGAGTTCCTTTATGATATCACCCTCCTGATATGAAGCACTGTCATAAGCTTCCTTTCGCTTATGCTCAATCACAAAGGTCTTTGCTTTCTCATTATATTTTTTCGGCAAAAATGAATTATTGTAATAAACTTCCTGCAAAGGTGTTTCCGGATAATCTCTGCTATCCACCGTCAGATATCTCGCAATTATGTTATGGAACACATCGCTTACCGCATCAGCACAAGATAAACCCGCAGCTTCCTCCGAACACATAAATCCATACAGGCTCTTCATAAACCCTCTTAATTTATCATATACTTCATTTATCTTTTCTTCGCTGTCGCCAACATCATTTCTATGTATATTGGCATACTTAGAGTCGGCCAGCATACCAATTGGCAAGAGCCGCCCTTTAGTATCTGTCTTCAAATAATATGTTGCATACATTCTATTGTTATCTGAAGAAAATTCTGACACGGGAAATGCCGCCGAGGTATTGTTATCAGAGAAAACTATGTATTCCTTTTCATATATAACATTCTGATCAACCTCTGCATTTAACAGAAACTCACCTGTTTTCCATCTTTCCGCAGCGGCTGTAACTGTCTTTGCTTTTACAGAATCTCTGCAGCAAATCTTTACATTATGTATTTTCCCCCTAAACTCAAGATCTGAAACGCTTTGTCTGGTCTTTCCGTTCAAACGCATAAATATCAGAGATCGTATATCAAATACCATCTCTGAATCATCTCCGGTCAGAAAAAATCTGAGAACATCCGGATTTTGCCTGCCGCATAAGCACTTAATAAGCGCAGACAACTTCCCTGTATTAAACTCACTTTCAAATCCCGGATCATAACTGATGAAAATCGATGTCTGTTCACCAGACCATGCCGGATTTATTTTTGCAGTTCCCGTTATATTATTATCACTGCCGGTTCTGTCAATTGAGAAATCAAACAGCACATTGCTCTCAATTCTCAAACTTTCTGCAAACTTAAAGAATGATTTTATTCCTACGCCAAATTTACCGGTCTGGCTGTCATCGTCAGTTTTATCTGACATTTCCCTGTTTAAAAAAGCATATATATTAGACAATGAAAATCCTTCATCATCATAACGGCACTTAAGAGTGAGATTATTGCCCTTTTCTCCCGCAATTATACAGACAGAGTCACCACAATGAAGATCGTTTGCATTTTGAATAATTTCATTAAAATAGCCTTCTCTATATCCTTGCAGTGAAGAAATTCCCTGAGCCGCAGATGTTGCCCTGCATATTGTCTCAACCAGCTTACACCGGTTAGACTCAAGAAAATCATCTAACCATACCGGTTTCTCACCTTCTCTTCTCACCAGATATGCATTAGCATCCGATATTTCCTTCACATATTCCGGAGACATATCTTCCAATTTTATGCCTTTGGCAAGAATCTCATTAATATCCTGATAATGCATATACATACCTCACTTTTATTTCCAGGCATTACCTGCCCTGTACTGCTCTACGTTTGATCTGCATATCATTCCGTCTTTAAAACAGAAAATTCCATCAGACGAAAAATATTTTAACTCATCCTCATCAAACGTGCATTCATCTATCAGTTTAATAATCCCATCTATTTGTTGTCTGATAGTTTGCTGCTTTTCCGGCAAATTCACAATCCGTTTGTCATGCAGAACTATTTTCTGTTCATCTCCATCGTTGGAACTTTCGGCTCCGGCAAAAATATCCCTGTCGTTTTCCACTTTTATCAATCCTGTGATTGCCAGCCAATTCTGTGCATTCTTCCTGGATTCCAGAAACATGCGATACATTTTCTGATACTCTGTTCTATCCGGTTTGGTTCTTTTCCAATATTCCAGATATTCGCTTAAAACTCCATAATATTCATTCGAAATACAATCTCGTTTCTCTCCGGATACAGCCTCCACGGCACTCAGCCTCAGATTTCTCCCTAAAGATTCTATGTGGCGCCACATCGGATCATCCTTTATCCTCTTTTCATATTGACGTATGTTCCTGCGAATCAGTTTCATTTTCTGCTCATTCTTTTCCGAAAGAACATATTCTTTTTTATAACATTCCATCGATTCACGAATAGCTTTTCCATTACGTTTTATAAATTCCGGATAATATAAAACCGTGTTGCGAACAGGCATAAACTGGCAGGTAACATCTATTTTTGTAGTACAATAGTAAAGCATTCGATTAATTTCCAAATCGTTTTCATCCGTTTTGCACTCATTAAGCAAGAATATCATATCTTTTGATTTGCCAGCTCTCTGT
>JAJBVI010000100.1 GCA_020859905.1 Lachnospiraceae bacterium | reverse complement strand
GAAATACGGATGCAAGCATCCGATTTCTGACCTTTTGTCCCTTGTATCATGATATGAAAACATAGATAGTGTGTCGTCTGCGCAGCAGCCATTTTTCTCTGCCCTTCACCGGAGCAGTTCACAAATAAGCTGCGTTCAGCAGCAGCTGTACATCGGGAACCTGCATCAGGCATCCGTCCCCCAGACCGATCTCAGGCGCCCGGATTTCTTTTATCCTGCCCCGCAGATATATGTACATTCTGTCAAAAGCAATCACCTCCATCCGCGCATTCTCGTCACTCACCGTACGGCAGGGAATTGTACCGACCGGCGGAAGCTGCCGGATCCAAAGCTCCGGCAGAGCCGACCGTTCCACTATGCTGACCGGCCGGCCGCTGTCCGGATGCCGCAGAAGATTTCCGCTGTCACAATAAGCGTTCAGTGAAATCTTCTCTCCGCGATACCACAATTCCGCCACGCAGACCCGGCTGAAGACGCGCTGCCTGATCTGCTACAGAATAAACAGAGCCATCGCCAGAATCCCGTCAGACAGAATGACGGCCGCTCCGCCAGAACCGGACTGTAAATACAGGCTCTCCTGCACTCCGCCCGCCAGAAAGAGCAGCAGATATACCGCCGCCTGAAGACGCAGAAACTCCCGCCATCCGTTCGGCCGAAAGGCCAGCGCCGTCATGAGCGGGTGCAGGACAAGATACAGCAGCAGAACATACATCAGCCGGAAAGGCAAAAGGATCATCAGACCCATACTGATTCCGACGGTACCCGCCGATACCGAAAAAATCCTGCCCGGCGCTGTCCTCTGGCCGCAGATAACGGCGGCCAGAAGAAGCGCGGCGGTATCCATCAGAAAGTTTACCAGAAAAAATATGTCGGGATACCATATATATCTCACGTTTCACCTCCCCGGCCGTCAATAACGTCATACGCCGCACAGAAATCCTGTTTTGTCCGTCCGTTTTTTGAAGTCCTGCGGCAGACTCCGTCGCCATGAGCTGTTTTGTCCGCCTGTTTCCCTGTCTCAGAACAGTATAAAGAAACCCCCGCGATTTTTTTGTCAAAATCACAGGGGTGTTTTCTTTTTTATCTGATTAAGTGTACATTCCTATCTGCGCGAGTTCTTTAAAAATTCCGGAATCTGGATGTTCTTCTGCTGGACCGTGGGGGTGGGATTCACCGGCTTCTGTATCGAAGGCGCTCCCTGCTGCACGGGCTGGGTGCCGCCTGTCGTCCTCGTAATATTCACAGGAGAAGTGCCGCCAAACCTGGAATTCATGCCGGGCATGATACTCGGAGACTGCGCAGGCTCCTCAAGTCCGGTCGCAATGACAGTGATCGTCGCCGCATCCGGCACTGACTCATCGTACTTCGCGCCAAAGATGATATTCGCCTCATCTCCAGCGAGATCCTGCACATAACTCGCCGCGTCGTTGGCATCCATCAGGGAAATATCGCCGGAAATATTTATGATCACATGGGACGCTCCCGTGATCGTGGTCTCGAGCAGCGGGCTGGATACCGCCATCTTCACGGCCTCGATCGCTTTCTCGTCACCGATTGCGGAGCCGATACCGATATGCGCCATGCCTTTGTCCTTCATAACGGTCTGCACATCCGCAAAATCGAGATTGATCAGAGCCGGGAGATTGATCAGGTCAGTAATGCCCTGCACGGCCTGCTGAAGCACCTCGTCCGCTTTCTTCAGTGCGTCCGGCATCGTCGTCCGGCGATCCACGATCTCAAGAAGCTTGTCATTCGGGATGACGATCAGTGTGTCCACGCTCTCTTTCAGGTTCTCTATACCGGCCATGGCATTCGTCATGCGCTTCTTCGCCTCAAACTTAAAGGGCTTTGTCACAACGCCGACGGTGAGAATGCCCATGTCCTTCGCGATCCTGGCCACGACCGGAGCACCGCCCGTGCCGGTGCCGCCGCCCATGCCGCAGGTGACAAACACCATATCCGCTCCCTCGAGCACCTTCGCCAGTTCCTCCGAACTCTCCTCGGCCGCCTTCTCCCCGATCTCCGGCTGTGCGCCCGCGCCAAGACCCTTCGTCAGCTTCTCGCCGATCTGAATCTGAGTCGGTGCCTTGCAAAGCGTCAAAGCCTGCTTGTCTGTATTCACCCCAACAAACTCTACACCCTCAATATTCTCATCTACCATACGATTCACGGCGTTATTGCCCGCACCGCCCACGCCAACCACGATGATCCTGGCACTGGACTCAGATCCTATAGACATAATCTCTACCACAACAGCTCCTCCTTGCATCTCCAAAATTCTGTATTTATATTCGCTTAAATTTCATCAACTATAACTCTTTAATATTATAATCTTTTCTATAAATAATCAACTGTTTTTTCAAAAATTAAATGAAAAACCTCTGTTTTTTTTCAGGGAAGATTCTGTCGCCGCAGTTTATTCATCCGCCGCGCTTTCCGCTGCGCCCCCGCCGTTTTCCTCCGCCGCATTTTCCGCTGCGCCCCCGCCGTCCGTTTCCGCTCCGCTTTCCGTCGGCACCGTCTGCTCGTCTACCGGAAATTCTTCCAGCTCATTCTTCTTGAAATATATGTCTGTGCCGGACTGGCTCCACGTATCCAGGTGAAGCGTGCCGACCCGTCCTTCATCCAGCAGCCGCGACAGGATCTCGTCCATGCGCAGGATTTTTTCATTCAGGGAGGAGCCTGTCCCCAGATTAACCTGAATCGAACCGTAACTCAGCAGGATATCGTCGTCCTTAACGTAAATGAGTTCCGGCACGCGGTCATATTTTTTCAGAAGCTGTGTCAGGGACAGGAGCATTTTTAAAATACTGCTGTCCTCCAGGTCAAGCTTTTCGTACAGCTCCGCGCGTTTCACCGACAGGCCGCTGATCTTCATCGTACCCTCGATCACATCGGTTGACAGCTCAATGACAAAGCCATCCTGGTCAAAATAGGCGTTCTGTCCGAGCGTCGGAATATAGATATAGCCGAGTACCCCCTTCTCCGTCACCGTAATCCGGATTTTGGAGGGCGATGCCAGGGAGATGTCGATTGTGTCCACAAAAGGAATATCCTCCTGCTTCTGTAGTCTGTTTTTCAGAACCACATACAGGGAATTCCATGAATATTCGTCATCCAGCGCCCAGCTCTCAATCTGCTCATCAGAATAAATCTCGTTTCCGACAATTTCCACTTCATCGACGACAAACACCTTCCAGACCATGATCACCGCGAGAACCGCGATCAGGATCAGAACCGGCAGGAAAACGCGGAGGAATCTGCGACGCTGTTGTTTTCTTCTCTTCTTTCTCATATACGCCTCTCCTCACCTGTTCTCCGGCCGGACAACTTCTCTCAGCCGGGGCTGCATGCTCACATTCAGATACTGCCTGCGGTCATGCCGTCGCTTATCCCTCATACCTGCAGATCCTGTCTCCAGCGCTTACATTCTTACATTCAGATACCGCCTGCCGTCATGCCATCGGGTACTCCTCGTCGAGATGAATGCCCCGCGAGACGGACAGTGCCAGCCCCATTTCAGCCAGAAGAAAGATCATGGACGAACCTCCGTAGCTGATAAACGGCAGGATCACGCCCGTGTTCGGCATGGAATTCGTCACAACCGCCAGGTTCAGGATCACCTGCAGGGAAATATGGGACATCACGCCGACCACCAGCAAAGCGCCGAACAGATCGGAAGAGTTATTTGCGATCACCATAAAACGCCAGATCATCAGGACAAACAGCAGGATCACACAGATTGCGCCGAACAGGCCAAGCTCTTCGCAGATAATCGAAAAAATAAAGTCATTCTGCGCCTCCGGAACATAGCTGAGCTTCTGGATGCTGGCGCCCAGCCCTTTGCCGAACAGACCGCCGGATCCGATCGCGTACAGCCCCTGCAGCGTCTGATAAGCCTCATCCGGATATTCCTCCGGGTGCAGCCATGCCATGATACGGCCGCTCCGGTAAGACTGCGTCAGTATGAAAATCCCGGCAGCCGCGACGAGCAGGAGCGCCAGAACCAGAAAATGCGAATATTTCGGACTTGCGACAAACATCATCAGAACACAGATACCCGCAACGATGATCGCCGTGCTTAAGTTGCTGTACGCGATCACCGCTATAACCGGCACAGCGCACAGAAGCACCGCGAGAATCGTGCGCAGCTGCGTAATCTTTTTCGGTATCCTGCTCAAAAGCATCGCAAGAAATATGATGACGGCAATCTTCGCGAGTTCCGACGGCTGAAAGGAGATGGATCCGATCCGGAGCCATCTCGTGGAGCCATTGGCATCGCTTCCGACAAGGATAACGGCGAAACACAGAGCAATGGCAATCAGATAAACCGGTACTCCGACTCTCTTCCAGAATCCGTAGGGAATCCGCGCCACGATAAACATCAGGATCAGACCGATGACGATATTGCGCGCCTGATGTCTCAGATAGTAGGCAGCATCGCCGAACTCGCTCTGGGCCTCGTACGCGCTGACACTGTAAAGCATGACCAGACCGAATCCCAACAGGAAAATAATCAGAAACAGAAGCGTGTAGTCAAAGTATTTGGTTGTTTTCTCCTTTTTCCGCCGCTGACGCATACAGCCTGCTCCTTTAACCCGCGAATGAGTTTACTCTTACATTCCTTCATGGCACTGCGTGCCTGACACAGTTTAATCTTTTAATGCGTGAACCAGTTCCTTAAACATTTTTCCGCGCACTTCGTAATTGGGGAACATGCCCCAGCTGGCGCAGGCCGGCGAGAGCAGCACCGCGTCCCCCGGCTCCGCCTTCCCGCAGCAGAGATCCACGGCCTCCTGCAGGCTGTCTGCAAAAATGTAATCCGTAAAACCGCAGGCTTCTGCCTGCGCGGCAATTTTCTCCCTTGTCTGACCGATCAGAACCAGCAGCTTTACCTTGCCGTCAAAGCTGTTGATCCACTCCGTATATTCCGAATCCTTGTCGTATCCGCCGCCGATCAGGCAGGTCGGACGATCCATCGCCTGGATTCCCTTAATGGCGGCATCGGGATTCGTTCCCTTGGAATCATTGTAAAAACGGATGCCGCGCTTTTCCGCCACATATTCAATCCGGTGTTCCACCGCCTCAAAATTCCTCAGCGTCGCCCGGATACGCTCCATCGGGATGCCGCAGCTTAAAGCCATAGCCGCCGCCGCCATGACATTTTCGTAATTATGGCGGCCGAGTATACGCAGCTCGCCGGTGCCGATCACCTTCTCAACGGTATCCCCATACGCGCACATAATGCTGTCGCCGTCCAGATACAGCCCTTCCTCAAGCCGGCGGGAGCCGGAAAACCAGATTATCCCCGGGGAAAGGTGTTTTGCCTGTTCTCTCAGGATCTCATCCTCGTAATTTAAGATGCAGACCTGATCCCTGCTCTGATTTTCCGCTATGCGCATCTTGGACGCAATATAATTCTCCATCGTATGATGGCGGTTCAGATGATCCGGCGTAATATTGAGCACCGCCGAAACCTTCGGGCAAAAATCCTGTATCGTCTCCAGCTGGAAGCTGCTGATCTCCGCGACGGTCACGGTATTGTCCGTCATATCCTCCACTGCACCGGCGTAGGGAATGCCGATATTCCCGACCACCTTCACGCTGCCGCAGCTGCTTTTCATAATCTCTCCGAGCAAAGATGTGGTAGTTGTTTTGCCATTGGTTCCCGTGATCGCAAGAACCGTGCCCTTCCCGCACTGCCAGGCCAGCTCCACCTCTCCCCAGATCGGAATGCCGGCATCTTTCATCTCACACACCGGCGGCAGGTCAGGCGGAATCCCCGGACTTAGGACTGCCAGATCCAGCGTGCTTCTTACATCCTCCGGCAGATCCCCTTTATAAAAACGGATCCCCCGCGTATCCTCGAAATCCGCCATCACGCGGTTCTCATCGAGCTGTTCGTTCCCGTCAAACAAAATCACTTCCGCATGTCTTTTCTGTAATAATCCGGCGGCCGCCAGACCGCTGATCCCGGTTCCGAATACCAGGACTTGTTTTCCTGAAAAATCCATTTTTCCTCCTTGTAACCCGTATCTGCTCCGCAGACATTTGATTCATGACTTTGGGACCCTGGTATGATCACATCCCGAGCAGCGCCACCAGGCAGAGCAGCGCCGTGATAATAGAAAACACTGCCACGATCCTCGTTTCAGACCAGCCGCACAGTTCGAAATGGTGATGGATCGGCGCCATTTTAAAGAAACGCTTCCCGCCTGTCTTTTTAAAATAGGTCACCTGTATCATAACGGAAATGATCTCGACCCAGTAAATCAGGCCGACGATCAGGATAAAGATCGGCATCTGCATCATATAAGCGGCAGCCGCCACAAATCCGCCGAGCGCGAGAGATCCCGTATCTCCCATAAACACACTGGCCGGGTAGACATTAAACAGTAAAAACCCGAGAAGCGCACCCACAACCGCGCAGGTGATCGGCGCTATGCCGCAGGAATTGCCCACGGCAGCCACGGAAAAAAAGGTAGCGACCAGGACTGTCACGCTGGAAGCCAGACCGTCTAGGCCGTCTGTAAAATTCACGCCGTTGACCGTGCCGATAACGGCCAGAAACAGAATCGGAACCGCCAGCCAGGACAGGTACAGATATTTCCCGCCGGAAAACGGGATCAGCATGGCCAGAGATATATCTGACCGGATCAGGTACACCGCGAAAACCGCCGTCACCGCGATCTCGCACAGCATCTTCTGCCAGGCAAGAAGCCCGTCGGATCGCCGCAGCACCACCTTCAGATAATCATCCAGAAAGCCGATAATGCCGAATCCGACCGTCACGAAAAGAACCGGGATGATCCGCGGATAATCCCTCACATAAATCAGCGACGTGACTACAGTCGCGATCAGAATCATGATACCGCCCATCGTCGGCGTGCCCGCTTTCTTCTGATGGGATGTGAGTTCTTCCCGCTCCGTATTCCCGACCTTCAGCCGTCTCAGCAGAGGAATCATAAAGGGACCTAAAACCGCTGTGACCGCAAATGCGACTAAAACCGGAATAATTACCTGAACTGTCATTTTCCTTACCTCTTCCATTCGTATATCATTCTCAGGAACTAAAGTATAGTGCTTTTCAGCGTCATTTGCAACACCACATTCCCTGTTTTTTTCTATCCCGCCCGTGCAATGCCCATATACGGCAGCACATCCTCAAAAATCTCCTGCATCACAGGTGCCGCGATCGTTCCGCCGTAATAGGTCCCCTGCGGGTTATAGATCACCACCAGACCGATCACCTGCGGATCCTCCGCCGGCGCGAACCCGATGAAGGACGCGATATATTTATTCTCGCTGCGCGGCAGAGTCTGGGATGTCGCCGTCTTTCCTCCGACAGAATATCCCTCCACAGCCCCGTTTTTCCCTGTTCCCTCCGATACAACCTTCTCAAGAAGATAACGGATGGTTTCGGAGGTTTCTTCGCTGACGAGATTTTCTTCCTCATCGTAAGAAAAGGTCTCCGTCACCTCACCCTCCGCATCTTCCACGCGCACACCGAAATGCGGCGTAATACGCGTGCCGCCGTTTACCAGGGATGAAACGGTTGTAATCAGCTGCATCGGCGTGATCTGAAAGGACTGGCCGAACGAAATGGTCGCCAGCTCCACCTGACCGACCGCATCCTCGGCGTGCATAATGGTCGCCGCCTCGCCGGGCAAATCCACGCCGGTTTTCTCCAACAGGCCAAACTGCTCAAAATAGCGGTAAAACGCGGATGCCCCCAGGCGGAGCCCCAGCTCAATAAACACCGGATTGCAGGAATTCATGATCGCCTCGGTAAAGGTCTCGGAGCCGTGCCCCGTTGTTTTGTGGCAGCGGATCCTGCGGTCCTCCACCAGCTTATATCCCGGACAGTAAAAACTCTCATCAAGGGAGACCAGATTCTCCTCCAGCGCCGCCGCTGTTGTGACCACTTTAAAGGTTGAACCCGGCTCGTATGTGTCGCTGACGGACGGATTTCTCCACATCTCATTCAGCAGCTCCTGCGTCTCCTCATCCGAGAGATTTTCCGTGCCCTCCGCCGTTAATGTAAACGGATCGTTCAGGTTATATTCGGGAACATTCGCCATGGCGAGTATCTCACCGTTTTGCGGATCCATCAGAATAACGCTGACCGCGTCCGCCTCCTTTTGCTCCATTACCTTTTCGGCCGCCTGCTGGACATAGCACTGGATGTTGTAATCCAGGCTGACCACAAGATTCGAGCCGTCCGTCGGCTCCTGCCGCCGCTCGCCCGCCGCCTCGATCTCAATCCCGGAGGCATCCGTCAGCGTCAGTATCTTTCCGGCTGTACCCGCGAGGTACTCGTCGTACATGACCTCCAGACCGAGAATGCCCTGATTATCGCTCCCGGTGAACCCGATCACTCTGGAAGCCAGCTCATCATAGGGGTAATAGCGCCTGTAATCCACATCCACCTTCACCCCCGCCAGATCCCAGGCCAGGATCGCATCCCCCGTCTCCTTTGAGACATTGGTTTTGATCCGTTCAATGGAGCTTACCTTCTCCACTCTCTCGCGCACAGCTTCCTCCGACATATCAAGTTCCTCCGAGAGTACGCGGATGACTGTCTCTGCGTCCTCGATCTGCGCGTGGATCACGGATATGGTGCAGACGGACTGATTAGACGCGAGCACAACCCCGTTTCTGTCCAGGATCTCCCCCCGCGCCGCCTTGATACTCCGCTCCCTCTCGTGCAGATCCTCCGCTTTCTGACCGTAAAACTCGGATTTAAAAATCATAATCCATGTCAGCCTGCCTGCCAGAAACAGCATGAGTGAGAAAATCAGGAGTACCAAAACAAACATTTTTCTCTTTTGAAATGTCCTGATACGCTTCAAAAGCAAGCTCCGAAACCGCCATTTATTATAATCTATTCGAAATCCGCTCCGCTATTCCATCTTCACATGATCCCACAGTCTGTACTCCCGCTGTTCTCACGATGGCAGCTCCTCCGGGTTCACAGCCGTCCATGCGGTTTCATACCCGGCAGTTCTACTCTCCGGTATCGGTCTGAGCCTCCGCCGTATCCGTTCCGGTCTCTGCGGTCTGTTGTTCAGCGTCAGTGTTATCCGCCTCGTCCGTGTCCGTCCCGGTCTCGCCAGTCTGATCTGCGGCAGCATTATCCGCCTCATCCGTGTCCGTCCCGATCTCACCGGTCTGGTCCGCGGCAGCGTTATCCGCCTCGTCCGTGTCCGTCCCGTCCGCCTCTGTCTGCGCGGTCTCATCCGCATCGGTTCCCTCCGCACCCTCTGTCTCTCCGATAATATTCTTATCAGTGTTGATGCCGGTCAGCTCCTGATCCGGGTAGATATTCAGATAGGGAAGCGCCTCCTTAAGAATCTCCCGCACCACATTCTGAGCATAGGAACTGTGCGCCTGATCCTCCACATTCGGAGCATCGACCACAGCATAAATAACGATCTCAGGGTCCTCTGCCGGTACGGAACCAATAAAGGAAACCACATATTCGCCGTCCGCGCGAACGCCTGTCGCGTTGCCGTCCTCGTCCAGTATATATTTTTCAGCGGTACCTGTCTTGCCGCACATGGAGTATCCATCTACCTTCGCGGTCGAGCCGGTACCCTGCTCCACAACATTTGCGAGATACGAAATGAGCGTCGCCGAAGTCTCCTCCGACACCGTCCGCTTCAGCAGCGTCGGTTCGATGCTCTCCACCGTATTGCCGTCTTCATCCTGAATTTCCAGAGCCACATGCGGCAGATAATAATTCCCGCCGTTGACAATGGAACTGTATGCGCTGATCATCTGAATCATTGTCACGTTAAAGTTCTGCCCGAAAGCATTGGTAGCCAGATTGATCGTCATCAGATTTTCCTCCGTATAGATCAGGGAAGATGTCCGGGCTTCCCCGGGCAGATCAATATTCGTCTTCAGCCCGAAATTAAACAGCTGCTGATATTTCGCGAAATTCGATGCCCCGATCCGGTAAGAGATCTGCATCAGCGCGTCGTTGCAGGAATTCTCCAGCGTCTCCGACAGCGTTTCCATCCCGTGGCCGCTGCGGTTGACACAGTGAATGGTATGACCGGAAATCTGCTCGTATCCGTCGCAGTAAAATGTCATATCCTCTGTGATCGTCCCGGTGTCAAGACCGCAGGCGATCGTAAACGGCTTTGCCGTGGAACCCGGTTCGTACGTGTACGTGATGCAGAAATTCTGTTTCAGAGCCTCCACCGCACTCGTTATTGCCGTGCTGTCCATCTCTTCGATCGTCTCCATAGAGTTAAACAGCGAGAGATTCGCCAGATTCATGATCTCGGTGTCGCCAAGGTCGCCCCACTCATCCTCGGAATAGTATTGAGAAAGAGAAGAAAGTGTTTCCTCATCCTCCAGGATCGTATAGTCGTAATTCGGGTAATCCGCCATGGCCAGCACCTCGCCGGTGTCCGGATCCATCATAATCACCGCGATATGTTCGGCTCCGCCGCCCTCCCTGGCATTGTCCGTCAGAGTGTCATAGAACTCCAGGATCTTCTCCTCCACGATCGTTTGCAGGTTTGCGTCGATAGTGGATACCACCGTCTCTCCATTGACGGCATTTTTCACCGCTACCTCGTAGTTGGAATCGGAATTCAGATACCCGTACCGGCGGCCGTCCGTCCCGTTCAGCACATCGTTATAGGAATCCTCGATCCCGCCGACGCCGACATTTCCGGACGCGGTGTAACCGATCAGGGCGCTGGCGAGGGAACCGTAAGGGTACTCCCTCACATACTCCTTCTCAAACCAGATTCCCTTTATCAGGGAATTCTCTTCCTGCATCGCCTCGAAAGCCTCGACCTCCTCATAGGTAAGATCCTCCGCCAGCACATAATAGGTACTGTCCGGATTATTTGTAATGTATGCGCGGATCATCTCGTATGTGAGCTGTGTTTTATTGCCTTCTGAATCCTTCACGATCCGCAGATCATCCTCCCCGAAACAGGCCGCCAGCGCCTCCAGTGTCGGTTCGAGATACTCTTCCTTATAATTGATGATACTGCAGTCCAGAACCATATTATAAACGTCCGTGCTGGTGGCGAGAACCGTCCCCCTGCGATCCGTAATGTCCCCTCTCCGATACGGGATCGTTGTACTTGAGTATTCCTGATTGCTGAGAACGATCTTCTCATATCTGTCCCCGCTCTCTACGTCAATATAAACCAGACGCCCGACCAGGAAAGCCAGGCATCCGATCACAATCACGAACAGAACCGCAAGCTTCTTTTTCATGCGGAACAAAAACGGAAAGCTCTTTTTCCTGTTTTTTTTTCTTTTTCCCCGTGCTGCCATACCCGGTCATCCTTCCGTCTGTTCCTTATATGTGTATCAGTTATACCGGATCATGATCCTTATCCGTATCGCGGCGTATACATCCTGTCTCCCGTCTGTATCACGGCACATCATATTCTGTCTCCCGTCCGTGATTCAGACCCGCCGTCTCCCGCAGCACTCAGTCTGGTTCCACATCGGAATACTGGTTCATATAATCACTGTTCTCCACGGAATAATACTGAATCTGCGCGGATGACGGATAGACCAGTCCCAGTTCCGCCGCCCGGAGCTTCACCTCCGACAGGGTCATCTCGGACTCCAGACGGTTCTCCGCCGCATCGTTGTCTGATTTCAGTTCGCTGACCTGCGTCTCCAGAGATGTGACCGCAGCCATATGCGATGTAATATCTGACTGCAGATGAACAAACAGAATGCACGCACAGAAACAGACTGCAGTCGCTGCCGTCAGGAAGAGTACATAGCCCAGATTGATCGACTGAGTCCGCTCGCGGTTCCTCTTCGCGGAGAGACGCCGCTCGCGGTCCCGGATGATCTCTTCCCGGCTCTTTTCCGGCAAAACCGGCGGCCGCTTCGGCGCGGCCTGACGGTGGTCCGGAACAGCCCGGCGGCGATCCGGCGCAGCCTCCTGTCGTTTCGGCGCGGACCGGCGATAATCCGGAACAGTCTCCCGTCGTTTCGGCGCAGACTGACGATAATCAGGCGCTGTCTGCTGCCTTCGGACTGTATTTCCTTCCACATATGCAGTGTTATCAACATTCACTCTGTCTGCCATGACATTACGTCCTCTCTTAGATTACTCCACACTGTCCCGCGCTTTCTCGAAAACGCGCAGTTTCGCACTCTTTGCTCTTTTATTATGTTCCATCTCCTCCTCTGACGGAAGAATGGGTTTTCTCGTCAGCATTTTCCCCTTTGACACCTTTCCGCAGACGCAGACCGGAAAATTATCCGGACAGGTGCAGGGATTTTCATTTCTCTTAAAATTCGTCTTTACGATCCGGTCCTCGATCGAGTGGAAGGTGATCACACACAGCCGGCCGCCCGGCTTCAGCCGGTCGATCATCCCGTCCAGGGAATCGGCAAGCACCTCCAGCTCCCGGTTCAGTTCAATCCGGATCGCCTGATACGTGCGCTTCGACGGGTGTCCGCCTGCCGCCCTCACCTTCGCGGGGATAGCCGCACGGATGATCTCATTCAGTTCACCGGTGGTCTCGATGGGTCTGACCTTTCTGGCTGCCGCGATATGTTTCGCGATGTTCTTTGCGAAACGTTCCTCGCCGTAATCGCGGATCACGCGGTACAGCTCCTGCTCGCTGTAAGTCTCCAGAATATCCCGCGCCGTCCTGCTCTGCCTGCAGTCCATCCGCATATCCAGAGGCGCGTTCTCCTCCCGGTATGCAAATCCGCGGGAAGGCTCGTCCAGCTGATAGGAGGATACGCCGAGATCCAGCAGAATCCCGTCAATGCGGCTGATGCCGAGATTTGAGAGCCGGTCGCACATCTCACTGTAGTTGCAGCGCAGGATGGTCACCCGGTCTCCAAAGGGCTTCAGGCGCTCCCGTGCCGCAGCGATGGCATCCGCGTCCTGATCAATCCCGATCAGGCGGCCCTTGTCCGACAGCCTGCGGCAGACCTCAAGGCTGTGTCCGCCCCCTCCGAGCGTGCCGTCCGCGTAAATGCCGTCCGGATCTGTAACCAGCGCGTCAACCGTCTCATTCAGTAATACGGAAACATGTTCGAAATCCATCCCGCCCTCCGGTTTCCTGCTGTGTCAATCCCGCCGTGCAGGTTCGAGAACCTGCGGTTCTCGAACTGTCGGGCTGTCGCCCTATATCAGTCTGCAGAAATACAGCCCCTTACATGCAGGGCATGACGCGTCTGTCTTTCTGCAGCCTGCTGCACGGCTTGTAGCTTTATCAGATCATTAGACCCAGTTCTGCCATGTGTTCCGCAATCTCATCCACATCGTCAAACTCGTTCTCCTGCCATCTCTCCGCATCCCAGATCTCGATCCGGTTCCGGACGCCGGCCAGAACGACTTCCTTCTGCAGACCCGCATACTCACGCAGTTTCGGGGGAATCAGCACCCGGCCCTGCCTGTCCACCTCACAGTCGGCGGCACCGGCAAAGAAGAATCGCATGAACTTCCTGGCGGCCTTATCAGCCGACGGGATCTCCTGAAACTTGTTTTCGATGTTCTCCCACTCATCATTCGAGTAGACAAACAGACAGTTGTCCAGACCCTTGGTCACAACAAACTCCTCCCCCAGGATCTCGCGATACTTGGCCGGCATGATAATCCTGCCCTTCGCATCGACAGAATGGTTATACTGTCCCTTGAACATCAAAAACACCTTCTCCCGCGACCGGATTGAAGTGTTTGGGAGTCAAAGTTATCCACAAAGTTATCCACATTATCCACTTTGTGCCCTTTAACACCACATTCTTACCACTTCGCGCCACTTGTAAGCCATTTTAAATCATTTCCCTCTAAAAATCAATAGGGAGTTTAAAGATACAGAAAAAACGGAGTCTCATAGACTCCGTTCCGGCATCCCTCTTACGGGAAAAATTATTCAGCTGCGTCCTGCATCCGGTAGTATTCCTCCAGCAGTTTATCGACCTTTCGGCTCTGTTCAATCACTTCAGGCTGATCCAGTCCGGCTTTTGCAAGCTCATCCAGCCGTTCCTTCTCATGCCGGATCTCCTGCATCAATGCCTCTTTTGTCCTCATAGCGTATCCTCCCTGCCAAAAACCATGACAGTCCGCAGATGGTCAGAACTCCCGGCGGATTCGTCCGCCGGCCGCCTGCGCCCGAAAAGCCGCGGACATCCCCGGATGGTCAGAACTCCCGGCGGATTCTGCCGCCGGCTATCTGCACCTGAAATCCTGGCATTCTGTCTCTCTGCACTGACAGACACTGCTGCCGCCGCCGATCCCGATATGCGCAGCCGTACACTTGCATTTTTCATTGTGGATACATCTGCACGCCTCACACTCAATCTCGACACCGGTTCCGGCGTATCCGACAGAATTCATCGTATTTGTTCCTTTTTCACAAAAGCTTTCGCAGCAGGTCTCGCCGGATCGGCTGGCCTCGCGCCCTCCTACGTTGATATCGCCTTTGCTGCATAAACAGTCCCTGTTATAGAGACAGCTCGTCACGGTACAATCTAACTGAGTCATATATATGACCTCCTTTCCATCTGCCCGGGGAATCTCCCGCGCATCCGTTTCCCATACGCTGAAAGCATCCGGGTGTATATTTCATTGCCTGTTTAGTATGTACCGTTTTTTTTTAAATATACTATGAAAGTGTCATCAATAGACAGACAGATGGACATGCTTGCATGGCCAGATGTCTGGATATTGGATGACCAAGACGGTATGAGCAAGTAGCGCGACAGCGCGGATTGCGAACGGCCCAGGCCGCCCTCTCTTGCCGCTGTGCGGCAATTCACCTTGTACCGGCGGCGATGACGGGATAAGTGAGATAGGAAATCTCTGATTTCCGTAATCGAACTTATGCAGAGCTGCTCGAAGAGCGGAGTCATCGACTTTCATACATGTTGGCACCACCGCGTATACAGTTAGACCTCAATGCTGTGATTCGTAATAAAATCCAGAGCCTGCCTGTGAAGGATATCATTCCCTACCATCTCAACTCCTTTTTCCCCAATCTTTTCGCGCAGTTCGTCCACCGTCATCCGGTAGCTCCGCGCCATCGTAAACAGCTCCTGCATCAGTTCCTCCGGAGAGTAGCCGAAGCTCTCCGCTCTGGCGATCTCAGCCAGTACAGCCTGTCCCTTTAACATATTCAAGGCGTCGTTTTTCGAATGTGCATCAAACATTTCAGGGGTCAGATTATTGTAGTCCAGATAGGCTTCCAGCGTATTACCGCTGCTGCGAAGCTGCGCAATCAGATTGTTCTTTAAAATCTCCGCGCGTTCCAGCACCAGCTCTTCCGGCACAGTGATCTCGGATCTCTCCACGATGTGTTCGAGGACTTCGTTCTCCTTCTCCTGCTGAAACTGATCCGCCTTGTGGCTGCGAATCTGATCCTCCACATAACTGCGGAACTCTTCCACCGTACTGCACGGTGAAATCCGGGAAACCACTTCATCGGTCATTTCCGGTACGATGGTCGAACGGAGACTCTTCACTGTCACCCTGAAAACCGCGTCGCGTCCCGCATACTCCTTCGCGTGGTAATTCTCCGGAAACGGAACCCGCACATCTACGGTGTCCCCCGCCTTCGCTCCCACAAGCTGTTCCTCGAAACCGGGAATAAATGTATTGGATCCGAGAACGATGGGATAGTCCGTCCCGTCTCCTCCCTCAAAGGGTTCATCATCAATATAACCGATAAAATCAATCACCACCTGATCACCCATCTCGGCGCTGCCGTCCGGCTTGTCCTCCGTCCTGGAGGCGTAACCGCGCGCCCGGTTCATCTCAGAGAGAATCTCCTGCTCCGTCACTGTCACCTCGCGCTTTGATACCTGCACGCCTTTATAAGGCGCCAGCGTTACCTGAATCGTTTTTTCTTCCATAGAAACCTCCGTCTGTTGTTTATTGATGTTTATTTTACCCTATCAAGAGAAATTATACAAGAAAAAACGGACAGCGCCCGGATGAACCGGGCGCTGCGCGAAGGGAATGTTACTCTATGCAGTTTTTCCGCACATTGGAAACCGCGCGGATTCTTATATATCTTAAAAGGTTTAATCCTGCAGCGCGTCGTAACCTTCGGCTCCGCTGCTGATCCGAACCGCGTTCTCCACGTTGTATACGAAGATCTTGCCGTCTCCCGGATGACCGGTGTAGAGTGCTTTCTTCGCGGTGTCAATCACCAGTCTCGGGGATACCTTGCTGACAACGATATCCACCTGAATCTTCGGCAGAAGGTTCATCTCCATCGGAACGCCGCGGTACTGGGCTGTCCTGCCGCGCTCGATGCCGCATCCGAGCACATTAGTCACGGTCAGACCCGTGATACCTATGCCGGACAACGCCTCATTCAACGCATCAAACCGGCTCTGTTTTGCAAAAATCGTAATCTTTGTAATGCTGACATCGCTTGCCGTCGCGATAGACGGATCCGGCGTGCGCAGCTGAACCGGCACGGCGTCGTCAATCGGAACCGCATCTTTCGGAAGCTCAACCGGCACCTGCGATGAGAAGTTGTTGATGCTGGATGTCAGGGCAAAGTCCGCGTAAGCGCTTGCCAGACCGTGCTCAGTCGCGTCCAGACCGGTGATCTCCTCCTCCGCGCTCACACGCAGACCGAAGATAACCTTGATCAAAAGGAATGCAACCGTGATCGTGACCGCCGCCCAGGCGAGCACCGTAACGATACCGAGCAGCTGTATGCCGAGCAGCTTCGCACCGCCGCCGTAGAACAGACCGACCAGCTCCGTTCCGTTTTTATCGGCAACTCCATACTCCGGTGCGCTGTCGGTGGCAAAAAGGCCAACCGCGATCGTACCCCAGATACCGTTCATCATATGTACCGCCACAGCACCGACCGGGTCGTCGACATGCAGCTTGTAGTCCAGAAGCCATACACCGAATACCACCAGCAGGCCGGCAACGCCGCCGATCACAACGGCGCCCGCCGCGCTCGTCACGTCACAGGGTGCTGTGATGGCGACCAGACCGGCAAGGGAAGCGTTCAGACACATCGAAACATCCGGCTTGCCGTATTTTAACCATGTAAAGATCATACATACAACCGTCGCAACCGCCGGAGCGATCGTCGTGGTAAGGAAAATGGAACCCAGCTGGGAAACTGTCGCCGCCGCCGCGCCGTTGAATCCGTACCAACCAAACCAGAGGATGAAGCAGCCCAGGCAGCCGAGTGCCAGGTTGTGGCCCGGGATGGCGTTAACTTTTGTAATCTTACCGTCCTTATCTTTATTGAATTTTCCGATACGGGGACCGAGGATCGCCG
>JAJBVI010000057.1 GCA_020859905.1 Lachnospiraceae bacterium | reverse complement strand
GCCCAGTTCCGAGACATACAGGTTTTTGTTTTCCTTAATCACATATCTGCGGCCGAGCAGGGTTGTGATGGTCGGCGCATAGGTACTCGGTCTGCCGATTCCGAGTTCTTCCAGTGCTTTCACCAGCGATGCCTCGGTAAAATGTGCCGGCGGCTGCGTAAAATGCTGCTTATCCTCCATGCTCTTTCTCGTGAGCACGGCGCCCTTTTTCAGGCTGAGTGACAGGGCATCATTCTCTGATTTCATTTCATCCAGTGTATAGACGGAGAGAAAACCGTCAAAATTCAGTTTTGAGGCCGTGACGCGGAAACGATAATCGCCGGCACCAATCAGGACAGCGGTTGTCTCATAGCTGGCTGACGGCATACGGCTCGCGACAAACCGGTTCCATATGAGCTGGTACAGCCGGAACTGATCTCTGGTAAGGGAACCCTTTACCGTCGACGGTGAACGGCTGACATCCGTGGGACGGATCGCTTCATGGGCATCCTGCGCGTGTGCGGAAACATTCTCAGCAAGGTTTCCCCCTCCCACATAGCGGTCACCGTAATTGCCCCTGATATACGCGGCGGCCGATTGCTGCGCCTCGTCAGAAATCCGGGTGGAATCGGTACGCAGGTAGGTGATCAGGCCGACCGTCCCGTTTCCTTTAATATCAATGCCCTCATATAACTGCTGGGCGAGACGCATCGTTTTCTGTGTGGAAAAATTCAGGTGGCGGCTTGCCTCCTGCTGCAGCATGCTGGTGCGAAACGGAAGCGGCGGTTTTTTCACACGCTCGCCTGTCCTTACATCCAGTACCTGAAACTCCTTATCCTCCAGCCCCTGCAAAACGGTGCGCAGTTCCTGTTCGCTGCGGATCGTAATCTTTCCGTTTTCATCGCCGTAAAACTCCGCCTTAATCGGTTTTCGCTCCCCTTCCGCCTGCAAAACAGCTGCCAGCGTCCAGTACTCCTCCGGTATAAACGCATTGATCTCCTCCTCGCGGTCGCAGATGATGCGGAGCGCCGTGGACTGAACGCGGCCGGCACTTAAGCCCCTCTTTACCTTTGCCCAGAGCAGGGGGCTGATCTTATAGCCGACCAGGCGGTCTAATATCCTTCTGGTCTGCTGGGCGTCTACCAGATTCATATTAATATCCCGCGGATTCTTTAAAGATTCTTTTACTGCATTCTTTGTAATTTCATTGAAGGTAATGCGCCTGACATTTTTATCGTCCAGATTCAGCGCCGCGGACAAATGCCAGGATATGGCCTCCCCCTCGCGGTCCGGGTCGGTTGCGAGATATACTTTATCTGCTTTTTTAACCTCCTTGCGGAGCGCAGCCAGAATATCCCCTTTGCCGCGTATCGTGATATACTTCGGTTCAAAATCATGATCGACATCGATGCCGAGCGTACTTTTCGGAAGATCTCTCACATGGCCGTTGGACGCAGCCACTTCATAATTTTTGCCCAGGAACTTTTTGATGGTTTTTACCTTGGCAGGAGACTCCACAATCACTAAATTTTTTGCCATACTCAAACCTCTCGCGCAGCGCTGCCCGGAGACATGGCTGTACCGTATAAGGGACGGCGGCTGCGGCCTCTACAAAATTTTACAGTAATAATTCTGAAACGTTTCCTGCACCAGATGCATATTCTTCAGGGAATCCAGCACGGAAAGGACAGTCAAAAGATCGAGTCCCGTTTCCTCTATAATGACATCTATGAATTTTGGATTAAAATCCAAATCAATATACACCATCTGCTGATCTTTTTCAAGTGGCAATTGATTATTAATTTTCAAATCCGCTTCTTTTGTCTTGCATTCGGATACAACACCTGTATTTTTCAGAAAATTATCCAGGTCAGCGAGAATCCCCGCCCCCTGTTCGATCAGGTGATTGCAGCCGGCGCTCAGGGCGTCTGTGTACCGCCCGGGCACAGCGTACACATCCTTCCCCTGATCCAGAGCGAGATCCGCCGTGATCAGGGAGCCGCTTCTCTTTTTTGCCTCCACGACCACAACTGCATCGGCCAGTGCGCTGATGATACGGTTTCTCCGCGGGAAAAACTGCGGCAGCGGATTCGTACCGGGAGCCAGCTCTGATATAATTCCCCCTCCGCCGGAAACGATATTCCGATAAATATTGGCGGAAGACTTCGGATAACAGATATCGCATCCGTTTCCCAGTACGGCAAATGTATCGCCGTGCGCGGACAATGCCCCTGCATGTGAGGCGCTGTCAATCCCGACGGCCATCCCGCTGATCACCTGCGCTTTGTGCTCTGCCAGCGCCTTCCCAAGCATCCGCGCCACACTGCGTCCATACTCCGAACAGGCGCGTGCGCCGACGACGGCGATACTTTTGGCAGATGCATCCGGCAGACGCCCTTTTACATAAACGGCATAGGGCGAATCGTAAATATGACGCAGCCTGTCCGGATAATCCGGATGCCCGAAGGGGAGAAACAGAATGCTTTTTTTCTGAAACCGGCTCTATTCCCCTTCAATATCAAAAGCCTGTCTGCTGCTCACCAGCCCCTTTATTTCCCCCTCCGTGAAAAAATGCAGTCCTTTCAGTTTTTCGGGAGAAAGACGGTATAACTGCCTTGCCCCTCCCGCCAGCAGGCACGCCTGTCTTCTCCTGTTATCACTGATTTTATACAGGGAAGCCATCCAGTATTCATATTTCAGCTCATCATTTTCGATTCCGCTGCTTTTATCTGCGTGATTCACTTCTGTTTGCGGCGCCGCGTATTGTTTTTTCATATCCGGATCAACACCTCCAGTACTTTTTGTTCGGGCTGCGGTACAGAAAAGCTTCCTCCAGATGTTTCCACCGGATAGTCTCGGCTTCCTCCATATCCGCGATCGTGCGGGCTATTTTCAAAATCTTGCTGTAAGTGCGAGCACTCAGCCGGTATTCCTCATATTTTCCCGCCATCCTTTTACTGCTCTCCGCATCCAGGGTGCAGAAAACCTCCAGATCGGAACCGGGAATCTGGCTGTTGAACCGATAACTTGCGGTCCTGTATCGCTCCTGCTGGATCGTGTGCGTCCGTTCCACTCTTTTCCGGATTTCCGCGGAAGACTCGGAGGGTTCCCTGTTCTGCATCTCATTCCAGGAGATTTCCTGTGTCTCCACACAAAGATCAATCCGGTCCAGAAGCGCCTGAGAAATCCGGTTGACATAATTGTGAATCGCATTGGGTGAACAGCTGCACCGGCTGCGATCAGGAAAATAACCGCAGGGACATGGATTCATGGAAGCAGTCAGAATAAAATCGGCCGGATAAGTGACATTGGCATCCAGCCTGGAGATATGGATCTGTTTCTCCTCGAGCGGTTCGCGCAGCACCTCCAGTGTCCGGGGAGAAAACTCCGGCAGTTCATCCAGAAACAGGATACCGTGGTGCGCCAGGCTGATCTCCCCGGGGTGCGGGAATTTGCCGCCTCCGGCGATTGACTGGGGAGTTGATGTATGGTGCGGTGTCCGGAAAGGCCGCTCATTCCGGATGATCCTCTTCTCATCCAGCAGGTCGCAGATGCTGTAGATCTGGGACAGTTCCAGCTTTTCTTCCTTCGTAAGATCAGGCAGAATCGTCGGCAGCCGCCTGGCTGTCATGGTTTTCCCGGATCCGGGAGGTCCGATCATCAGAAGGTTATGCATGCCGCTCACAGCAATCTCACAGGCGCGGCGCAGGATTTTCTGTCCGTATATCTCGCTGAAATCCACGGTATAAGAAGTTTCCCATACATTTTCCACGGGAGGAAGAACCTCTGTCTCCGGGAACCCGCTCCCGCACTTCCGAATGAACTGTTCCATATCCGATACCGCGATCACTTTAAGACCGGAGATGATCGAGGCCTCCCGGGCGTTTTTTTCGGATACAATGATACCCTCGCAGCCGGATTCTTTTGCCAGAATGGCGACCGATAATACACCGCTGACCGGGAGAATCGTTCCGTTTAAGCTGACCTCCCCGATTACAATATAGCCGGACAGCAGTCCTTCGTCCAGAATTCCCATGGCAGCCAGCACAGCGGCCGCGACAGGCAGGTCAAAAGCAGTTCCTGATTTTCGTATATTTGCCGGAGTGAGGTTGATCGTGATGCGCTTCGGCGGAATCGGATAGCCCGAATTCTTCAGGGCGGTTCTCACCCGCTCCCTTGCTTCTCTGACCTCAGAAGACAAAAAGCCTACCATTTCGAAACAGGGCAGACCTTCGCTGACATCCGCCTCCACCTTTACGGGGACGGCGTTCAGCCCATAATTTATGGCAGTAGAAATAACACTGTACATGTAAATGCTCTGATACGGTTCAGAATTGGTGAAGTGTGTTTCATATCATATCACACTTCACCGGTAAATGCACTCTTTAATTTTAATAAAGATTTTTTTTCGATGCGGGAGACATAGGATCTGCTGATTCCAAGCGTCTGTGCGATTTCCCGCTGTGTCTGGGGAATGGTATTGTAAAGGCCGTATCTTTTGCAGATGATATACTGTTCGCGGCTGTTTAAGACTTTCGGGAGCAGCGCATAAAGCTGCCCTACATTTTTTTTGAGAAGGACGCGCTCCCAGAGTTCGGATTCGGGGCTTTCGACAATATCCGCCATCGTGAACTGATTGCCTTCCCTGTCAGAGGCGATGGGTTCATAAAGGGAAACTTCCCTGTATTTGCAGCGTTTTTGCCTGCAGTACATGAGAAGTTCATTTTCCACGCAGCGGCTGGCGTAAGAACTGAGCCGGCTGCTTTTATCAACTTTAAAGGTAGAGACCGCCTTTATCAGGCCGATCGTGCCGATGGAGATCAGATCCTCCATACTCTCGTCCGCGCTCAGATATTTTTTTGCGATAAAAGCACCCAGACGCATATTCCGCTCGATTAATATATTTTTTGCCTCCGGACTGCCCTGGCTCAATTGCTCCAGATAATACTTTTCTTCCGTCTCATCAAGGGGTGATAAAAATGATTTCTGCAAAGAAAGTACTCCGGTGAGTTCTTTCGTATAGTTTATGAACGGGAAAAGCCCTGTGTGCCTTTCCACCTTTCTTTATCACACAGAATGTTCGTGCTCCGTTATTTTGTTCCGGACTGACAGGCTTTATAGGCGGTCAGGACTTTCGTGTACTGCAGCGTATGGTCATCCGTCTGCCTGGCGGCTCCGAGCGGATAGGCATCCGGCAGAACGGTGCGCACAGCGTCCGGCTCCCAGTAAAAAATACCGAGTCCGCGCCCGCCGGGAAGCTCCCGCACAGCCTCCGCGGAAGAAAGGAGCAGCCGGTAGGTATCATCCTCCTGCCGGTCATCCCCGCCGATTTCAACGATCATGACCGGTCTGTCATATCTTTTTTCATACCTGGCCAGCCAGCCGGCCAGAGCTGTTTTTTTCATGCATTCGGCAAGTGTGTGCACGGTTTCCTCCGCACTCATAGATTCCGTATCGATCTGCTGCTGCGCCCAGTACGGATAATAGGAAAAGCCGATGATATCCGTCTTCCCGTGATTTTCAAAGAAATTGTCAAGAAAGGGGACGCACCAGTCCTCATTATGCACGGCAGCCATATGCGTTATAACCAGGCAGTCCGGGAAAACCTCTTTCACGGCATCATACCCGGCATTCAGAAACCGCACGAGCTGCTTCGGGGCGGTCTTAAGATGTCCCTTCGGCCACATCATGCCGAAATTGATCTCATTTCCGACCTGTACCCATCTGGGTTCGATATCATTTTCACGAAAAAGGAGAAGCACCTCCCGGGTGTGGCCGCGGACGCGCTCTGTCAGCCTCATGTCGTCATCATCCTTCCATGCGGCGGGAATATCCTGGATCTCCGGATCTGCAAAGTGATCACTGTAGTGAAAATCGAGCATCAGATCCATGTCCAGAGCCTTCACGCGTCTGGCAGCCTCCAGCACCCTGTACATATCACAGAAGCCGAGCATACAGCGCACCGTTTCGGTCTTTTGCCAGAAATCCTCTTTCTGATCGACAAAAATACGGAGCCGCACCGCGTTTGCGCCCATGTCTCTGCAGGCGCGGAACGGATCCGCCGGGCTGCCGTTCTCATCAATCCATGTATAGCCGAGGTGTTCCAGCTGGCTGGCCCATCCCAGATCAACCCCATATGCAAATGTATCTGTCATACAGTCTTCCTCTCTTCGAATGCCGGTAAACCGTGTGTTGTTACAAAAATTGTAACTGTTCCGTACCTTCACAGTTACGGCCTGCAACAGCCGCTCTAATGTATCCGTTCCGGAAATCCGACCTTCTTCTGAACCTTCCGGAGCGTCTTCGAGGCATAGTAATTCGCCTTTTCCGCATTATCTTTAACCACAGCGTCTATATACGCCTTGTCCTTCGAAAGCCGTTCCACTTCCGCCTGCAGCGGCTTTAATACCGAAACAACAGCTTCGCCGATGCCTGCCTTGAGTTCGCCGTATCCCTTTCCTGAAAACTCTGCCACCGCCTCATCCGGCAGCTTCTCCGTGCAGGCACAGTATATGTTAAGCAGGTTTTTAATACCCGGCTGTTCATCCCGGTAACAGATATTCGCCTCCGAATCCGTCACGGCGCGTTTGAATTTGCGCATAATGGTGTCTGGATCGTCCATCAGATAAATGCTGGCATTGACATTCTCATCGGATTTTGACATTTTTTTGTCCGGGTTCTGCAGACTGTTGATTTTGGCTCCGACCTTTCCGATGTAAGCCTCGGGAACAGTGAATACATCTCCGTAGATCGCGTTAAACCGCTGTGCAAGATCTCTGGTCAGTTCCAGATGCTGCATCTGATCGATCCCCACCGGCACAACATCCGCCTGATACAGAAGAATGTCGGATGCCATAAGCACCGGATAGGTGAATAATCCGGCATTGATATTATCCGCGTGTTTTGCCGCTTTATCTTTAAACTGCGTCATCCGGTTCAGCTCGCCCATGTAGGTAAAACAGTTCAGAATCCATGTAAGCTCCGCGTGAGCAGAGACATGAGACTGGTAGTAAATGCAGTTTTTCTTCGGATCCAGCCCCGCCGCAATGTATAAGATCAGCAAAGCGCGCGCCCGTTTGCGCAGCTCGGCCGGATCCTGCCGGACCGTGATCGAATGCATATCCACCACACTGTAAAAACAATCGTACTCATCACTCAGGGTAACCCAGTTTTTCAGGGCACCGAGATAATTTCCGAGTGTCAGGTTTCCCGTCGCCTGCATGCCGCTGAATAAAACTTTTTTCCCGTCTGTCATATCCTGTATTCCTCCTCATAAAAGTCATCATATTTTTAGCACAGCCGTTATTTTCTTTTTTTCAGTATCTCCCGCCGGATATAATCCAGCGTTTCATCCTCACCCCTGTCGGCCAGCATGCGAAGCAGCCGTTCCAGGAGTTCGCGCACCTCCGGATGCAGTATGTGCCTGGCTCTCCCCTTCTCATAATACTCCAGCGCGCTCCGGTCCGTGTATTTCTCCTTCTGATAATTTTTCGACGCGGACATGCGGTCGATAAACATCTCCACTACATATTTGTCCGGCATCCTCATACCCTCCAGAGGAGACTCGCTGCCCTTTGAGCTGTAGTCGATCCAGTATTCGAGATGGTGCTTATTTCTCCCTTTATGGTGGAGCCAGGCAGATGTATAGCCTTTATCCTTCCGCTCCGCGTTGTTCGGGCTCATGGTGCCGCGGTAATACTTTACACCCACCCGAAACTCCGCCGGCGAATATTTTGAGAGGTCATGCAGAAGTCCCTGCTTGTACAGTCCCACCCGAAAACATGCCTTCATCACGAGCCATTTATGATGATTGATCGTTTTTAAATGTTTCCAGAAATTCAACTGGTTTCCTCCGTTTCGGCAAATCGTTTACCAGATAAACTGACGATACATATCTATGGATATATAATGCAGGATCAGAAGATGCGCCGGATAAAAGATATAAAACAGATATTTTACCAGCAGCGCTCCAGCTCCGTCTGCCCTGCCGCCGTACAATCTTCCGTCCGGCCGGAATCCTCGTTTTCCATTATAAAGAAGCAGCGGAATAACCGCAAGCAGAGACCAGCACTCGATCGGTCCGAATACCAGAAGAGAGATCACGCCGAGCAGGATGTATTTCAGAAGCGGCTGATTGCGCAGTTTATAAAAACAGTAAATCATGAGAATCCCGCCCGCATCATAATCTGTCTTCAGCAAAAACGCCGCCGCGACAAAAATGACCAGAATCAGAATGCTTTTCCAGTGCTGTTCGTTTACTCTTTTGATCAGATCAAGCATCAGAAGACCGAGAAACAGAGTGAAAAACACATTCTGTGACTGAAATTCCAGGAGGGTGCCGTTAAACGCCAGATCAAAGGGAATCTCTGAGATCAACGCAAAAATCAGCAGACGAATCTCATATCTTCGAATATTCCCCGTATGGTAAAAACCCTCCACGAGCAGGAAAACAAAGATCGGAAAAGCAATCCTGCCGATATAACGGAAGACCATCTGATCCGGATATAACACTAACCCGATATGATCGGTCAGCATCGTAAGAACAGCAATCAGTTTTAAGATAAAGCCGTTGATGCATGCCGCGGGAAAAACAGGTCTATAGGATGCGTTCATTTTAGTACTCCCGTGCAAATCGGCTGACGCTGTGCGCCAGCATCTATGAAAGTCGATATGAAAAGGCACCGCCGTATGCGATGCCCGTATTCACTCTTTGAATCTCTGTCATCAGAACTGCCGGAATCTCTGATACCGCTCTGCGGCAAGCACATCAGGATCCTTATCAATATTTTCGTAGATAAATTTGCGGATCATCTTCCGCATCAGACGGCACAGGTCCCGGCAATTTTCGGCACAGGCCGGTATCGGTTCCTCGATCACCTGCTCTATGATGCCGAGCTGCTTCAGCTCCGCGGCGGTCACTTTCATAATCCCGGCCGCCTCATCTGCACGCTTCCCGTCCTTCCAGAGAATGGAGGCAAATCCCTCCGGCGAGAGGATGGTGTAGGTGGCATTCTCCATCATCCAGACTTCATTTGCCACTGCCAGTGCCAGAGCTCCCCCGCTGCCGCCCTCGCCGATTACAATACTCAAAACGGGAACCTTAAGATTCGACATCTCGTAGAGATTGCGGGCAATCGCCTCCCCCTGTCCATGCTGTTCTGCTTCCAGTCCCGGATAGGCGCCGGGCGTGTCAATGAAATTGATGATCGGACGTCTGAACTTCTCCGCCTGTTTCATCAGCCTGAGAGCCTTGCGGTATCCTTCCGGGGACGGCATGCCGAAATTGCGGACAATATTTTCCTTCGTCGTGTGTCCCTTCTGCTGTCCGATCACAGTCACCGGATAACCGTCGAGATATGCAATGCCGCCGACCGTAGAACCGTCGTCCGCGTCATGACGGTCGCCGTGCATCTCTATAAAATAAGAAAAAATGCCATTGATATAATCCAGGGATGTAAGCCGGTTCGACGCGCGCGCGGTGAGGACACGCTCCCAGGCAGTCATATGCCCGGTATGCAGGCGGCTCTGCTCCGGAATCGTCAGTTTATTCGTGAGCAGCCCTTCCTCTTTCGTCGGCATCTGATGCATGTGCAGCAGTCTCGAGAGCATATCCTTCATATCATCGCGGTGAATAATTCCGTCAATCAGCCCGTGTTCAACCAAAAACTCCGCCCGTTGAAAACCTTCCGGAAGCTTCTGCCCAATGGTCTGTTCTATGACGCGGGGACCCGCAAACCCGACCAGGGCGCCCGGCTCCGCCAGTATGATATCACCCAGCATGGCAAAGCTTGCCGTCACTCCTCCGGTCGTCGGGTCGGTCAGAACCGTGATATATAAAAGACCGGCATCGGAATGTTTTTTTAATGCGGCGGATGTCTTTGCCATCTGCATCAGGGAAACCATGCCCTCCTGCATCCTGGCTCCGCCGGAACAGGTGAAGATAATGATCGGGAGCCGAAGCTCCGTCGCCTTCTCCACGGCTCTCGTAATCTTTTCACCCACAACATATCCCATACTGCCCATCAGAAATCTGGCATCGCATACGGCGATCACGGTCTCTTCTCCGTGAATCGTGCAGCGTCCGGTCGTAACAGCCTCATCAATATTCAGCTTTTCCTTCAGCGCTGCGATCTTCTCCGGGTACTCCGGGTATTCCAGCGGATCTTTTGCCTCCAGTCCGGCATCCCACTCTTCAAAGCTGTGTTTATCCGTTACCAGGCGCAGTCTCCGCTTCGTCGTCATCCGGAAATACTTCCCGCACTTGTAGCAGACGAGATGATTCTTTACCACATCTTCACGGTACAGCATCTCCCCGCAGGAGTCACATTTCACCCACATTCCCTCCGGGATTTCCGGTTCTTTTCTGGAAGTGATGCCGAAATTCTGTTTTTTAAAAGTCAACATAGCAATCACCTATATAAGATTCAGTCTGTCGGCAGATGACCCGTTCCCGTGGAAATACTCCTCCAGAAAACCGGTTGTCGCTTCTCCGGCACGGAAAACCGGATGCGTGATAATATCATACTGATAGTCAAGATTTGTTTTGATTCCCTCGACATTTACCTCGCCGAGGGCACTCTGCATTTTGTTGAGCGCCGTCTCCCGATCCTTACCGAACACTATGATCTTCGCAATCATCGAGTCGTAATTCGGCGGAACTGTATAGCCCGCAAAAACAGCGGAATCGACACGGACTCCGTTGCCCCCGGGCAGATACAAAAGTTCGATGCGCCCCGGGCAGGGCATAAAATTCCGCTGCGGATCCTCCGCATTGAGACGGCATTCTATCGCGTGCCCCGAAATATGGATATCCTTTTGCCTGAAACGGAGCTTCTGCCCGTCCGCGATAAATATCTGCTCCTTGATCAGGTCAAGACCGGTAACCATCTCGGTCACGCCGTGTTCAACCTGAATACGGGTGTTCATCTCCATGAAGTAATAATTTTTATCCTGATCCAGCAAAAACTCTACCGTTCCGGCGCTCTCGTAATTCGCGGCCATCGCGGCGCGCACAGCAACCGCTCCCATCTCCCTGCGGAGCTTCGAATCCAGCGCGGGCGAAGGAGATTCCTCGACCATCTTCTGATGGAGTCTCTGAACGGAACAGTCTCGCTCCCCCAGCGAAACAACATGCCCATGCTGATCTGCCAGGATCTGGAACTCAATATGCCGGGGATTCTCGATATACTTTTCAATGTACATGGTGTTGTCCCCGAAACCGTTCACCGATTCCGTCTGGGCAATCTCGAAATTTTCCGAAAAATCAGCAGCGGATACGGAAATACGCATTCCCTTACCGCCGCCGCCGCTCGCCGCTTTGATCATCACAGGAAATCCGATCTCCTGTGCCAGCTTCAGTCCGTAATCCGCACGATATACCGGCTCCTGCGTACCCGGCACAACCGGTACTTTCGCCGCTATCATGGTATTGCGTGCCTCCTGCTTGTTCCCCATTCTGGATATCACATCGGCACTGGGACCGATAAACACGATATTACATTGCTTGCACATCTGGGCAAACTTCGCGTTTTCAGACAGAAATCCGAATCCCGGATGGATTGCGTCAGCTTTGGAGGCGATGGCCGCACTTAAAATGCGCTCCATATTCAGGTAGCTGTCAGCCGGTGCCGCCTTGCCGATACAGATGGACTCGTCCGCAAGCATCGTATGAAGCGCATCCCGATCTGCTGTGGAATAGACAGCAACAGAGCGGATGCCGAGTTCCCTGCAGGCACGGATAATGCGCACTGCAATCTCTCCCCTGTTTGCGATCAATATTTTCTGAAACATATAAAACCTCTATCCGATCGCGAATGTAAGCTCCGCGACAACAGCTGTTTTCCCGTCTACCGCGGCTTTGGCCTTTGCAATGCCGATCGGTCCCTTCTGCCTGATCATCTCAGTCTCCAGAACCAGCACATCGCCGGGAACCACTTTCTTTTTGAATTTGGCGGAATTGATCGCTCCGAAATACGCGGTCTTCCCTTTGAAATCATCACATGAGAGAACCGCGACCGCGCCAACCTGCGCCAGAGCTTCCACGATGAGAGCGCCGGGCATCACTGGCTCTCCCGGAAAATGACCGGCAAAATAGGGTTCATTGTAGGAAACACATTTCTTCCCGACCGCACGCACGCCCGGTTCGAGCTCCTCGATAGTATCGATCAGAAGCATCGGCTGACGATGCGGTATGATTTCCATAATCTGCTGTGTTGTTAATAATGACATTCTATCCTCCTGTCTTCGGTTCATCCGTGATATGAACCTGTATGCCGGTTTCATACACCGCTTTATTGTGAATATCGGCTGCGGATCACTCTATAACGAACAACGGCTCGTCAAACTCGACCAGATCGCCGTTTTTCACAAGAATCTGTTTCACCACACCGTCATAGTCCGATTCGATCTCATTCATCAGCTTCATCGCCTCTATAATACCGAGAACCTGCCCCTTTTTCACAATATCGCCGACCTCAACAAACGGATCATCCTCCGGGGAGCCGGAAGTGTAGAAAGTACCCACCAGAGGACTCTTTATAATCTGGCCATCCGGCTCATCCTCCTGTGCGGACACTGATTGCCCCGGTTCCTGCACAGCCGCGGTCGGAACGGCAGGCGCTGCGGTCGTCACAGTCGGCACTGCAGCCGGAACTGCCTGCGGCGCGACACTGCTGACAATGACGGGAGCCGGCTGTTCCGTACTCTTATCCGGCAGCTTGCGGATCGTTAATTTCAGGGCGCTCTCCTCATAAGTAAACTCGAGGTTATTCTCGGAAACTACTTTCATCAATTCCAGAATCTGATTCATTTCCATAATTTCAAACTCCAATCTGTTGACCAGATGTAACTGCCATGATTTGCACAGTTAAGATCACACATGATATTTCCGGATCAGGATATCCGCACCGGCTGTATCCTTATTTCGTTTTAACATCTTAAGATCATTCATGATATTTCCGGATCAGGATGCTTGCGTTATGTCCGCCGAACGCCAGGGAATTGGACAGCGCGTATTCTATCTCCGCTTCAACCCCGTGTCCCTGTACATAATCCAGATCCAGCTCCTCGTCCGGCTCTGTAAGGCCAACCGTCTGATGAATATAACTGTGATTCATCTGGAGTACACAGGCAATAAACTCCACGGCACCGGCCGCGCCGAGCAGATGTCCGATCATGGATTTCGTAGAGTTGATCTTCATATCGTAAGCGTGGTCGCCGAAAGCACTCTTGATCGCGCGCGTCTCAAACAGATCGTTGTGATGTGTACTTGTGCCGTGCGCATTGATATAAGTAATCTCCTCCGGAGCAGCCCCGGCATCCCTGAGAGCAAACAGCATCGCATTCTCCGCGCCTTTGCCATCCTCTGACGGGGATGTGATATGATAGGCATCGCTGGTCGCTCCATAGCCGACAACCTCAGCAAGGATCTTCGCACCGCGCGCCTTCGCGTGCTCCAGCTCCTCCAGAATCACGATACCGGATCCGTCCCCGATCACAAATCCGCTTCTGTCTTTGTCAAACGGAAGCGAGCAGCGTTCCGGATCATTTACTGTTGACAGAGCAGTCAGAGATGTAAACCCGGCAATGCTGATCGGTGTGATTGCGTTCTCTGTACCGCCAGCTACGATCACATCGCAATCTCCGTGCCGGATGGCATGAAACGCCTCACCGATATTGTGCGTACCGGTCGCGCAGGCCGTAGCGATGTTGATGCTCTTGCCCTTAATGCCGAACTGGATCGTTATATTCCCGGCCGCCATATTGGTGATCATCTGAGGAACCAGCAGAAGATTCACTCTCGAAGGGCCCTTATCCAGCAGCTTTTTATATTCTCTCTCAATGGACTGCAGGGAACCAACTCCTGATCCGACATAACAGCCTACCCGGTAAGGATCTTCCTTTTCCATGTCAAGGCCGGACTGACAGAAAGCCTCATGTGTCGCCGCGACGGCATACTGCGCAAAGGCTTCCATGCGTTTTGCAGCCTTGCGGTCCATATAGTTTAACGGATCAAAGCCCTTTACCTGTGCAGCTACTTTCACTTTATAATCCGCAGTGTCAAAATAGGTAATCTCGCCGAAGCCGATCCTTCCTTCCTTCAGGCTGTCCCAATATTCGTCCACCGTTAAGCCGATGGGAGTGATCGCCCCCATGCCCGTTACAACAACACGTCTCATCTGAAACTCTCCTTAAAAAAATCAGTCCATCCATAGAAAACACCGAAAAGGTCGATTGCCCTGTGCTTCGCACAGTCCAATCGCCAACAACATTCGCAATCCGTGCTTCGCACTCCTTGCTCATGTCGTTTGGGTTTTCTTATGTCCGTTCATCTGAGGATGCAGGCATCCTCATCTGTACGTCCATAGAAAACACCTTTTCGTCACATGGCCATTCCGCCGTCGACGCAGAGGACATGACCCGTGATATAAGATGCCTTGTCTGACGCGAGGAAAGCTACCGCGTTTGCGATATCCTGCGGATTGCCCATCCGGCCGAGCGGCACCTGCGCAACACCCGCCTCTTTTGCGGAATCTGACATCTTTTTTGTCATATCTGTATCAATAAAACCGGGGGCGACCGCGTTCACGCGGATGCCTCTGCTGGCAAGCTCGCGGGCCATGGACTTTGTCATACCGATTACGCCGGCCTTCGATGCACAGTAATTCATCTGTCCCGGATTGCCGATGATGCCGGATACAGATGAAATGTTGATGATCGAACCGCCTTTCTGTTTCAACATGGGACGCGCGATATGGCGCATGGTGTTGAAGCTTCCTTTTAAATTAGTGTCGATCACGGCATCAAACGCCTGCTCCGACATTTTCATCAGGAGATCATCCCTCGTGATGCCCGCATTGTTTACCAGGATATCGATGCGGCCGAGCTTTTTGATCAGCGCCTTTATCATTTCCTCGACAGCCGTGAAATCATTCACCCAGCATTCATATGCTTCCGCCTGGCCGCCGTTTGCCGTGATCGTATCAACCACTTCATTCGCAGCCTCAACGGGTCCGATATAATTCACTACGACATACGCCCCTTCACCGGCAAGCGTCAGTGCGATCCGTCTTCCGATCCCTGTACTCGCTCCGGTCACCAGAGCTGTCTTATTTTCCAATAAATTACCCATAGTTCCTCCTGGTCATTCGGCTGTTCCGATCGCTTCACACAGAGCGTCCAGGTCAGCGACCGTATCCACATGATAAACCGGAACAGATTTGTCTATTTTCTTTAAAAATCCCGTCAGGGATTTTTTGGGTCCTATTTCAATAAAAACTTCCACGCCGTCCGCAATCATTCGTTCCATACTCTGCTGCCAGCGCACAGGCGATGATATCTGTCTCTCCAGCAAATCCTTCACCTGCGTTTTATCTGTCACATAATCCGCGGTGACATTGGTAATATAAGGCGTGGCGATATCGTGGATCTCCACGCTCTCCAGTTCTTTCGCCAGCTTTACGCCCGCGTCCTTCAGCATAACCGAGTGGAACGGTCCGCTGACATTCAGCGGGATGCAGCGCTTCGCACCCGCCTCCTTCAGAGTCGCTGCAGCCGCGGCCACAGCTCCCTCCTCGCCGGTGATCACCGTCTGTCCGGGGCAATTGTAGTTTGCAACAGAAACAATGCCCTCTGTCTCTGAACAGATCTTCTCGATCACGGCATTGTCCATGCCCATGACAGCAGTCATGGCGCCGCCGGCGGGAACAGCCTCCTGCATGTAAGCACCGCGCTTTACGATCACGCGGAATGCGTCCTCCGCCGTCATCACACCGGATGCTGCCAGAGCGGCATATTCACCGAGGCTCAGGCCGGCATTCACGGAGGAACGAAATCCCTTTTCCTCCACAGCACGCAGGATTGCAAGCTCATCCGCAAGCATTGCTATCTGCGTGTATCTGGTGATATCGAGCTGTTCATTTTCTTCGAAAAGAAGATTCTTCATATCCATACCGCTTACTTTTTCGGCAAGATCGATCATTTCGCGCGCACAGGCAAAATTATCGTAAAAATCCTTTCCCATGCCGACGTACTGCGACCCCTGGCCGGGAAAAATAAACGCTGTCCTCTTCATATAAAATCTCCTCTTCCCTCAGACTGCACGAACCGGTGTCCTCATTCGCATGCAGCCCCGGGGCAAAGCTCCGTGAACTGACCCATGATCTCATCTATGATCTCCCGGCAGGGCTGCTGCTTTTTGATCATACCCGCAATCTGGCCGGCCATCACGGTTCCGTCCTTCACATCTCCATCAATGACCGCGTTCCTCAGAGAGCCGAGCGTAAGCTTCTCCATCTCCTCAAACGGAGCTCCGGACTTCTCTAATTTTAAGTATTCTTTTGTCATATTATTGCGAAGGCAGCGGATCGGATGTCCGTGGGACAGACCCGTCACCTCCGAATCAATATCCTTCGCTCGCAGAATCCTGTCTTTATAATTCTGATGCGTGATGCACTCATCCGCCACACAGAAGCGCGTGCCGATCTGTACCGCCTCCGCACCGAGCATAAAAGCGGCCGCCATGCCTCTGCCGTCGCCGATCCCGCCGGCCGCGATCACCGGAATATCAACCGCATCCGCAACCTGCGGCACAAGCGTCATGGTAGTAGCCTGGCCGATATGACCGCCCGACTCCGTCCCTTCAGCAATGACTGCGTCCGCACCGGCTTTTTCCATCATACGCGCAAGGGCAACGCTCGCGACTACGGGGATGACCTTAATACCGGCATCCTGCCACATTTTCAGGTACTTGCCCGGATTACCGGCGCCGGTCGTGACAACAGGAACACCCTCCTCCACGACGACACGGGCAACGTCATCCGCATAAGGACTCATAAGCATGACATTCACTCCAAAGGGTTTGTCTGTCATCTCCTTTGCCGTGCGGATCTGCTGACGGATCACATCCTCCGGGGCGCTGGCCGCTCCGATCAGACCGAGACCGCCCGCGTTGGAAACAGCGGCGGCAAGATGATGATCGGCAGCCCATGCCATACCTCCCTGGAAAATCGGATATTCTATCCCGCAAAGTTCTGTTATTCTCGTCTTCATCTAATCACCAGTCTTAGTTCTTTTATTCTTCTACGCCGTGCTCTTTTAAGTAGTCGACAATGGATCCGACTGTGGTAAGAGTCTCCAGCTCATCCGTCGGAATCTCGATATCATACTCTTCCTCAAGCGCCATTACAAGCTCAAACAGATCCAGGGAATCCGCGTCAAGATCTTCTTTAAATCTGGACTCCGGAGTAATACCATCCTCATCGATACTCAGCTGATCAGCAATCATTTCTTTCAGTTTTTCAAACATAATGTTTCTCCTTGTTTCCCTTAAATATTTTTAATCGGCCAAAACTTTTTGACATTCAAAGTATAAGATAT
>JAJBVI010000178.1:12407-17548 GCA_020859905.1 Lachnospiraceae bacterium | reverse complement strand
AAAAGCGAGCGCAGTTCATTCAGATACTTCTGATCGCCCGCCGCATAGTAATCCTTTGCAAGCAGCGCAAATTGAAAATGCCTGTTAAGTTCCCAGTTTGTGCGGGCGTCGCCTGTATCGTCCCTCTGCCTGTATGCAAGCGACCAGGAAAACTGTTCCGGCCACTCATTCTCCGTCTGAAACCCCGCAGCCCAGCTATACTTATACTTTTCATAGTCATAACCGCCCGGCAGAGGAATCGAGGTTGCAAGGGAATACTCTCTGTTTTCAAGGTTAAGGTGCATTTTACCCGGATCCGGTGCCAATCCCTCCAGCTTTCTGTCAAACAGCCTGTCTGTTACGGAACATTTAGCCGTGCGAAACTGCTTTTCTTCTTTCTTTTGTATCTGTTTTTGAGAAAGACGCCATGTAACCTCCGGAATGCTCATTGCTTTTAATCTTCTCATCAGCCAGCGTATATCCGCCATTGCCCAATTCTCCTCATACAGCTTCTAATAAACCCCAAACTGGTCCGCAATTCCGCCGGAAATTTTTATCCTGGGCCGAACCGCCAGCTCGACCTTTCTTTTCCAGTTCAAGTCTCCTCCGTTTTGCATGGAATGATTATCACCTGTATTTCTCACATATATTGTAGTCGGAAACGGCATGCGGACAAGCCGGCGTCCGTGTTTCTCCAGATAGTCAGGAATCACTCTGTGTGATTTCCTGATAATCCAGACATCTTTGGGAGAATCGTCCCATAGATTCTCCGGCATGTTATCAGGCAGATCTTCCACAGAATAATTTACAATCGAGCATGAACCGCAGATCCTGTGTAATGCCGTCAGTTTCTTCACGTAATCAGAGCCGTCATTATATGCATATCCATACGGGCTGAGGAAACCGTTCTCATCAGGATTCTCTTTGACATATGAAGCAATGCTGTTTGAAATCAGGTCGTCGGAATCCACAAGCATGGTATATCCGCCGCCCTTTTCCCTGATTCGTTTTACTATCATTGACTCCTTCCAGCCCTTGTCAAGCATCATTTCTTTCCGGTCTCCGGGCACAGGGGTATCTGAAATCAGAAATTCTACACGGTCATCGTATTCCCGGTCCAGTATGGGCATATCATGGCAGGCCACAATTATCCTGAAATCAGGGTCTGTCTGCCTGTATACAGAATATAAAGTTCTGTTAAAGACCCGCTCCACATTCTTCCAGTCTTTTGACGCCGCTTTTGATCTTAAAGGTATTCCGAAATATATCATGGTCTCAATCAAAACTCCGTCTTCGCCATATCTCTGACCAGTTCATCATTCTGTGCCGGATTGCCGTTAATATTCCCCCAGCTGATCCCCTCATAGTTGCCCTCATAATCTATCTCATCAAACTGACGAACCAGATCAACGATGGCCTTATGCGGATATTTCGCGGGAATATCTGCGAATTCTTTCTCTTTATTGGTGACGACAAGCACATCACATTCTGAGCATATCGCGTCAAGATCATCCGTAATGATCTCGTGCAGGTGTGGGAGCTTGGCCGCGATAAAATCAGCGTTTGTCCCTGTCAGCTGCGACACACGGACGTTCTTATCGTAAATGTGGATTTCATAGCCCTTACCCAGAAGTGCCTCGGCAACATCTACGATCGGGCTGCAGCGCAGGTCATCCGTGCCGGATTTAAAACTCAGGCCAAGGATGCCTATTTTTCTCTTGCCCTTGCTCTCGATGATATTGATCGCGTTTTTCTTCTGCTTCTCATTGCTTGGTTCAATCGCCATGATAACCGGCACATCTACGTACAGGTCATGCGCCAGCGTCCGCAGCGCCCCGGTGTCTTTCGGCAGACAGGAACCGCCATAGGCGAAGCCGGGCTTGAAGTAATACGGAGAAATATTGAGCTGCTTATCCCTGCAGAAAATCTCCATCACCTTGTGGCTGTCAATGCCAAGCTCCTTGCAGATATTGCCAACCTCGTTGCCAAATACAATCTTAAGGGCATGATACGTATTGTTTACGTACTTCATGATTTCCGCGACTTCTATATCGGTGGCTATGAACTCACCCGGAATGTCCTTATACAGTTCACGGAACATGGCCTCCGCCCTCCCGCAGTCCGTACCAATCAGCGTAAGCGGCGGATTGAAGTAATCCTGTACCGCAGTGCCCTCTCGGAGGAACTCCGGATTTGAGACAACCGAAAAATCCACATTCCTCTTTTTGCCGGATACTTCCTCAATAATCTCCCCCACTTTCCTGTTCGTTCCGGGAAGGACGGTACTGCGGATTGCCACCACATGAAATGAATCCTTGTCCTTTAGCGCATCTCCAATCTCCCGGGCTGCGCCGTAAATGTAATTCAGGTTCAGATGGCCTTCTTTACTGCCGGGCGTCCCAACGACGATAAATGAAATCTCAGAGTGGCGCACCGCGTAGCGGTAATCCATGGTGCCTTCCAGCAGGCCCCTGTCGTGTGCTTCCCTCACAAGCTCATCAACCTCCGCCTCAATGATGGTTGGGCGGCCCTGGTTAATCAGGTTCACTTTATTTTCTGACACATCATTTCCGATTACATGATGGCCGAGCTTCGCGCAGCATGCCGCGCCGACACAGCCAACATAACCAAGTCCAAAATAACTGACGTTCATATGATTCGTCCCCTCGCTAAATTTATATAAGTACGATGCTGCCACTGCTCCGGCATGGTTCCGCCGGGCATGGATGCGTACAGCCGAAATCTGATTCAGCATCTGATTTTTAATAATTCTAAGGTACCGACAATATGACACCTTCCTAATCCCGCCGGCAGAAAAACGCAGTCTCCTTTTTTAAACCGGACAGGGCGATGCCTGTCTCCTGATTCCAGACCTCCGCTTCCATCGGTACACAGAATCACCTGGAAGGATGTGTCATATACGGAGAAAGAAAATGCCTGGCTTACCTGAATCCTCTCCGTTTCAAAATATCTGCATCTGCAGATGATCTCCCTGGAACACCCCGGATAATACCGGATAAGCCTGGCAGGCTGTCTGACAGGCGGACTTGCCCGCATATTCATCACGTCCAGCGCCTTGCGAAAATGAAGTTCCCTTTTGTTCCCGTTCCTGTCCAGACGGTTATAATCATAAACACGATATGTCACATTCGAACTTTCCTGTATTTCAGCCAGAAGCACTCCCGCGCCAATCGCATGAACCTGCCCGGCGGGGATCAGGAACACATCACCCTTATGGACAGGTATGTTCCGCAGGTGCTTGCCCAGGTCGCCTTTTCTGATGGAATCGCTCAGCTTTTCCGCGGTAACATCATGCGCAAACCCAATGACAAGGGATGCTCCGGGTAAGGCGTCAAGCACATACCACATCTCCGTCTTGCCATTCTGGTTTTCATGAAGCCTTGCATAGTCATCATCGGGATGCACCTGCACGGACAAATCCAGTTTCGCATCAATGAACTTCACCAGCAAGGGAAATTCCCCATGCGCCTTGCTGCCCAGATATTCCGGATGCTGTTCCAGAACATTCGCCAGGGTACGGTTTTTATTTTCGCCATTTGACACGAAACTCAGCCCGTCCGGGTGTATGGAACACTCCCAGGACTCTGCCAGCGGCTCAAGACTGATCTCTTTAAAATATTCCGTTTTAAGCCGATTCCCGCCCCACAGATAATCTTTTCCCACGGGCTTCAGCAGCATCGGTTCCATGAACACTTTCCTTTACCGCAATATAACTCACAAATCACACATGATTTTGTCCTTCAGAGACAGTTCCGTCCCTATCTGTATTTCGATCAGGCTCAGGTCTGTTTCAGCAATAATCATATGTCTGCAGCCGGCCGCGATTGTGACCACATCGCCGGGGCGTACTGTCTGCTCCATTCCGTCCACTATGGTTTTACCCGTGCCGGATACGATCGTCCAGACTTCATCCTTTAACTCATGGAAATGATAGCTCATCCGGTGACCGGCCTTCATGGTATTTTTAATGGTCAGAGAACCCGGCTGCGCGTCAATGACCGTGTACGTTCCGTAGGATTTCTCTGCAAAATGTACATCTGTACGAATCGCTTCCACATATGGCTTCATCTGTCCGCTTCGCTCTTTGTCAGCGACGAGAATACCGTCCGTGCTTGCGGCGACAACCATATCCTTACATCCCATCACAAGGATCGGTATGTCCAGTTCATTCACGGCATTCACATTCACACAGGTTTCGTCCAGCGTGACATTTCCTTTCGTCCGGTCAGCCATAACCTCCGACATCATGTTCCAGCTGCCGACGTCTTTCCATTCGCCGGCATAGCGCATCACCTGTATGGACGGTTCCTTCTCAACAACAGCGTAATCAAAGCTGATCTTTTCAAGCGTGCCGTACCTGGCATAAAGGTCACGGTAATCTGTGAAGTCAATCATGCTGTGCGCCTTTTCCATCAGGTAACCAAGCCTGAACGAAAATACGCCCGCATTCCACAGGGCGCCCCGGCTGATATAAAGCTTTGCGGCCTCCCTGTCCGGCTTCTCCTTAAACTCCTTCACAGAACTGACCGGTTCCCTGCTCTCCGGAATGATATATCCATACTTCTTGCTCGGAACGGTCGGCTCAATGCCCATCAGAGTAAGGTTTGCGGTGCCTCTGTTTACAAGCTCTTCAAGCCTGTTCACAGCCTCATAATACGCATTGTCTACATACGGATCTACGGGACATACCGTCACTGCCTCATCCGCGCCGGCTCCCAGCTCGTCATGCAGGTAGGCAGCCGCAAGCATAATGGCCGGAAACGTATCACGCCTGCAAGGCTCTACGCAGATTGAGACGTCTTCTCCCAGCTGATTATGAATGGCTGAAACCTGAGTGGCTGATGTGGCGATGGTTACATTTGCGTCCGGATTTACAGTCATAATCTGGTTATATACTCTGTGAAGCATTGATTCGTAATTTCCATCGGCATCCTTAAACAGCCTGATAAACTGCTTGCTTCTCACATCATTCGAAAGCGGCCACAGACGTTTTCCGGACCCTCCGGAAAGCAAAATCATATTCATGTTTCTATCCTCTTTTTTATCTCATCCACAGTCTCACCTGAATCGTATCCCTGCTTTACCCCAGACCCGGTCTCATCTGAATCGTATCACTGTTTTACCTCAGACCCGGTCTCATC
>JAJBVI010000178.1:5883-12307 GCA_020859905.1 Lachnospiraceae bacterium | reverse complement strand
CAGACCCGGTCTCATCTGAATCGTATCACTGTTTTACCTCAGACCCGGTCTCATCTGAATCGTATCACTGTTTTATCTCAGACCCAGTCTCATCTGAATCGCATCGCGCACGGATGCCAGACGCTCTTCGGCATGCTCCCTGCTTTCCCCTTTGATACTGTAGTAGACCTTTATCTTCGGCTCGGTTCCGGAGGGTCTTACAGCAATCCAGGAACCGTCCGTTAAGATATATTTCATAACATCTGATGCCGGCAGATAACCGAATCCTTTCTCTGCCCTGACAGGATGACTGTAATCAATGACCTGCCGTGTTCCTTCAAACGGGGCATCCCCATTCCGAAGCGCCGACATCATTTTCGATATCCGTCCAAGACCATCCCTGCCTTTCAGAATAAAACTGTCTAACGCGTCACGGTAGTAACCGAATTCCGCATAAATTTCGTTCATCCGGTCGAGAAGCGTCTTTCCGGCCGCCTTACAGAGGGCTGCCATTTCACAAATGAGCAGAGCGGATACAATGGCATCCTTATCTCTTGCGTGCGTACCGGCAAGATAACCATAAGATTCCTCATAGCCAAAGACAAATGTATAATCCCGGTTCTTATCACCGGATTGTCTCGCCTGTTCAAACTGAGTAATCTTCTCCCTGATGAATTTAAATCCGGTCAGCGTGGAAAACACTGTCAGACCATGCTTTTTGGCAATCCCGGCTCCAAGCTCAGATGTGACTACAGTCTTCACAACCGCCGGTTTATATATTGCCGACAGGTCTGTGCTGCTCAGGATAAAATCCATCAGTAAAGCACCCATCTGGTTTCCGGTGATACACTCATAACCATCATCCGTTTTAACAGCCGCCCCGATTCGGTCACAATCCGGATCGGTACCGAGAACGATATCCGCATCCGTCCTCTCCGCCTGGGCGATTCCCATTTCGAGTGCGCGGCGATCCTCCGGATTCGGCGACGTGACGGTTGGAAAATCTCCGTCCGGCACGGCCTGTTCTGCCACACTGTCCACCCGTGTGAACCCATCCGTCTGAAGTGTCTTTTGCACGGGCACAGCCCCCGTCCCGTGCAAAGGTGTATATATAATATGGAGGTTCTCCTTTACAGCCTTATCCTTACATCTGCTCTGTTTCAAAACAGCATGAATCAGTTGATCTGTCACATCAGCCACGGTGATCAATGCTTCGTTTCCATTGAAATTAATACTATGATAATCTGTTACAGCATCCACATAAGCGGTGACCCGCTCTGCCTGACCCGGAACCAGCTGACAGCCGGATTCATCATAAACCTTGTAACCGTTGTATTCCTTCGGATTGTGGCTTGCCGTAATAACGATACCGGCCACTGCACCCCAGAACTTCACAGAAAAACTTAATTGCGGCGTCGGTCTGGCGCGGGCGTGAAGACAGACTTTTATCCCCATTCCGCTCAGCACGTCAGCCGCAGTTTTTGAGAAATACCCACTGTTGTTCCGTGTGTCATAACCGATAACCACACCCCGGTTTTTACATGTATTTACACCATAAACATCCAGAAGATAATTTCCGAGGCCCGTGGTTGCTTTACCTACCGTATACTTATTCATACGGTTCGTTCCCGCACCCATAATGCCGCGTAAACCGCCTGTGCCGAACGCGAGATCTTTGTAAAACCGGTCTTCTATTTCTTTCTCATCTGTGAGCAAAGATAATTCTCTGTGTATTGATGCATCAAAGAATTCATCTGTTTTCCATTGTTCAAATACTTCCTTATAATTCACGATTACTGCTTTCCCTTTTTACCATAGGCAGCCCTGCTCACACTGCCCCTTCCTGTCTTATCACAACCTGAACTGTCTTAAACAGAATCTTGAGATCCAGTCCCGGCGACCACTCTGAGATATACTTTGTGTCCAGCGCAACAACTTCTTCAAAATTTCTGATATTAGTTCTGCCGCTGATCTGCCACATACCGGTGATGCCGGGTTTGAACGCCAGGCGTTTCCTGTGATGCAGTTCGTATTTTTCCCATTCGTCCTCGGTCGGCGGACGGGTGCCTACCAGGCTCATGTCCCCCTTCAGGACATTCCAGAACTGGGGCATCTCGTCGATGGATGTCCGCCGGATAAAATGACCGACTCCGCGGATGATGCGCGGATCGTCGTCGATCTTGAACATCATGCCGTCTTCGACCTGATTGCGGTCAGATATTTTTTTCTTGCATTCCTCCGCGTCCATGTACATGGAACGGAATTTATAGATTTTAAATCGTTTTCCGTTTTGCCCGATCCGTGTCTGTGTAAAGAAGACAGGTCCCGGGGATCTGATATAAATAGCCGGCGCAACAAACAGAAACAGGATTCCCGTAGCAGCCAGACCCACGAGGCTCCCCGCAATGTCCAGTGCGCGCTTGAACGCGATCTGCCTTGGCATCACCATCCGGACGGATTTCGTAACGACCGTGTAATCTCCGATTTTTTCAATCCTCTGGTTCATACCAGGAAGAATAATGTCAGGCAGCTTCAGATGAACCGTGACCCCCATCTGTGCGCATCCGTCCAGCAGTTTCTGCACGTCCGGCAACCGGTCCGAGACATGGATAAACACCTCATCGACCCAGTTTTCCTTTAAGTATTTCAGGATACTTCCGTCACTGGCGACAATGGGGATGCCCGCGATTTCATGGCCGACACAGTCTGCGTCAAGGATGGCGATCCCGTTGATCGCGAATGCTCCGTAGTTGTGCTCACATATGTTTCTGACGGTCTCATCCGCGTTATCGCGATTTACAATGATTACGAGCGAGTGATTGCCCCTGTTTGCTTTCCACTGTGCCTGCAGCTGTCTCTTCCTCAGGCAGCGGCATGCATAGGTCAGCATGTAATAGAACACACCGAACAGCACGTATATGATGCGGGAGTAGTTCCCGGCCTCGTTTATGAGAAACAGGTAGACAAGCAGTGCAAAGACGATGTACAGCACGTGGCTCAGGCATCGTCTTGCCTCTACGAGATAACCGCGTTTTAATATCCCTTTATAATTTTCAGCAAAAAATACGACAAAGATATTCAGTAAAACCAGAATAATCGCAATGTGCCGATACAACTGACTTCCCAAAAAAGAAACGTTCCGGATAGCGGCGGCCAGACAAAGCGCCAGTTCCATACATAGAATATCGATCAAGATGAAATCCCAGTGTTTGCACCATTTATGCACGTCTCTTTCATACATGTCCTCATCCCCCGGTATTTCTCTGAAAACGGACATCTGCTGCTGAGTCAGTGCGCCATTAAATTGCAGGAAACAACCTTAATCCGTTTCCCTTGCGCCAGACGCAAGGCTGGGAGAGCAGCCATTCCTCATGAGTCCGTGTGCGTCATTTATCGTGAAAGACAAATTATTTTTGCCGTTCACTGTAAAGGTCAGCGGTGGTATCTTGCGCTCAGACATGCTTTCAGTTCCATCAGATCCGCCTTCTCAATCACCAGCATATGTACCTCTTTTTTATTAGGAATGTAATACTTATATTCACATCCGGGTTCTGAGATTTCATAGTCTTTCAGGAACTTTTCAGGCTTTTCAGGCAATTCTTCTCCGTCAGGACCGTAATGCTCCAGGAAACGAAGCGCCTCTTCCCTGTCATGCAGCGGCTGTCCGAAATCGCCGTCAAACGTGTAAAGCCGATAGGATATCTGATAGGAATCCAGAAATTCTTCATCATCGTATCTCTTATATTTACAGTTAAAGAAGTCCGGTGTCAGGTCGTCTTCCGTCACAGGATCCTTCCTCTTTATGACAATCAATCGCTTTCGCGCAAGTCTCATGAATGACAGGGCGTTTTTCTCCATAACGCCAAAGGAACAGGCCACTGCCACATCACAGCAGTTGGGCGGCAGTTTCTCATAATCGCACAGAACTGTTTCCACATTCCCAATCTTTCGCTCGGCTGTCTTTTGACGAATACAGCGCAGCACTCTCTCATCCACATCGACTGCCGCAACCCGGTGTACCGAAGCGGCGAGTTCCACTGCCAGGCAGCCGGGGCCGCAGCCCACGTCACAGACTGTAAAACCGGGTTCCAGGAATTCGGACACTTCCCTTGCCAGCAGGGCGTGATACCCTGTCCACTCCGACGCGTTCTGATACCATCTGATACTTTCATCACTCCATGTAAACATGATTCACTCCCCTTTACGTTTTTTCTTCGCCACCACCGGCGAAATCACGGGACCATCCTCTGTATCCAGAAACCGAACATCCGTGCCGTACAGCCGGCGGACCAGTTCCGGATCCATAATCTCAGCGGGAGGTCCCCACGCCGCCACCCTGCCGCCCAGCAGCGCCAGCGTCCGATCCGCGTAGCTTAAGGCATGCTGCGGATTATGTGTGCACAGAAGCACGGCATAGCCTTCATCCGCCAATGCGCGCGCACGGTTCATGACCAGAGAGGCATTGCCGTAATCCAGATTGGCTGTCGGCTCATCCATCAGCAGATTCCGCGAACCCTGCGCTAACGCGCGGGCGATCAGCACCATCTGCTGTTCTCCGCCGGACAGCTTCGAGAAATCATGACTGGCAAACGCCCGGATACCCACCTGCTCAAGAGCTGCCTCTGCGGCTGCGTATTCTTTTCTCCCCGGAGAAGAAAAAACAGACACGCTGTGATTGGTCCCCATGAGCACCATGTCCATCACGGAATAAGAAAACGCCTGGCCGTGATTCTGCGGAATATAGGCAATACGGCTCGCCGACTCCTTCGGAGAGAGAGCCTTCACATCCTGCCCGTCCGCCAGAATAATCCCTTCATAGCCGGTATTCAGGCGCAGAATGCAGCGAAACAGCGTCGTCTTGCCCACACCGTTCGGACCCAGCAGCACTGCCAGCTGCCCGTCCTCCACGCAAAAACTCACATCGGACAAAACCCGGTGATTCCCATATGAAAATGTAAGCCTTTCTGCCTGTAAGCTCATACGCTTCCTGCCTTCCAATCTCCATTTCCTTACGCGCCCTGTCATATAAGAGAAAACAATGTCAAGTCGTTTCTCACAATGTCTTATCCCGCCGAAGGATAAGATATACAAAAAACGGTGCGCCGACGAATGCCGTGAGAATCCCGATCGGGATTTCCGCTTCCAGAAGATTCCGCGACACATCATCCACGACCAGAAGAAATGCCGCCCCGGCGATCATGGAGGCAGGCATCAGATAGCGGTAATCGCTTCCCGCCAGTTTCCTGCACAGATGGGGAATCACCAGACCCACCCAGCCGATCATGCCGGATACCGAAACGCTTGCCGCCGTGATCAGCGTAGCGCATAGAATGATGATCATACGCAGGCGGCTCGTGTGGATGCCGAGGGTCTGTGCCTCCTCATCCCCGAGCGTCAGCAAATTGATTCTCCACCGGATCATCAGCAGCGGGATGCAGCCGAGCAGAACAAACGGCAGAACAAACGTGACGTCCCGCAGCCGCATTCCGTTCAGGCTTCCCATCATCCAATACTCGATCGCCGGCAGCTGATCCGTCGGATCCGCCACCAGTTTGATATAGGAAGTTCCCGCGGAAAACAGGGATGAGAGCATGATGCCCGCCAGTATCAGATTCACCACCTTCTGACCCGGCGCTTTCTGGGCAATCAGAAAAACGATGCCCACCGTCAACAGGCTGAAAGCAAAAGCCGAAAGCGTGATCCTCCAGGTCGATCCCCCCAGCAGGATTGCCAGCGCGGCGCCGAAGGCTGCTCCCGTGGAAGCGCCCAGTATATCGGGCGCAGCCATGGGATTCTGAAATACGCCCTGATAGGAACCGCCCGCCGCAGACAGGCAGCACCCGACCAGGCAGGCAACCACGATCCTGGGCAGCCGGTTATTCACCACCATCCGGTTCACCACCGCGTCCCAGGTCTCCTCAAAATGAGGCATGCTATCCGGCAGCACCGCATTGATCAGAATTTTCACCACCTGCGCCGGAGGGACAAACGCATACCGCCCCAGTGTAAACGATATTATAAATACAATAAACAGGAGAACAAGCAGGAGCCACAGCATCCGCCGTGGTTTCCCCCTGCTTATCCCGGTGTCCTTCAAATCTTTTATAGACTTCTGTTCCATCTTCCCCGTGCGCTTCCCGTTTTGATAAACCAACCGCAGACAAATTGCAATAAGCCTGTTCTTTCCGGATTTATTGTACGTTCAGTGTCGCGGCGTCGCTGGTCACCGTGTTGCCGCTGCCGTCTGTCACCACGCACCGATACTGCTGGCCGTCCCGCGATTCTTTCACCTGCACAGAGATCGTCGCCGTCGCAGCCCCGGTCTGTCCGGAATTAAGCCACGTCGTACCGCCGTTGCTGCTGTACTGCCACTGGTAGCTTAGGTCGTCTCCCTCCGCTTCCACGGTAAATGTCGCTGTATCGCCCACTTCACCCGTATAGTCGG
>JAJBVI010000178.1:0-5783 GCA_020859905.1 Lachnospiraceae bacterium | reverse complement strand
GTATCGCCCACTTCACCCGTATAGTCGGACGGCTGGGATGTGATCTGAAGCTCCTGGCCGGTTTCGCCCGTCGGCTCTATCTCTTTTGTATAAGTCTCACCGCATACCTGGCAGGTATATGTCATCTCACCCGCCTCCGTATCCGTCGCCTCTTTCGTCACTACGCCATCGTCCCACTCATGGCTGCAGACAATGGAAATCTCCGCTTTTGTCTGTCGGATTTCAAGCTCCGTAAAATCATTATCAAAACAGGAATAGCTGTCGCTCATATCCAGCCCGACTTCGGCTGTCTCATTGTACACTCCGTCGTTTACGGTAAACGTCATCGTCGCAAGCTCTCCGGTCAACGTAGTGTCGCTGTCGGATGTAGACCACGCCATTTTCGCGCCGGCCAGCATCTCGTCCGCCGTCGCAGCCCACCCGCTGAACGTATCCGCATAAGAAAAACCGGTCAGCGTCAGCAGATCGCTGTCATAATCCAGCGCTGCAAGGAACGCGACAAAACCCGTATTCTCCTCGAGAGTGACCGTCACGGTGAACGTATCGCCGGACGCCGCCTCTGTACTGTCAGCCGTCGAAACGAGACTTATATAAGCGCCGCTCTCCTCTTCCTCAGCAAGAACCGGTATCGTAAACATGCTGAAAACCATGGCGGCCGTCATAAAACCCGCCAGTGTCTTTTTTCTCATTTTCTTATTCATTATATTTTCCTTTCATGCCGCCCGGCAGAGATGATAAGACATCCCCGCAGGGCGGCGGGCCGGTGCCGCGAAGACGAAAGCGTCGGCAGCCTGACCTGCGCCAGACTGTCCGGAACTTAATTTCGCCATACCGGAACTCCGCTGTACGCGCAGCTTAGTCTCAGGATCATTATTATTTCGTTATTCCGCAGTCAGCGCAGCCGCATCGCTCGCAACCACGCCTCCCTCTTCGTCCATGATCACGCAGTGGTACTGCTGACCGTCGCGCACACTGGTGATTGGTACGGAGACTGTCGCTGTGTCAGCTCCGTCCATGCCGGAATCATGCCACGTCGTACCGCCATTGCTCGAGTACTGCCACTGGTAGGTCAGACCGTTGCCAGTCGCTTCCACGGTGAACATCGCCGTATCGCCCGCCGCTCCCATATAGTCGGACGGCTGCGACGTGATCACGATGCTGGCCGCGGACGACAGGCTCAGGGTCGCGGCATCGCTGGTCACGCTGCTGCCTTCGCCGTCTGTCACCACGCAGCGGTACTGCTGCCCGTCGCGCGATTCAGTCAATGTCACGGAAAGCATCGCCGTATCGGCTCCGGTCATGCCGGAATCATGCCACGTCATTCCGCCGTTGCTCGAGTACTGCCACTGATAGCTCAGGTCTGTCCCGTCCGCTTCCACGGTAAAGGAAGCATTACTCCCGGCCAGCCCCATATAGTCCTCCGGCTGCATCGTAATGCTGAATGCGTCAGCGGGCAGCGACAGTGTTGCAGCGTCGCTGGTCACGCTGTCCCCGTTCCCGTCCGTCACGACGCAGCGGTACTGCTGCCCGTCTCTCGCACTGGTGACGGGTACGGAAACTGCCGCCGTATCAGCTCCGGTCATGCCGGAATCATGCCAGTTTGTACCGCCGTTGCTTGAGTACTGCCACTGGTAAGTCAGGCCGCTGCCGGTTGCTTCCACCTCAAACACCGCCGTGTCCCCGACAGTTCCGGTATAGTCCGCGGGCTGGGTGATGATCGCAAGTTCCTCGACTCCCGCCGCGGTGATCGCGATCGTGCCGGTCACAGCATCAGCGCTGATCGTCAATAATCCGCTCTCAGCGTCATAGCTGTAATCCTCGTCCGCCGTAAGCTCTGTTCCGCCCACGGTCACCGTGACCGTATCGGGAAGCGTATATCCATCGTCAGCAACCAGTGTCGCACTGTATTCCTCTGCTTCTACCGCCGTCGCCGCGCTGTCTTCGCTCAGGCTGATGTTCGTAAGTCCGGTGGTATCTACGTCATAGACATTCAATACAATCAGCGTCGCGGTGTCGCTGGTCACGCTGTTCCCGTTTTCGTCCGTCACCACACATCGGTACTGCTGACCGTCGCGCGCTGCAGTGATTTCAACGGATCGTAACGTTGTCGTGGCTCCGCTGGAATCCTTCCATGTATTAGCGCCCGGGCTCAGGTACTGCCACTGGTAGGTAAGGCCGCTGCCGGCCGCTTCCACTGTAAACACCGCCGTGTCCCCTATGACTCCGCTATAGTCCTGCGGCTGGGTTATGATCACAGGTCCTTCGGTCTCCTCAACTCCGACCGCCGTAATCTCGATATCTCCCGTCACGCTCTCCGCCGGTATGATAATCTCGCCGGTCAGGGAATCATACGTGTAGCTCTCTGTGTCGAGCGCATCGACCTCATTGTCAAGCGTATCCGTGACTACAACAGAAATGGAATCCGGAAGTGTGAAACCCTCCGACGGCGTGAGTGTCGCAGTATACGCAGTTCCCTGCTCTGCTGTAACGGCATCGTTGCTGGTGGTCAGGTTCGTCAGGCTGTTTGTCACAATATAGGTGGTGCGTTCAAAAGCGTACTCGGAATCATCCCAGGCAAAATTAAACGTATACCCGTTCAGTTCAACCGCATGAGTCGCTTCTGTTCCCATCCGCTCGCCGTCCTCGTCCGTACCCATACCCGTGGTCACCCAGAGATAGAGGTTGTCATCCTGGTTATCATCACTCATAGTGACCCAGTTGGACGGGGTGGATGTGATCGTATACTGTTCGGACTTATCCAGAGCCTCCTGGACAAAATAATACTCATAGATCCAACCCTGATAGAACAATTCCCCGTCGACGTTTACGGTATATGTTTCCGGCTCATCAGAGCCGAAGCTGGAAAGCAGGCTGGTGTCAAGCCAGAGCCAGTGTACCTCTTCTCCATCCTCGTTCAGGCGCTGCGCCGTGATGGACGCGTCATTGACGCCCTCCTCAAAAACCTTTCCCTGCCAGCCGGTCGTCGCGTTATTTGCCGCGTTCGAGTCGATATATACCCTCAGGGACCCGCCGGTCACATACATGGTACCGCCAGACGCATCGTTTCCGCTATCATAGCCGCCGCCGACAGAAGCGCCGCTGTAATCCGTGTTAATGTTGATCAGTCCGCCATTGATACGGACAGTCGTCCCGGAGCTTCCTGCCTCGCTGCCGCCAGAACCTCCGATCACTGCTCCCCGGGCTACGCCGATCAGATTATAAGTGCCGCTCTCAAAAATGACTTCCCCCGGCGCGTCGGTAGAGCTTGAAGCGCTCGCGCCCGCGCCGATCACGGCTCCCTGGCGCGTTCCCTTGATAAAGGCCTGTCCGCATCCATACCCATCTTCCATGGCAAACGTGATGTCCCCGTTCATTTCGCCTCTGTCGCCGCCGATCCCGGCGCCTCCGGTATCCTTATACATATATAAGATGCCGTCACCGTCTATGGTCAGCTCCGTATCTGTATCCACATGGAGTTCCGCGTAGGTTCCGCCTCCTCCCAAAACGTGATCCAGCACACAGATGCCGCTGATTGTCAGGACATTGCCGTCTCCGGTAAAATCAATCAGATTCGCGCTGGAAGTGTTGCTCAGATACAGGTTCTCCAACGTCAGATTGACGCCGCCATAGTCCTCGTTTGATGCGTCGATGACAACATTGTCATTTGCTTCGCTGGTGATCTGACCGTCTTCATCAATATCGATACCGGCGCCGGCTATCGTTACTTCCTCCATCGTGTTGATGGTAATGGTAATATCCGATACTCCATCTGGGATACTGTAAAGCCCGCCCGATTCAATGGTGATATCATCGTATATCTCGGTATAATTTGCGGCAACGGCCACATCCCCTGTCAGACCGGTTGAAGCAGCCAGACCGAAAGCCATGACAAACGCCGCAAGCAGTGCTGCAAAATGTCTGATTCGTTTATTCAATCTTTGCTCCTCCTTTTCATTGATGGAAATGACTGCAAAGCAGTCAGTTCCGTTTACTGAGTTTCATTCTTAAAGTTACCGCAGCTGATCCTCCGCTCCCGGCATCGGGAGCATCCGGCTCTGTATATAAACATTACCCCCCATACTGAGTGTGATTGAGGCGGCACACCGAGAGCCTACTCATACTCCGTAAACTCAATCTCCTCTACCATGCGCACCCATTTCCCGGAATCAGCCCCCGGTATAACCAGGCGGATGGGCTGCTGGTATTCGTCAAGCGGCTCGGAACCGTTGGCGACAGACAGAATCACGTCATATGAATCCCAGGTCAGGGCGGCCAGGGTCACGTCGTAATCATCTGCGGCGCAGAATTTTACGGATCGAAACTCATCCAGGCTCCGTCCGTAGGTCTCCGCAAGGGTCTCCAGCGTAGGGCCGTAGGCCTTCACCGTGCCTGCCTTCTGCGTAGTACCAACGGCCGTAGCGCTCTCGCAATCCATATCCGCAAGCTCTCCTACGGTGATAATGAAATCTTCTTCCGTCAGACCGGAAATCTTTATTTCCTGATCCGCGTAGCCTGAGATGTCCGCCTTGCATCCGCCCATACTTAACAGGACCATGCACAGAAAAACGACGATCAGCAGGCGTTTGCATCTGAACAAATCTTTTTTCGCTTTTATTTCCATCATCTGCTACTCTCCGACAATCCAGAGGTTGCCGTCCTCATCCTGATAGAGCATGCCGTATTCCGTCAGACCGTAGTCCTCCAGATCCTCGCTCTCCTCAATCTCCTCGTCGGTTCTCTCCAGCGTATCGTAATCCTCCTCCAGCTCCACCTTTTCCTCCGAACTCGAACTCGTCGACGATGTCGGAGTTGTCGCGTAGAGGTCTACATTCCACGCCGCCACAAGGGCAATCATAATCCCGACCGCGAGCACAAGCATCACGTCCGCGAGGTTACCCACGCCCTCCATGGGGTTCACCTCCGGCTCCGCGTCAGCCCGCAGTCTCCGTCTGTCCCTAAGCATCGTTCTTCATCACCTCCAGCACGCATTCCATCAGAGATTCGAGGATCGACATGTAATTGTTGTACCATGCTTTCCGTATGGTGGAGATCATGGTCGCCACCGCCGCGCACACAAGACCTGCGACGGTCGTGTCAAACGCGGTCAGCAGGGACGTTGACAGGGTGTATGTATCTCCCTGTCCGAGCGCGACTATGCCCGGACCCAGCGGAATCAGCGTTCCAAGCAGTCCCAGCATCGGACCCAGCCGCGCGATAATTTCGGAGAGCTTTACAATATTGTCAAACCGGCTTTTTTCCTCCTCCAGAAGCCGCAGCGCCAGCGCCTCGCGCATGACGTCTGTCAGCTCCGGGTGAAGCGTCACCTCTGTCAGCGCCTTTTTCTGGCGCTTCAGCAGTCCGCTCTCATTTACCGTTCCCGCAATATTTGTCGTGCTGCGGAGCTGATCCACAAGTAGCGGAAGCCGGACTTTCAGGCGCCGGCGCTCCGTGAAAAACTCCGCAGCCAGGCTTCCCAGAAGAACCAGGGTAGCCGCGATCAGAATCAGCAGTATGACAATGACCGGTGTCTCCAGTGCGCCGGCGACATTGCGAAGCGCGGTCGAAAAAACAGTTGTATCCATCACTTACTCTCCTTAAATCTCTTTTCTGTATTTCAATAACATAAGCACGCACCCCGCGGCCAGGCAAATTACAGTAAACATACCGACCATAAACAGGTTCAGATCCTCCGTCAGTGTCAGGAGCACAGGGTCACTGCTGCCGGATGCACCGCCTCCGCCTCCCACGGTGGCCGCCCGCACCCGGAGTCCTGCCTGCTCGAC
>JAJBVI010000215.1 GCA_020859905.1 Lachnospiraceae bacterium | reverse complement strand
GGTATGGATGCAGGACGGCTCTGGCGGTGGGTCTGATCGGAGCGGCGGTTATTGCCGTGATCGGGACTGTATATGGGTGTATCAGCGGGACAGTCGGCGAGCGTATGGATTCGCTGATGATGCGTTTCACGGAATTGTGCGGGAGCATTCCCACCCTTCTGTTTGTGCTGATCCTGTCCGCATTGTTTGACACGAACAGCGTCGTGTCTATCGCGCTGGTCATTGGAGTCACGGGATGGTTCGGGCTGGCGCGTATCGTCCGCAGCGAGGTGCGGCAGATCCGGAACAGCGATTACGTGCTGTATGCCAGATGCTGCGGCGGAAAATTTATTTATGTAATGCTGCGGCATCTTGTCCCCAATTTTATTTCATCGGTCATGTTTGTGATCGTTTCCTCGATCAGCAGCTGTATCACAATGGAATCCACCATGAGCTTTCTGGGGCTTGGCCTTCCGACGACCGTCATATCGCTGGGAAGCATGCTGTCCCTTGCCAACAAGGCGCTCATCATGAACACCTGGTGGGTCATCATTTTTCCTGGAGCCTTTTTGCTGGTGCTCCTCATGTGCATCACCAACGTGGGAGCGTTTTTCCGGGAAGAAGCCAACCGGATGCCAAGTAAGCTGTAGATTTAAATTTACATAAAACAAAAAAGAAGGAGAAAGATTATGAGAAAGATGTGTTCCCTGTTACTTATTTTAAGCCTCTGCCTGGGGTTGGCAGCCTGCGGCGCACAGAGCGAAATCACTGCTACGTCCGGAACGGAATCCGATACAGGCGCGGAAACGGATACTGCGTCGGACAGTACATCGGACACCGCGTCCGACTCCGACCTGAGCAATACGCTTGTGTATGCGGGCGAGGGGGTCAGCACGATCAATCCGGTCCTTGAAAGCCATGGAGAGCTGACGGACATCATTTTCTCCGGTCTTATGAAATACGACGCCAACGGACAGCCGATTGAAGATCTTGCGGAGAGCTATGAGTATGATGCGGATACGTTTACCTATGTGTTTACGCTGCGTCAGGATGTGACCTGGCATGACGGAGAAGCTTTTGACGCGGAGGACGTGGTCTTCACCTACAAGGAGTTGACCGAAGATGAGACGCTGTCCTCCAGTATTACAAGCAATTATGAGGATATCACGGACGTTGTAGCGGTGGACGCTTATACGGTTTCCATTACGCTTAACAGCTATAACGCCGCAATTCTTGACTATTTTACTGTGGGTATTCTTCCGCAGCACCTGCTGGAGGGCGAGGATATCAACACGACGTCCTTTAACCAGTCCCCGGTCGGCACCGGAAGGTATAAGCTGGTCGAGTGGGATACCGCGGGAGGCATGATCACACTGGAGCGCAACGAGGACTATTATGATAAAGTCCCGAATATCGAGCGTGTTATTTATAAGACGGTGGGCGACGAGACGACCAAGGCAACGATGATCCGTTCCGGAGAGGCGGATCTGGCATGGCTGAATGCCAACTATGCTGCCCAGTTCGCGGATGATGAGAACTATAACAGCTGGGTCTTTACGACGGCCGATTACCGCGGCGCGTCCATGGATATGTCGTCCGATTTCTGGCAGGATAACGCGGATTCTATCGGCGTCCTGAACTATGCGCTGGACAAGCAGGCGATTGTGGACAGTGTTCTGAACGGGCAGGGATGTGTGGCGTACAGCCCGATTCAGCTCAATCCTCTGGGGACGAACTCCGACGCGGATATTTATTCCTACGATCTGGAGAAATTCGATGAGGAGATGGAGGCGCTCGGCTGGGCCAAAGGTTCTGACGGCATCTATGAGAGAAACGGACAGAGGTTCCATTTCACGATTCAGACCCGCGACTATGAGGAGGAGCGTGTGGATATCGCAAATCTGATGTCGAGTATGCTTCTTCAGGCAGGCGTGGAGATGGAAGTGGTGCTGGTCACGGCATTTGACTGGACAGCAGGATACGACGGATTCCTGGCCGGATATGCTACGCAGTTCGACCCAGACATGATCTATACGCAGTTTGTCACCGGAGCGAGCGATAATAATATGCACTATTCCAACGCGGAGGTGGACGCGCTTCTGGAGGAAGGCCGTCATACCGAAGATGTGGAAACCCGAAAGGAAATCTACGGCGAGTTTGAAGAGGTCTATGCGGAAGCGCCCGGTATCCTGCTGGTGGCGTATCTGGGCGGCAATTATGTAGGTGTTTCCGGCCTCGAGGGACTGGATACGACCAGGGTTCTGGGGCATCATGCGGTCGGCGTCATGTGGAACATTGAGGAGTGGACACTCAGCAGATAGACGAAAGAGCAGACAAAAATGAGCGAACCGATCTTGAATCTGGAAAATTATGCGGTGAGTTTCTACACGCCAAAAGGTGAGGTTCAGGCAGTGCGGGGGATCGACTTCTCCGTAAAGGAGGGGGAGATTCTCTGCATTGTCGGGGACTCCGGCTGCGGAAAGACTGTGATGTGCGAGAGCGTCATGAAACTTTTGCCGCCTGAAGCGCGCATCAAGTCCGGGCGCGACACGCTGTGCGGAACGGATATCACGGATTATCGCGAAAAACACATGCGTGAGATCCGGGGTAATCTGGTGTCGATGGTATTCCAGGATCGCATGATGAC
>JAJBVI010000185.1 GCA_020859905.1 Lachnospiraceae bacterium | reverse complement strand
TCATTATATATACAGGGTCACGAAAAATATCTTCGGCTTCCCCAGAGGTTGTTCCGTTTCAGATCCAGGTAAGTGTCGTAGGCCTTTTCCAGAATCTGTTTCTCGTTCGCAAACCTCAGCAGATGCCAGGCCTCATGGTATTTATAATATCCGGAATCGAGGAAATACTCCTCCCTCTGCGGCTTACTGTAATAGCTGTTCGCCATCATCAGGTACCAGTGCACCTGCTTGTTCACCGTATCATCCTGTATCGTAAACGAATAGCCGGTATTCCCGACATAGCGTATGATCGCGGCCGTGACGCCCGTCTCCTCCTTTACTTCTCGTGCAGCAGTATCCTTATACCCCTCGCCGGGTTCCACCGTTCCCTTCGGGAGAACCCATCCTTCGTACTTGTTACGATAATTCTTATATAACAGCAAAATCTTTCCACGGAATATAACCACACCACCACAGCTGGTTGCCTCAATCATTGCATCCCCTCCCTGATGTGGCCAAACAGGCAGCTGCCTGTCCGCTGCCTGAAAAAACTATATTCAGTATACGCTTTTTGCCGAAAACATGCAAGGGAAAAGAAGAACTTCTTATTTATTAAAGTATGTATCAAAAACCGCTTTTGCCACCGGAACCGCCGACTGGCTGCCGCTCCCGCCGTCCTCTGCGATCACCGCGACGGCAATGTCGGCATAACCGTCTTTGGAAGCGTATCCGACAAACCATCCGTGGCTGTTTCCCTCGCTGTCATATTCCGCCGAGCCGGTCTTTCCGGCCGCGGAATAACTCTGTCCGCTCAGGGCAGATGCCGTACCGTACTGAACCACAGCCGACATATATTCCTGCAGAATCGCGGCATCTGATTCCGTCATCACGGAGCCGTATTCCGAAGCGCGGTATTGCTTTATAGTCACGCCGTTTTCATTTTCCGTGTGATCCATCAGATACGGCGTATAGGCCACGCCGTTCTGATTAACCGCTGCAGCGATCATCGCCATGTGGAGCGGAGTCACGGTTGTGTCGCCCTGCCCGATGGCGGTCTGCATAATCTTCCCCGTGCCTGCGTCCGACATCAGGGAAAAGCTGCTCTGCGTCCCGGACAGCGAGCCCGGCAAAGCGGTATTAAACAGCATATCCTCCAGCAGCGACGAAAACTGATCAATGTCCAGAGTCAGGCCGATCGAGGCATAGGAAGTGTTGCACGAGTTCGCAAATGATGTGATCAGATCCTGCGTCCCGTGAACACTGTTGTGATAACAGTGAATTTCCTCTCCGTCCACGGATATGGATCCCGTACAGTCGAAGGAATAGGCGCTGTAATCTGAATTCTCGTGAATATATTCCAGAGTCGTAAATATCTTAAACACGGAACCCGGCGGGTAGGAACCGGATGTAGCGCGGTTTAAGAGCACGGAGCTTGATTCGTCGCTGACGATGGAATCCCAGTTATCCGCCAGCGTATTCGGGTCGAAATCCGGTTTGGAAACCATGGCCAGCACTTTTCCCGTGGATGCCTCCAGGACGACCACCGCGCCGTCATTGCTGCCCAGCGCATTGTAAGCCGCCGCCTGCACATCATAATCCAGTGTGGTCACCACACTGTCGCCCATACTCTTCTCATCCTTCAGGTCATTGATGATCTGTTTGATGAAAAACGCATGGGAGCGCAGCAGATTGAAATTACAGGAGGATTCGATGCCGGACTTTCCGTTATTAAAATATCCGACGGAATGCGCAAACATGCGTCCGTAAGGATAATATCTCGTCTCCGTCCCGTCCCCGGAGACGTTCGTGGTTGCGAGCACCTGGCCGTCACTCGACAGGATGTCGCCCCGGATCACGCGCTCCGCATAGAGATCCATCCGGGAATTATAGGAGCTGTTGATCGTACTCTCGCTCTTAAAAACCTGAAACCAAGCAAAGTATGCGGCCAGCAGGCAGAACAATCCGACAAAAACGTATGTGATGACCAGAAATTCGCGGTTTCTACCAGATTTCCTCAATCTCCTCATCCCGGCCGTATCCCGAACCGTTTCGTCCGGCTGACCGGTCACTGCCGCTTTTCTTCTTCCCTGATGATCCGCCGACGTCCTTTTGTCCGGCTGACTGTCCAGATCTATGATATTGATCCCGTCTGCCGTCCATCTGCTCTCCTGTTCTCCTCTTTTTTTTCTGCCCAATCCGGTTTTGTTCATCTGACTCTCCTTCATCCTGTCTGAAAATATACAGCCCCTGGATAATAGCAAACATTAAAATGGTACATAGAATGGAACTTCCTCCGTAGCTGACCAGCGGCAGGGTAAGTCCCGTAGACGGAATGCACTTGATCACACCTCCGATATTTAAAAAGACCTGAATCCCGTACACGCTCCCGAGTCCAAGCGCGATCAGGCGGTAAAACGGGTCGTAAATCTGCATGGCAATATTTAAGAACATCAGAAAACAGCTTAAGCATACCAGTATGATGCAGATCCCGAATACACCGCCCATCTCTTCCACAATGGCGGCGAACACAAAATCCGAGCTGCCGACCGGGATTTTCTCCGGCAGGCCCTGGTAGAGTCCGAGTCCGAACCAGCCCCCTGTTCCGATGGCAAACAGGGACTGCGCCACCTGCCAGCCGCTGCCGCTGATATTGGC
>JAJBVI010000082.1 GCA_020859905.1 Lachnospiraceae bacterium | reverse complement strand
GCTATGCCAGTATTGAACATCTCTATCATCCGGAGCTTGCCGGGAAGCCGCTGGCGGTGGGCGGCGATCCGGAGGCAAGGCACGGGATCGTCCTTGCCAAAGACCAGATGGCAAAGAAAGCGGGAGTGAAGACAGGCATGGCGCTGTGGCAGGCCAGGCAGGTCTGTCCGGATATTATCTTTATTCCGCCGCATATGGACCGGTACCTGCGGTTCTCCCGATTGGCGCATGAGATTTATGGGGATTATACAGATTTCCAGGAGCCTTTCGGGATCGATGAGGTGTGGATGGACGTCACCGCCAGTACGTCCCTGAAAGGGGATGGACGGAAGATCGCGGAGGAGATCAGCAAACGAATTAAATCGGAGCTGGGCATCACGGTGAGCATCGGCATCTCCTGGAACAAGATTTTCGCAAAGTTCGGGAGTGACTATAAAAAGCCGGACGCCATCACTGAGATCACGCCGGACAATTATAAACAGATTGTCTGGACGAAGCCGACCGGTGACCTGCTCTATGTCGGACCGGCTACCAGAAAGAAGCTGGATTCCCATGGGATCCACACCATCGGTCAGCTGGCACAGGCCGGGCCGGAATATCTTCACAGCCGCCTAGGGAAGATGGGATACATCCTCAGCGCATTTGCGAACGGCGAGGACCGTACGCCGGTGAGCATAGAAAATACATCGGCACCGATCAAGAGTATTGGCAACAGCACGACAACGCTCCGTGACCTGGTCGATGATACGGACGTGCAGATCATCATTTTTCTCTTGGCTGAAAGCGTTTCGGCAAGACTTCGGGAGAATCATTTCAAAGGTACGACGGTGGAGATTTCCGTCCGGGATAACGAGCTGTATCATTTTACCCGCCAGAAGAAACTGGTGATGCCGACGGACATCACAAATGAGATCGCAGCGGCAGCCATGCAGCTCTTCCGGGAGAATTACCGGTGGAACCGGCCAATCCGGAGTGTCGGTGTCCGGGCATCCGGCCTGGTATTTGAAGACTGCCCCGTGCAGTTGAATCTCTTCATCAGCCAGGAACAGCGCGAGAAACTGCATAAAGCCGATGTTGCTGTTGATGAGATACGTCGGAGGTTTGGGTTTTATTCTATCCAGCGTGGGATTATGTATACGGATCGGAAGCTGTCCGCCCTCAACGCGAAAGAAGATAACATCGTACACCCTCACGGGTATATGGAGCGGGGCAACCGAACCGGTGTATGTGCAGGATAAGCCGATTTTTCCGGTTAGAAATGCGAGGTTTTAATTATGGAAATAGCAAATAATTGTAAAGTTTATGTAGATGTCGGCGTAGAGTTTAATGCCGACGGCTGGATGCGCCCGCGCTGGGTCCGGTGGACAGACGGGCATGTATATAAGATTGACCGCGTTGTGGACTGCGTCCGGGCAGCCAGCAGAAAAGCGGGCGGCGTCGGGTATCGCTATACGGTAGTGATCGGCGGTCAGGAATCGCAGTTATATTATGAAGAAAATTATAAATGGTTTGTGGAAGCAAAGCAGCCGCACTGAAAACTGGTTATGATTGATACGGCGCACTTTCTGATTTTCTTTCCCTCGGTCGGGAGGATGCGCACAGTGCGGATACTATGATACATAGCATGGGTGTTTTTATACGTTACCCGTGTAATCCCAGGAAGAGGAGGACTGAATGATGCAAAACGAAAATATACAGGATGAACTGATTATCTCTACCTGTCCGAAATGTGGCACACGCCTGATGTCGGGAAAGTTGCTTGTCGGGGGAATGCTCCAGTGTGCGAAATGCAAACGTCACTGGATGGTAGAGATGGATGAAGACCAGGTAGTTGTCAGGAAATATTCCTGCGCTAAATAAATCGCCGGCGTAGTCGGCAACGTAACTTAATAGGATGAGACATACTGTAAATGCGTCGGATTAGGGGAATGCCTTCAGGGACGGAAGTCAGGAGTCAAAAGTTTGTTAGTAGGACTGGACCGGTCTGTGAGTGCCGGACGAGTCCGGCAGACGGAATTGCAATTCCATTAGGAGAATTGCGCCATCTGCCGGGCTCTTTTTTTCTGCAGTAAACCATGATCATCCCGCGACAGTATGGCGGGCATTTCCTTCGACTGGAAGAACAATTCCGTTCTGCCAGAAAGGAGGATTTTATGTATTACAACCAGGCAAGAGTCAGCGCGAGGATGCAGGAGTTGCGCAAAAAGAGCAATTACACACAGGAAAAAATGGCAGAACTTATGAATGTCAGTTTGGATCATTATCGTGCGGTGGAAACAGGGCGGCGCAGTTGCTCCATTGATTTTTTGGTGGATGTGGCAGTTAAGCTGGATGTGTCTTTGGATTATCTGGTATTAGGAAAAACTCTGTATCCGGACACGGAATATGTCAAAAATGAAATTCGAGACATTATCGTAAAACTCTCGGGTCTGCAAACATTATTGTAGATTTGGTGTATGTGATGGCGAGGAGGTTACCATTTGGTATCTGGTCGAGAGGCGACCGGTTACCGATCGTAGCGCGCCCTCCTTGAATCTGAAAACCTGTACTACAATTATTTCAGACGGGAAGAAAACCCGGAAATGAACTTTGAAAACTTCATATACATTCTTCAGGTACGAAACTGTTTTGGACAGCCTGACCGAAAGCACGCC
>JAJBVI010000075.1 GCA_020859905.1 Lachnospiraceae bacterium | reverse complement strand
GGATTATATGTCATATGTATATAAAAATCAGGGATTTTTGTATTCCAATATGACAAATGATTTGACGTTAGAAATTTGTTCCACCGACAATAACAACATAGTATTCCAATATTCCAGGAGGTCATATCCTGTTGAAATTACAGAAATTATTGCAAAAAGAGTAAATACGGATTTGGAATATGCGCTCCCCTTTGAAATAATAAATGATAATGATACAACTGTCTTTTATCGCACAAGATTAATTTTTGAACAGGAGGAAGAAAATTTCCGGCCGGGGGTGTATCAGTTTTATTTGACTGTCAGGGATGGAATATATGAAAACCGTATATCATTGAAAACTCCCTGTAATAAAAAACTTTTGGAAAACATATATATTATCATGGATTATCCGTATACAATTATAGGGGATCATTACTATAATTGCATGTTTTACAACGATACCAGTTCCAATTTGAAATGCAGCATTCAAAAAAAATTTCTGAAAACAGAGATGCTTGATCATGATGTGGAGGAACATTATCTTAAAATGCATCTCAACATTTATAAAGAAGTTTTTTTTGACACAAATTGTTTTTTTGTGATGACAAATCAGAATCAGCAATTGCCTGTAGTATATGATTTTCTAAATGAGACAGAACTGCTGTATGATATTAATGTCAGAGTAGACTTAACGCGGTTTTATGAGAAAAATAAGGAAGAATTGATCTATCCAATGATAGAATCTGGTGCAAATCCGGGAGTCGGAATGTTTATCCAAAACAATTATCTGCATCCATCCGTATCTGACCGGGAAGCACAAAAGTTTTCTGTGGTTAAAAATATACAGAAGATGGGATATCGACGTATTTGGGGTGATTATAGAAAAGGAATATTTCTGATTGGTGTGACGCCTGATTTGCAATTTGCGATATTGCAGAAAGCAGTGTATAAAGACGGAAATGTTCAAATGGCTGTCTCTTTTAATGAGAAAACAGAAAAAACAGTACAAATGTTGTCTGCCGAACTTATTGTGGAGAATGTTTTCACTGGTCAAAATATAAAAGAAAAACTGAATATTTCGAAAGAAGTATATTGGGCGGAACTGCACATTGGTTCGTTGGAATTTGGAAAATATAATGTTTATGTACGTCTGGCAAACGGCATGAGAAGTGGTTTGAAGATACTGCAAAATCCGGAAAGCTATTATGATCACAAAGCCAAAAGAAAAATATTGTTTCAGAAAGAAAATGGATCTTTAAACATAGCAGTGGCTGAATTATTGTTATGTGAAAATCCTGCCCAGGCAGAATTTTATCAGAATTTGGCTGAAAGCACAAAAAAGGATGTTAAAAATAAAAATCGTAAAATATGGCTGATAGGAGAAAATTACGGGCTCTCAGCAAGGGATACCGGACTTGCCTTTTTTGAATACTGTGAACAAAATCATGTACAGGAAGCAGAAGTATATTATGTGACTAAAAAAGAGAATCCTGACATGGATTATTTAAAGCCATATATGAACCATGTAATCATCTATGACAGTGAAGAACATATTAAACTTGATGCTCTGGCAGAGTTCTATGTCGTTTCACATGGGATAAGAGATGTGATGCCTTCGCTTTATCATAACAGGTTATGGGAATATCACAAACCGGTTGTTTATTTACAGCACGGTGTAATAGCGATGAAAAAAATAGGAATCAGCAATCAATCCTATGGGAATTCCATACGTAAATTTATTGTGTCATCTGAATTTGAGAAAAAACTGCTGGTGAATAACAGACAGTTTTGGGATGATGAGATTGCTGTGACAGGGCTTTCTCGTTACGACAAACTGTGTATTGATAACAATTTGGAACAAAATATAGTGTGGGTTATGCCAACATGGCGGGATTGGCTTGTATCTTCAATGGAACAATTTGTGGATTCCCGGTTTTACAAATCCTATTCGGAATTACTGTGTGATCGCAGCATTCTCGATTTGTTAAGGAGAAAAAAGCACAAAATCGTATTCAGTCTTCATAATGATTTCGAAAAATATAAGCCGACATTTGAAAAACTGGCTTGTGATGTTGTTGAAATTTCAGACCAGCATGAAGTGCCAATGAGCAGGCGTGTCCAGGAGTGTGCGATGATCATTTCGGATTATTCCAGTATTATTTTTGATGCTGTGTATTTGCATAAACCGGTACTGCTCTTTCAATTTGACCAGGAAGAATACTTGCGTTCCAGAGAAAGCTATGTTGATTTAGAGTCAGATTTGCCGGGACAGGTAGTGCATACGACTGGCGAAATGATTCAGGCCATGACTCATCTTATTGAATCCGATTTCAGGGCTGCACCTTCTTTCGAAGAAAAAAGGCGCAGATACTTTGATTATGAGGATGGTTGTAATTCCGAACGAATCCATCAGACAATTCTTACATTGAGAGAGGAAATGAAAGATGAGTATGAATGTTAGATTTATGGTTTATAATGCATATGGAATTGGAGGGACTGTCAAAACCATTTTCAATTTTTCCAATTATCTGTTGAAGACAGGAAAGTACAATGTTGAAATTATAAGTGTCAAGCGCACGAAAGATACGCCAACCTTATATATTAATCCAAAAGTCAAAATAACAGTCATTCAAGACAGCAGAAAAGGCGTATATTTTTCGGCAGATGATAAACATTTGCTGGCTCTTCCGAGTGAAATGATACATCCGGAAGAGGATTTATACACAATATTTAACAGATATACAGATAAAAATCTCCTGGAAATATTCTCTGATATGCATGATGGTGTACTGGTGACAACTATGCCGTCTTTGAATATGCTGTCTGCCAATTATGTAGATGACAGAGTTTTAAAAATCGGGCAGGAACACAAGTCGTATGCTGACCATACACCGGGCATTCAGGAGATGATTCGGAATAATTACGCAAAACTGGATACCCTTACTATTTTAACACAAAGAAATAAATCGATATATGCTCGAAAAATACATGGAGAGGTTTCTATATATGTTCTTGGAAACGGTACGGAATATTTACCGTTTCGTGCACAATTAATAAATCATATTATTATTGCGGCCGGAAGATATGCGGAGGAAAAAGGTTATGATATGCTTATAGAAGCATTTGGTAAAATTAACAATCAGTTTCCGGATTGGGTGATAAAAATATATGGCGAAGGGAAACTTGCCGAAGACTACATCCGGTTAATTCAAAAATTCCATCTGGAAAAACAGGTTATGTTGGAACCGGGATCTGATAAATTGAACGAGAAACTTTCGGAAGCTGGAATCCACGTTTGCTCTTCTTATCGTGAATCGTTTGGAATGGTAATAATAGAAGGATTTGCCATGGGCATTCCCTGTGTATCTTTTGCCTGTGATGGACCGGCGGAGATAATAACAGATGGATATGATGGGTTTTTAGTTGAGAAAGAGGATACAGATGCTTTAGCAAATGCAATGGCAAAGCTTATGTCAGACGAAAACCTTCGACAGAAAATGGGGAAAAACGCACATGAAACTGCAAAACAGTATGATATTAACATGATCGGCAATGATCTGGATAAGATCATTAACCTGGAGGCAAATAAAAAGCAAATCAGAAAACCTGCTTTTCATTCGGGAAATGTTAAGACGCAAAATAATATACATACGCAAAAACAGCTGAACACAATATCAGAGGTTTCATATGAATCCTACCAGAATATGATGGATATGGCATCACAGGGAAAAATAGGATTCAAAACTTTACTGAAAATGATAAAAGGGTGGTTTGTTTTTAAGATCAGATGACTGTGTGTATGCCGGTTTGCTTGTTTTTATAGAAGCATATCAAATTGTCATTGCTGGCCGCTCAACAAAACAGTATACTATTAGAAAGAAAACGAAACGGAGCAGCTGACATGGATCGAAAAAAAAATACCCAGAGGAATTGAGAATTTTGCTGACCTTCGAACAAAGGGGTACTATTATGCCGATAAAACCATGCTGATCAAAGAACTTTTGTGTGACGGCGCTTTGGTGAGCCTGTTTACCCGTCCGCGCCGTTTCGGAAAGACGCTGAATATGAGTATGCTGAAAGCCTTTTTTGAAATTGGTACAAATGAGAGTTTGTTTGAAGGTCTGGCAATCAGCCGGGAGCATGCTCTCTGTCAGGCGCATTTGGGGCAGTATCCGGTCATCTTTATCAGTCTTAAAAACGTAGAGGGCGCGGACTTTGCATCGGCCCGCAAAAGGATTTGGGGCGTTATTCGAGATGAAGCACGGCGTTTTTCATATCTTCTGGAAAAAGATACAACCAGTGATTTTGACAGAGATGACCTGCGGTCGCTGATCTATGGCGACGGAGACCTGGAGGACAGTCTGAAACTGTTATCCGGGATTCTTTTTCGTTCCTGCGGGCATAAAGCAGTAATCCTGATCGATGAATATGATGTCCCTCTGGATAAAGCAAACCAGTTTGGTTATTATGACGAGATGATCCAACTGATACGTGTGCTATTCGGATCATCTTTAAAAACGAATGATTATCTGGCATTTGCCGTACTGACAGGATGTCTGCGCGTCTCGAAGGAAAGCATTTTTACCGGCATGAACAATTTCAGCGTCAACGGGATTACAGATGTGGCTTACGATGACTGCTTTGGTTTTACGGATGCGGATGTGCGTGCCATTCTTCAGACATATGATCTGACTGCCTGTTATGATGCCGTGAAAGAATGGTATGACGGATACCGTTTTGGAAATCAGCATATTTACTGCCCCTGGGATGTTGTGAGTTACGTCAGAACACTTGATACAAAGGGAAACTATGACTTAAAGATTCCGAATCGGGAGATATCCAGTATATTTCAGGATCAGATTCTGGAGTGGTTCCGGCATACCATAGCGGATGATGCGTCAGGTCTGGAAATTCTCTGCGACGCTTTTGCCGATGGTGAAACCGCGAAAATTGAGAATTATCTCAACTCCTGTCTGTCCAGATCCATCAGCGTTCGTGATTCGCAGGGGAAAAGCAAAACAGAAAACTTTTTCCACGGAATGCTTTTGGGTATGCTTGACAGCCGCGGCCACGTCTGGAGGGTGGAGTCGAATCGCGAAGCAGGCGATGGTTATCCGGATATTGTCGTTTCATCTGAGCCGGATGGTCTTGGATTTGTCATTGAAATAAAAGCTGCCGACAGCAGAAATGCCCTGGAATCCAGCGCAAATATGGCGCTGCGCCAGATCAGGGGCAGAAATTATATGCGCTGTTTTGAAGGAAAAAACATAGATCATATACATGGTTACGGCATAGCCTTTTATAAAAAAGCTGCAGGGTTCTGCAGCTATGAAGTGATGTGATCCATGCTTCCAATGGGTATTTACAGGTTTTTTTCAAAAGTTTATGCACTTAAATGAACAAACTTGTTTTTTCCAAAAGTTTTTGCTCTCATGTTGACAGCAGATTGCTTTTTTGTTTTGACCATGATAAAATGACGGTGGTTTTGCCAGACTTGCGGAACAGTCTGAACCACCGTGTTTTTGCTGGAGCAGTAATGCGATTGAGGGAAATACGCTTTCTCTGGCGGAGCAATCCGTAGTATCATACCCTTTTGTCGCTCGAATCATATGATATGAAGGCGCAGGCGAGGAAAATCAAGCTGAAATGAGAAAATTTTTAGAAAAGATAAAGGCTCTTAACTTTAATACAGTGATTAACCGCATGATGATCTTATGCGCTGTTCTGATTGCATGCCTTCTGATCGCCGTGGTCTGGCTGTTTACGCACAATTCTTCTGATTCGGACACGGATGCGTATTCGTCTGTCACAGAGGAGGAAGCGGATACGGAGGAGTCCGGATCTGCCGGCAGCAGCGCGGATGCCGCTGAATTAACAGATGAGGACAGTTCGGACTCGCAGGAATATACGCAGGAAATAGAAGGGTATATAAGTGTGGAGGAGACGGAGGACGATGAGGAACAGTCCGACAGTGACGGGTCTGAATCCTCTTCGCAGTCTGCGGACAGTTCTGCGGCGGACAGCAGTTCCGCAGCGGATGCCGCTTCGGCTTCCTCCGGGAACAGCACATCCGCAGACAGTACCGTTTCCGCAGACAGTGCGGCTTCCTCCGAAGAGAGCGCCTCGGCGGAAGAGGCGGTTTCCGTTGACGGCAGCGAAACGGATGCCGGCACTGGTGAGGATAGTACCGGATCTGGCGAGGATAGTACCGCCGTCACGGGCGAGGATGCGGGGAGTTCGGATGAGACGTCTTCTGCTTCCGGTGATGCCGCCGCCTCCGACACGGGCGATACGGGCACCGGCAGTGACGCCTCGGAAGGAGATGCTTCTTCCGGTGAGTCCCCGTGAGATTACAGCAATCGGCCTAGTGTGGCGTCTCAATCATATTTTTAATTATAGCACTGCCTATGTCGCCATCCGCTGCGTTGTCGTCAGTCGACGTAGCCACCGCTACGCCTTGCGGAATGACGGCATATCCAGCACTATAACTTAAAAAATGATTGAGACGGCACACTAGTGCGCCGCATCAGCAGCGCATAGAAGTTTATAGTCTCCCGCCTTGACATTTTCCGAAATCTTGTATAATGTGTCTTTCATAGATGCTGGCGCACTGCGACAGCGGCGTATGGATGTTTAGTGAACTTATAGAGGAGAAACAGTATGAAAGAATTAGCGAAGACCTATGATCCGAAGGGGATTGAGGAACGTCTTTATAAGAAATGGGAGGATAACCGTTATTTCCACGCGAAGGTGGATCCGGACAAAAAACCGTTTGCCATTGTGATGCCGCCGCCGAATATCACCGGGCAGCTCCACATGGGCCATGCGCTGGACAATACGCTGCAGGATATCCTGATCCGTTATAAAAGAATGCAGGGTTACTCTGCATTATGGCAGCCGGGAACTGACCACGCGGCCATTGCCACGGAGGTGAAGGTGATTGCCAGCCTGAAGGAAAGGGGTATCAATAAGGAGGATCTGACCAGGGATGAGTTCCTGAAATATGCCTGGGAATGGAAGGATGAGTACGGCGGACGCATTGTGAACCAGTTAAAGAAGATGGGCTCCTCCGCGGACTGGGAGCGGGAGCGGTTTACTATGGATGAGGGCTGTTCCGGCGCGGTGAAGGAGGTATTTGTCCGCCTGTTTGACAAGGGATATATCTACAAGGGCTCCCGTATCATCAACTGGTGTCCGGTCTGCCGGACGTCGATCTCGGACGCTGAGGTGGCGCATGTGAAGCAGACGGGTCATTTCTGGCATATCCGGTATCCGATCATCGGCGGGGAGGGAGCCTTTGTGGAGATCGCGACCACCCGACCCGAGACGATGCTCGGCGATACTGCTGTCGCGGTTCACCCGGATGATGAGAGATATCAGGATCTGATCGGGAAGACATTGCTGCTTCCGATCGTGAACCGGGAGATTCCGGTCATTGCGGACGCTTATGTGGACCGCGAGTTCGGAACCGGCTGTGTGAAGATTACGCCCGCGCATGACCCGAATGATTTTGAAGTCGGGAAACGGCATGGGTTAGAGGAGATCAATATTTTAAACGACGATGCGACGATCAACGCGAACGGCGGTATCTATGAAGGCATGGACCGCTACGAGGCGCGGGAGGCTATCGTGAAAAAGCTGGACGAGCTGGGGCTGCTTGTCCGGATTGAAAACCATGAACACAATGTCGGCACCCATGACCGCTGCAAGACGACGGTGGAGCCGATGATAAAGCCGCAGTGGTTTGTGCGGATGGAGGAGATGGCGAAGCCGGCCATTGACGCGCTGAAATCCGGCCGCCTGAAGTTTGTCCCGGAGAATTACGGCAAGACTTATCTGCACTGGCTGGAGGGGATCCGTGACTGGTGCATTTCCCGCCAGCTCTGGTGGGGGCATCGGATTCCCGCGTACTACTGTGGCGACTGCGGCCATATGATGGTCTCGAAGAAAGCGCTGTGCAAATGCGGCAAATGCGGCGGCACGCGGATCCGGCAGGATGAGGATACGCTCGACACCTGGTTTTCCTCCGCCCTGTGGCCGTTCTCCACACTGGGATGGCCGGAAAAGACGGAGGAGTTAGAGTATTTTTATCCGACTGATGTGCTTGTGACCGGATATGACATCATCTTCTTCTGGGTGATCCGTATGGTGTTTTCCGCGCTGGAACAGATCGGGACGGAGCCGTTCCGCACAGTCCTGATCCACGGGCTTGTGCGCGACGCGAAGGGCCAGAAGATGAGCAAATCGCTCGGGAACGGCATTGATCCGCTGGAGGTGGTTGACAAATACGGCGCGGACGCGCTGCGGCTGACGCTGGTGACCGGAAATGCGCCCGGCAACGATATGCGCTTTTACTGGGAACGCGTGGAGGCGAGCCGCAATTTCGCGAACAAGGTCTGGAACGCGTCCCGCTTCATCCTGATGCATCTCGGCGAGGAGCAGCCGCATGAGCCTGCGGCCGAAGACCTTTTCCCCGTGGACAAATGGATCCTGTCGAAGGTCAATACCCTGGCTAAAGACGTGACGGAGAACATGGACAAATACGAGCTGGGTATTGCCGTTCAGAAGGTATATGATTTTATCTGGGAGGAGTTCTGCGACTGGTATATTGAGATCAGCAAGACGCGTCTCTATCAGAAGGAGGAGTACCCGGAAGCGGCGAACAGCGCCCTCTGGACGCTGAAGACAGTTCTGGCCAATGCCCTGAAGATGCTTCACCCGTTTATGCCGTTCATTACTGAAGAAATCTACTGCACACTATGCCCGGAGGAAGAGACCATCATGCTGGCGCCCTGGCCGGAATACCGGGAGGATCTCCATTTTGAGCAGGCGGAGGTTTCTATTGAAATGATCAAGACACTTGTGAAGGGCGTGCGGAATCTCCGCTCCGAGATGAACGTTCCGCCCAGCCGCAGGGTGAGCTACTATGTGGTTTCCCAGGACGCGAATGTCTGTGCCCGGCTGGACGCGTTTCAGGATGTTTACCGGAACCTGATCAGCGCCGGGCAGATCCATGTGCAAACGGACAAAACCGGCATCCCGGAGGATGCTCTCTCCGTGGTTATCCCCCATGCGGTGATCTATGTACCGCTGGAGGAACTCGTCGACATGGAAAAGGAGCGGGAGCGCCTGCTGAAAGAGAAGGAAAAGCTGGAGAAGGAGCTGGCGCGTTCCAACGGCATGCTGCATAATGAGAAGTTCCTGAGCCGGGCGCCCGCAGAGAAGGTGGAAGTCGAGCGGGCGAAGCTGAAAAAATATGAGGCGATGATGGAGGATGTTGCGGCAAGGCTTGCGTCACTGTAAATACGGCAGGTTGAAAAAATCTGCTGCACGGGTATTGACTTTCCCGATGATTTATCAAATCGTGATTTCATCACGATTCACTTCGTCGCTCGTCAAATTCATGCAAACATGATTTTCCTCGCTTGCACTCATTATATGATACAAGGGACAAAAGGTCAGAAATCGGATGCTTGCATCCGCATTTCTGACATTGGGGACCGCAAAAACATGAGGAAGTAGCAAATTTGACCGTTTTTTGGTCAAATTTAGCGGATTCCGAATGTTTTTAGGATTGTGGGAGCACGAAGTGCGGAGCAATCCGTAGTATCATACCCTTTTGTCGCTCGAATCATTATATTATAACCATAGCTAAGGAACGCGGTGAGTTCCCATAGAGCCAAAACGAACCCCCGGAGTGGTTGAGACTCCGGGGATTCTTGCTCGTGTGGCGTCTCAATCATATTTTTAATTATAGCACTGCCTATGCCGCCATCCGCTGCGTTGTCGTCAGTCGACGTAGCCACCGCTACGCCTCCTTCCTCCGCCTTGCGGAATGACGGCATATCCAGCACTATAACTTAAAAAATGATTGAGACGACATACTCGTTGCTGTGAGCTGATCCGTTTGAACGTTTATATACAATAAGTATATATTTTTTGATTAAATAGATATTGAATTGCAGGGCGAATCTGCGTTACACTGATCAGACATGAAACGGAAAAGGCTTTTATAGATGGAGATTTTGTATGGAAACAGATATGCGGGCAGCGGTAGATTTTCTGTATGATCTGCCGAAATTTACCACGAAAAACAGTCTGGATCATACCCGGAAACTGATGGGGCTTCTGGGAGATCCCTGCCTGGACCGAAAAGTCATCCATGTGGCGGGCAGCAACGGAAAAGGCAGCGTCTGCTGCTATTTGTATCATATGCTTCTGGCTGCCGGAAAATCAGCGGGCATGTTCACATCGCCGCATCTCGTCGATATCCGCGAACGGTTTCAGATGGATGGCGGCATGGTCGGCGAGGAGGATTTTCTCATCGCTTTTCATCTTGTAAAAAACGCTTCGAATGAGCTGGTGCGAAATAATCTCAATCACCCGACCTTTTTCGAGTTTATTTTTGCCATGGCTATGGTATTATTCGAAAAAGCGCAGACGGAATACATCATTCTGGAGACGGGCCTTGGCGGCAGACTGGATGCGACGAACAGTTATCCGTATCCGATCCTTTCTGTCATCACTTCCATCAGTCTGGAGCACACGGAGATCCTCGGCAGTACACTGGCTTTGATTGCCGCGGAGAAAGCTGGTATCCTGAAAGCGGGTGTTCCCGCCGTATTCCTCGACGGGGAGCCGGAGACCGCGGAGGTAATCCGCGCCCGTGCGGAGCACCTCGGATGTGCGTACTGTGCTGTTTCCCGTGCGGAGCAGCCCGGAGGCGCCTGCTGTGCTGCTTCCCGTGCGGAACAGCCCGAAAATGCGTACTGTGAAAGGGAAAAATTATTTTATATTTATGAAATAAAAGAGAAGGGTATTGATTTTTCTTTTTTAACTGCTTATGATAGAACACATGACGAGGATGAACCGCGCAGCACACGGCGGTTTGCCGAGTCCGCTCACGGAACATTGAGACAGACTGAGCATATATCGCAGCAGTGCGTTGCGCGTCAGCCGGCAGCCGGCACACCGCGGCAGGAGGATTGTAAGCTGCGGCGCTGTGGGATACGTCAGCCGGCAGCCGGCACACTGCGGCAAGCGGGTTGTAAGCAGCAGTGTGTCACACGTCAGCCGGCAGACCACGTGTGGCATATACCGGGACAGGCTCTTTGGCAGGCGGAGAACGCGGCGCTGGCCGTCGCGGCAATGCATATGCTGCATCTGATGCCGGACGCTGTGATACAGCGGGGGCTGACTGCCGCCTCCTGGCCGGGCCGGATGCAGGAAGTGCGGCCGGAGGTCTGGTGTGACGGCGCACACAATCCATCCGGGATTGCGGCCTTCGCTCAGACCGTGCGGAGGCTGGCGGGGGCAGATCCGTTTCCTCCGCTGCTTATATTTTCCATGGTGCGGGAGAAGGATATCCGCACAGCGGTTCGTCTGCTGACGGAGGATATCTCCTGGGAGGCCATAGCGGTCGCCGCAGTACCCGGCGAGCGGGGCATCCCCGCAGGAGTGCTTGCGCAGCTGTTCAGGGAAGCGGATGCCTTCCCGCCTGCAGGCACCGCAGGAGCCGCCGCACCGGCAGAAAATACCGCAGGAGCCGCCGCTCCCGGAATATCCGTCTCCGCAGAATTCGCTGCGCCCCGGACATCCTGCCCCGTGGAAACCTTTGACACTCCCGGTGCGGCGCTGTCCGCAATACGTGTCCGCAAGAAACCCGGGCAGAAACTGTTCTGTACCGGCTCCCTGTATTTTATAGGGGAACTGCTGAAGGGAATATGATACCCCGTGCGGGAGTTTCGCAATCATCGTTCGAAAAATCAAGCCGCCTGACCCGGACAAACCGGAACAGAAATTTTGCCATTTTGCGAAAATAACATTTATAAGTGACCTGAAAGGGCGCATATGGAGGACCCCATGATAGATTTTGAAGAAGAATTAAAAAAGTTTAAGCCCAGCATGGAGATTGATGACGCGGAGGATGCGATTTACAGCCGGGATCTGACCGATCTGATGGATATTTTACAGGAGATACAGAAGGAATCCAGAAACGAGCGGAGGTAAGCGATGAAATGTTATTATTGCGGTGCATCCCTGGATTTTTCGGATTTCTGTCCGGAATGCGAGGCGGATGTGCGCACATGGAAGAGGATTTACCGGATATCAAACTGCCTGTATAACGCAGGTCTGGAAAAGGCGCAGGTACGCGACCTGAGCGGTTCGGCGGAGTCTCTGAAAATGAGCCTCCGTTACAATAAGTCCAATCTCGAGGCGAGGAATCTGCTCGGTCTGGTGTATTATGAGATGGGTGAGGCGGTGAATGCCCTGAGCGAGTGGGTGATCAGCAAGAGCATGATCTCCGACGGGAATCCGGCTTCGGATTATCTTTCCCGCGTGCAGAAAAACGCCGCACAGCTGGAGAACACGAATCAAACGATTAAAAAGTTCAACCAGTCGCTGGCTTACTGCCGTGAGGGGAACTACGACCTGGCAGTCATCCAGCTGAAAAAAGTGCTGTCTCTGAATCCGAATATGGTTAAGGGACATCAGCTCCTGGCGCTTTTGTACATGAGGGAAGAACGGTACGACCTGGCGATGCGATCCCTCCGGCATGCGGGGCAGATCGACGCGAATAATACCAATACCATGCTTTACATGCAGGAGTGCAGGGAGCATTTAAGGGCGAACGGAAAACTGAAACCCCAGAAGGAAGAGGAAGAGACGGTCACCTATCAGAGCGGAAATGACATTATCATACGGCCGACAAAGTTTACGGATAATACAGCGGTGCGCACGGTTGTGAATCTGCTGATTGGAGCCGCGATCGGCATTGCGGTCGTCTGCTTTCTGATTGTTCCTGAGGTTCGGCAGCGGGCGAACTCGACCGCATCCGCGCAGGTTGTGGAGGCGAATCAGACGATTTCGGCGAAGGAGCAGACCATTCAGAATCTGGAAGACGAGATCGAGTCCATGAATCAGCAGGTGACTGACGCCGAGAGTTCGATCAGCTCCGCGAATGAGATGACGGAGGCTTACAGCCGGCTCCTGAGCGCGTATGTATCTTACGCGCAGGAGGATTATACGACGGCGGGAGAACTGCTGGCGGATGTTGACCGGGATCTCCTCGGAACCGAGGAGCAGGCCATCTATGACAGCATGATGGATGAAGTGGAAGCCGCTGTGCTGCAGGCTGCCTGGGAGGAGGGTCTGAGCCTGTACGCCTCAAAGGATTATGAGGGCGCGATCAGCCTGTTTCTGAGCGTGGCTGAGTCAGACCCCTCGTATGAGGAAGGCGAGCTGGCATATTACCTGGCTTTTGCCTATAACTATCTGGAGGATTATGAGAACGCCCTGAAGTGGTTTACGATCACATCAGAATACGCCGCGAAGAGTTCAACGCTGCGCACATCCAAGAGCATGGCGGAGGATCTGATATCAAAAGGTTATACGGCAGCCGAGTAACTACGGTGAGACTTTTTAAGGCTGCGATTTGCGTATGAGCCTGCGCGAGGTATGCATGTTATTTCGGGACAGTTCCTAAACACACACATCATGAATCGCAGATTCATGATATAAAAAAACGAAAGACGTCACCCCCGGACTGGGGATGGCGTCTTTTATACGTATATGGGGTCTGTCCCTGGCGGACAGACAGGGAACGGGGCATCGATAAGCAGTATTTGAAACGAAATGGCGCAAGCCCCTGACGGAACTTTAAACACCACTATTTTATAGTATGAGGAGAAGCGTATGGAATGCGAATACAGGATTCACGGCCCGGAGCTGTGTATTGTCCTCCCGAAAGAACTGGACCATCATGTGGCATCCGGTATCCGGCAGGAGGCGGATCTTCTGGTGGAGACATATCACATTCGCCGGATTATTTTTGATTTTTGTGTGACAGAGTTTATGGACAGCTCGGGGATCGGCGTGATCCTGGGGCGATATCGGAACATGAAGCTTTCAGGCGGTCAGATATGGGCCGTGAATGTGAAACCGCGTACGGGAAAGATCCTGGCAATGTCGGGTCTGGAATCCATTATCAAGAATCCATTATCACGGCAGACTTAAAGCAGGCATGGATCGGGAAAGATGCCGGCAACGCCGGTTCTGAAATCCATTATTGCGGCAGACTTAAAACAGCCGTGGGTCGGGAAAGATGCCGGTAATGCCGGATTTGAAATCCATTATCACGATAGAAAGGAAACAGCCATGGATCGGGAAATCCTGAGGGAAAATGATACGGAACAGAGGAAATGCCTTGTCAACGAGATGCAGATTGTTTTTGAGTCGAAATCAGAGAATGAGGGGTTCGCCCGGACGGCGGTGGCCTCCTTTATCATGCCGCTCAACCCTACGATCGACGAGCTGGCTGACATCAAAACGGCGGTATCCGAGGCGGTGACAAACTGTGTAATCCACGGGTATGAGATGGGACCCGGGAAAATATTTCTGGATGCCGCAGTATGGGATCGGACGCTGGTGGTGTCGGTCACGGATGAAGGGCGGGGCATCGCGGATATTGAGAAGGCCATGGAGCCGATGTATACGACAAAGCCGGAGCTGGAGCGATCCGGCATGGGCTTTTCTTTTATGGAGGCTTTTATGGACGCGGTGGAGGTGGAGTCGGCGCCGGGGCGCGGCACCCGGGTTATGATGCAGAAAGAGATCAGGTAAATCCCCATGGGAGAGCTGGAGTGTGAGATCAAACGGGCACACGAGGGGGATAAAGAGACGCGGGACGCACTGGTACATAAAAATATCGGGCTGGTCTGGAGTATTGTACGGCGATTCTCCGGCCGCGGGTATGATCCGGAGGATCTGTTTCAGGTGGGAACGATCGGTCTGATCAAGGCGATCGATCATTTTAACCAGGAATATGAGGTGAAGTTTTCCACCTACGCTGTTCCCCTGATCACCGGTGAGATCCGCCGTTTCCTGCGGGACGACGGGATGATGAAAGTGAGCCGCACGTTGAAGGAAAACGGCTGGAAAATCAGCCGCGAAGCAGAGCGCTGGAGAAATCAGTATGGCCGTGAGGCGACATTAAAGGAACTCTCGGCGCAGACCGGGCTGTCTGCGGAGGATATCGTCCTGGCGGGTTTCGCGAACGCGGAGGTAGATTCCCTGTCCCGGCCCGTTCCGGGGTGTGACGGAAAAGAAATGCCGCTGCAGGAACAGATCAGGGATGAAAAAAACGAGATTGAGGCGCGCATTGACCACGTTTTTCTGGAGGAAGCGCTGGCCGGCCTTAAAAGCGAGGAACGTCGTCTGATCTGGCTGAGATATTATCAAGGGAAAACGCAGACAGAAGTGGCGAAACTGCTCGGAACGACGCAGGTGCAGGTCTCCCGCACGGAAAAACGCCTGCTTGAAAAAATGCGGTCGATCATATAGAAATTTCCCGCATGGGAAAATGCCTGCCTGAAAAAAGCGGTTGATTGCATAGAAATTTCCTGCATAAGAAAATGCCTGCCTGAAAAAATGCGATCAATTGTATAAGAATCAGGCGAAACAGCCATACTAACAGCAAAATCTGAATGCAATGAAAAAGGAGAAAACGGAATGTGCTGTAAATTATGTAAAAAATGCTGTCGTCTGGTTTTGTTTGCCGTTGTGGCCGGCGGCGTGGTCTATTACCTGAAATGCAGGGATGAAAAGGGAGAAGAGAAGGGAAGTAAAATTGCGCGGGCGGTAAAAGAAAAAAAGGATCAGATCGTAAGCGCCTGCGGCTGTGTGAAGGACGAGGCGAAGGACATGGCATCTGAAGTGAAAAACGCCGGCAGATCTGTGAAGGATGAGGTGAAGGATATGGCCTCTGAGGTGAAAAATGCCTGCGGCTGTACGGCGGAGGATGTGAAAGAGGGACTGAAAGCGGCGGGGGAGACCGTGCAGAACGCGGCGGGAAATATCCGGGAGGATATGGATGAGATCCGGCAGTCGGCAGGCAGTGCGTTTGAGAGCGGGAGCCATGCATGAGCACAGGCGGAAAGACACTTTATCTGAAGCCGTCTCAGAACAGTATTGTTTCGGAGAAAACGGTTCGGCTCTGTGACGTCGCAAAGCTGGAGTGTGCGGATCCCGCGCTGCGGCGCACCGTCCGCCGGATGGAAATTTATCAGTTCGGCGGCGACGGCAGGAAAAACCGGACGCAGGTGTTTTCGGTTCTGTACCTGATCGAACAGATCCACAGAGTCAGCCCGGATCTGGAGATCGTGAACCTGGGTGCGCCGGACTTTGTGGTCCGCTATGAACCCTCCCCGGAGAAAAAGGCGGTGCAGTATCTGAAGGTCGCGCTTGTATGCGTCATTCTGTTTTTCGGCGGCGCGTTTACGATTATGACGTTTTTCCAGGATGTCGCGGTCGGCGAGGTATTCGACCACTTTTATCTGCGGGTGGCGGGCATGTCCCCGACGGGCATCACGCCTCTGGAGGTCAGCTTCTGTATCGGATTAGCGGTTGGCATCATGGTCTTCTACAACCATGTAGGCCGAAAGAAGGTCACGGACGATCCGACACCGATTCAGGCCGCCATGCGCAAATACGAGCAGGATGTCGATACGGCTTATATCGAGACGAGCAGCAGGAAAGGGGAAAATATTGATGTGGATGACTGATCTGTTTCTCATTTTGATCGGGCTGGTCTGCGGACTGGCCGTGGCAGCCGGCGCGTTCGCCCTGATCGCCGGACTGGGGCTGATCCCGCGGCTGGCGGGGAAGACGAGTGTCGCCTCCTGTGTCATACCGCTGGAAAACGCGGTCATATACGGCGGTCTGTTCGGCGCGGTTGTCGCCCTGTTCGGACAGATTCCGCTGCGGATCGGGAGCTGGTTCACCGTTGTTTACGGGTTGTCGGCCGGCGTATTCACCGGCTGTCTGGAAGTGGCGCTGGCGGAAGTGCTCAACGTCTTTCCCATTCTGTTCCGCAGGGTGAAACTCAAACAGGGTCTGAACCTCATAGTGTTCTTTTTCGCACTGGGAAAAACAGCCGGAGCGCTGTACTACTTTACAATGAAAGTGTCGTGAATAGAGCAGAAAGAGAAAATATAATATGGAAGAGAAAGATAAGAAAATCAATAAAAATGCCTCTAAGGAGGAACTTGTCTCCGAAGTGGTGGAGCGCGAGGATGCCTCAGAAGGGGAAGAAAAGAAACAGAGGGAGGACGTTTACAACGCCTATGTAAAACAGGTGACGCCGACCTACAGCACGCCGTTCCATATGCTGAAAGCGTTTGCCGTGGGCGGATGTATCTGCCTGATCGGCCAGATGATCATGAATTTCTGCATGAACAGCCGCGGTATGGATCAGCAGACGGCCGGGAAATGGACGAGCCTGATCCTGGTATTAGCGAGCGCCGTCCTGACCGGGATGAACATCTATCCCTCTCTGGCGCAGTTTGCCGGGGCGGGCGTCCTGGTGCCGATCACGGGATTTGCGAACGGGATCTCCTCCGCTGCGCTGGAGTATAAAAAAGAAGGGCAGGTATTCGGCCTCGGCGCACAGATCTTTTCCATCGGCGGGCCGGTGATCCTCTATGGGATATTTACCAGCTGGGTGCTGGGCGTGATCTACTGGATATTGAAGATCGCGGGCGTGGTGTAAATCTTGCGCGGGAGGTATCCGTTTCCGCTCTACCGGTACAGCATTTTCGAAATGACTCTGCTTTTCTGCCGGTCTGTTTTTCGATCTCACAGGTCAAATTGCCTCAGCGCAGCCGGAGAACGGGAATCCGGAGGGGTTTACAGCCCGAAT
>JAJBVI010000223.1 GCA_020859905.1 Lachnospiraceae bacterium | reverse complement strand
ATATATAATAGAAGTTGAAAATGACAGCATTTCGGTTTAGGGTTTATATAAACCGGAGATTAAATTGAACGCGTTGATATGAGTAGACGCAACAGGAGGATTATGGAAATACAAAATCAAGAAAAAAAACTCAGCACATGTGAGACAATGATTATGAAATTGATCTGGGATGCAGACGGTGATATATCAGTGCAGAAGCTGATCGTGGAGATACGGGAGCGCTACGGAAAGGATTACGCCCGGACCACGGTAGTCACTTTTGTGAAAAAGCTTCTGGATAAAGGATATGTGAGTACTTACCGTGTGGGAAGAGCTTCCTTTGTGCATCCGGAGAAAGATGAATACCAGTATAAGCAGCGCCTGATGAATGAGGCGACGGATTTCTGGTTTGAGGGAAAACCCTCCGCCCTGTTGTCGGCTGTCTGCAGCGGACGCGAAGTGCCGGAAGAGGAAATCCTCGAACTGCGGAAAGTGCTGGATTCGCTGGGGAAATAAAGAATGGTATAGCAGCTTGTTGCGTAGCGATGAGCTTTTATAGATGTTGGTGCGCTGCGTCAGCAGCGCATGTGAGTTTACAAAAGAAAAAGAGGGAACGAGTGAGATGAAAATTGAAGATTACAGAGATTTTAATGTGGAGTGCGGGAGAAAGATCTGCAGGATCCGGACAGAGCGCCAGTATTCCAGAGAGTATCTGGCACAGCTGGCCGGTATCTCATCGAAGTTTTTGTATGAGATCGAGATTGGCAAAAAGGGATGTTCTTCCTATGTCATCTGCCGTCTGGCGGAGGCGCTGGATGTCAGCGTGGATTGCCTGCTCGATGATTCGGCGGGCGACAGCGATAATATCGAGGACTTATGCAGACATTTTCACGGTTCGCAGAAGGAATCCCTGACCCTGATCATACAGCTTATGTATGAAATGCTTCATAATGTTTCATGAGATGGCTCATTTCGATCCGAAGAAGGTGCAATGTCTCAGAAAAGCCCGATTGTATGCAGATACAGGCGGGCTTTTTTTGTTTTTTATATTGCCATAAAGTCCGGTTTTGTGTATAGTAATACCGTGTATGCAGAAAAGTGTTGCCTGTGCGGCTGCTGATCCAACAGATTATTTGCATTGCAATAAATTGCCTGCAAGTGATGTGCCGGATTGTAACCGAACAGGTGGAAAAATGTCAGAGATGTTGGGGCGCACTGCGACAGCAGCGCATGTGAGTTTAACAGAAAACATAAGGAGATAACAGAAGATGAGAAAATCAGCGTTTGTGACAGAGGAGCAGATTCGGAGGATTGTGAAGGAATATCCTACTCCGTTCCATCTGTATGACGAAAAGGGGATTCGTGAGAATGCCGGGGCTGTGAAGGAAGCCTTCTCATGGAATCCGGGGTATCGGGAGTATTTTGCGGTAAAGGCGACACCGAATCCGTTCCTGATCAATATATTGAAGGAGTACGGCTGCGGGACAGACTGTTCCTCCATGACGGAGCTGATGCTCTCGAAAGAACTCGGTTTTTCCGGGGAGGAGATCATGTTTTCCTCGAACGATACGCCGCCGGAGGAGTTCATCTATGCGAATGAGATCGGCGCGACGATCAACTTGGATGATTTTACACATATTGCTTATCTGGAAAATCTGATCGGGGAGTTCCCGAAGACCATGAGCCTCCGCTACAATCCGGGCGGTGTCTATACCCTGAGCAACGGCATCATGGACAACCCCGGCGACTCGAAGTACGGTTTTACAAAGGAGCAGATTCTCGAAGGCTACCGCATCCTGAAGGAGAAGGGCGTAGAGCGTTTCGGTATCCACGCGTTCCTCGTGAGCAACACGGTGACGAACGATTATTATCCCGCGCTGGCGAAGACCCTGTTCGAACTCTGCGTCGAAATCCGCGAGAAGACCGGTGTGCAGATGGATTTCATCAATCTCTCCGGCGGCGTGGGCATCGCCTACAGCCCGGATCAGACGCCGAATGACATCCGTGTGATCGGAGCGGGCGTGGAGCGGGTCTACAATGAAGTACTTGTTCCGGCAGGCATGGGTGATGTGGACATTTACACTGAAATGGGGCGGTTCATGATGGGACCTTACGGCTGTCTGGTGACAGAGGCGATCCACGAGAAGCACACCTATAAAGAATATATCGGCGTGGATGCCTGCGCGGCCAACCTCATGCGCCCGGCCATCTACGGCGCTTACCATCACATCACCGTGGCCGGGAAGGAAGACGCGCCCTGCGACCACAAATACGACGTCGTAGGCTCCCTGTGCGAGAACTGCGACAAATTCGCCGTGGACCGCATGCTGCCGAAGATCGATATGGGCGATTACCTGATCATCCATGATACCGGCGCACATGGATTTTCCATGGGATATAATTATAACGGACGGCTCCGTTCCGCCGAGATCCTTCTGCGGGAGGACGGCAGCGCGCAGCTCATCCGCCGCGCGGAGACGCCGAGAGATTATTTTGCGACGTTTGACTGTTTTGACATCGTGCGGGGGCTGACGGAGGTGAAGTGAAGCGGGAGAGGGCAGATCTGTAGCCCTTTTATGCCGGTTCCGTTTGTTTGGATTCCATGGCTTATAAAACTCCAAAAGTTATAAAAAGGGTATTGACTTTTGATGATTTTTGCTTTAAAATTTAGTCAGTTAGTTACCATACTAAT
>JAJBVI010000080.1:12524-17759 GCA_020859905.1 Lachnospiraceae bacterium | reverse complement strand
GGACGGTTCAGATGTGTATCCCTCTCACCTTTTCTGTTTTTGTCCCCCGCTCGCGTTCTCCGGTGTAAACGCCGGGGCTTACGGGGCGTTCCGCCACCTCCCGTTTCTCCAGATAATAATCATAATTCCCGAGATAATTCCTGACAAGGCCGTCAGCCAGGTTAAGAACTCTCGTCGCCGTCTTATTGACAAAATACCGGTCGTGGGAAATGAACAGCACCGTACCCTCATAACGGTTTAATGCGTCCTCCAGAATTTCTTTCGACGCGATATCCAGATGGTTCGTCGGCTCATCCAGAATCAGGAAATTCGCTTCCGACAGCATCAGCTTCGCCAGGGACAGGCGCCCCCGCTCACCGCCGCTTAAATCCGCGACCTTTTTAAAGACATCATCCTCCGTAAACAAAAACGCTGCCAGAACCGTCCGGATTCTGGTGTTATTTAAATCCGGATGTTCATCCGAAATCTCCTCAAACAGTGTCTTCTCCATATGGAGTACCTGCTGTTCCTGGTCATAATAGCCGATCTGAACATTGGTTCCGAGACGAAAGCTTCCGGTGTCCGCATCCAACACCTGATTTAAAATCTTTAAGATCGTCGTCTTCCCCGTGCCGTTCTGACCAATCAGCGCGACATGTTCCCCGCGCCGTATCTCAAATGAAAGATCCCGAAACAGCACCTTCTCTCCGAAGGACTTTGAAAGTCCCTCCACCGAGAGGACATCCTTTCCGCTGATCAAGGACGGCGTCAGGGTGATATTCATCCCGGTCTGTTCCTCCATCGGTTTCTCCGGCACTTCCAGCTTTGCGAGCTGTTTTTCCCTGCTCTCCGCGCGGCGGATTGATTTCTCCCGGTTAAAGGATTTCAGCTTCTCGATCACTTCCTCCTGACGGCGGATCTCACGCTGCCGGTTATAATAGGCCCGCATCCGATCCTCGCGGACCTTCGCCGCCCGCTCCGCATAAGCCGAATAGTTACCCTCGTATACAGTCGATCTGTGAAGGCTGATTTCCACCACTTTTGTCACTACGCGGTCCAGGAAATAACGGTCATGCGCGACGACAACGACAGCTCCCCTGTAATTCAGCAGAAATGTCTCCAGCCAGCGGATCGACTCAATATCCAGATGGTTCGTCGGCTCATCCAGCAGGATGATGTCCGGATGTGTGACCAGCAGCCGCGCCAGGGAGACGCGGGTCTTCTGTCCTCCCGAAAGCGCCCCGCAGGGCTTCTCAAACTCCCCCTCCGTGAAACCGAGACCCTTTAATACGCCGGTCACTTCGCTCACATACGAATAGCCTCCCCGCGCGTCATACTCATGGAGGAGCTTATGGTAGCTCTCCATAAAGGAATCCACCTCAGCCGCAGGCAGATACTGCATCTGTTCTTCCATATCCCGGATCCGCCGCTCCATCTCGATCATGCCCCGCTTCGCCTCGAGAACCTCCGCGTAGATGCTTTTTGTACCGCTCATCTCCTGATGCTGCGCCAGATAACCGATACTGGCGCCCTTCGCAAGAGTCACCGTTCCCTCATCCGGTTCCATTTCACGCATGATGATATTGAGAAGGGTAGACTTCCCCGCTCCATTGACGCCGACTACGGCAACCTTTTCATTTTCCTCCACATGGAAAGAAACCTGCGATAAAACAGGCTCCGTTCCGAAGGATTTACTGATATTCTGACATGCTAGGATCATAAATAAAAACCTTCCAGTGTCGATCGTACAGCCCGGATAAAATCCAGACTGTTCAGCACGGTCGGGTTCTCCGTCTCTGTGATCAGAGCCAGATCCTTTGTCATCTTCCCGGACTCGATCGTATCAATACAGGCTTTTTCAAGATTGTCCGCAAACGCGGACAGGTCATCCAGCCCGTCCAGCTCGCCGCGCTTGCGCAGTGCGCCGGTCCACGCGAAAATGGTCGCCACCGAATTCGTGGATGTCTCCTCGCCGGCGAGATGCTTATAATAATGGCGCATTACCGTCCCGTGCGCCGCCTCGTACTCATAGACGCCGGAGGGTGAAACCAGGACAGATGTCATCATGGCCAGGGAACCGCAGGCAGATGAGATCATGTCGCTCATCACATCGCCGTCATAATTCTTGCAGGCCCAGATAAATCCGCCCTCCGCCTTCATTACACGCGCCACAGCGTCATCAATGAGCGTGTAAAAATAGGTAATCCCGGCTTCCTGAAACTTTGCGGCGTACTCCGCCTCGAAAATCTCCTCAAAGATGTCCTTGAACGTATGATCATATTTCTTGGAGATCGTATCCTTCGTCGCAAACCAGAGATCCTGTCTCGTATCCAGCGCATAGTTAAAGCAGCTGCGCGCGAAGCTCTTGATCGAAGGGTTCAGATTGTGCTGCCCCTGCACCACGCCGGTACTCTGAAACTCATGCACAAGTACGCGGGACTCATCCCCGTCCTCCGGCGTATAGACCAGTTCCACTTTCCCGGGACCGGGGATAACCATCTCGCTGGACTTGTACACATCGCCGTAGGCGTGACGCGCGATCGTAATCGGCTTCTTCCAGTTCTTCACGCATGGCTCGATCCCCTTAACCCGGATCGGCGCACGGAATACCGTTCCGTCGAGGATGGCACGGATCGTGCCGTTCGGGCTTTTGTACATCTCCTTTAAATCATACTCCTTCACTCGAGCCGCGTTCGGCGTAATCGTCGCACACTTCACGGCGACACCGTATTTCTTCGTCGCGTTCGCGGCATCAATCGTAACCCGGTCATCCGTCTCATTCCGGTGTACCAGCCCGAGGTCATAATACTCTGTATGTAAATCCACAAAGGGAAGCAGCAATTCATCCTTAATATACTGCCAGAGAATCCGGGTCATCTCATCCCCGTCCATCTCAACTATGGGAGTCGTCATCTTAATTTTCTCCATCACATTTTCCTCGCTTTCCTGAAATTCTTCATTCATGGCTCTTGCACCCTGGTACATCATACCCTCTACCCTGTTTTTTTGTCAAGAATTTATGAAACATGGACCGGCCCGCATCATAGTATGAACTGTAAATAAAATACCGGAGGCTACGACATGAGTGATTTAGCTGCTGCGAACTGCGGATGCGGAACAGAAAACGGCGGCTGCAGCTCCATCATCTGGATCATCCTTCTGTTGATCCTGTTCGGGAACAATAACGGTTCCTGCTTCGGCGGCAACGGCGACAACTGTTGTGACAGCCTGATCTGGATCTGCCTGCTGCTCTGCTGCTGCGGCAACAACGGAAACGGCTGCGGCTGCTTCTAAACCTTATTTTCCTTAAAAACCCGGCATCCTGTGCGGAGCCGGGTTTTTTCACACCCTTTTTAGCAGTATTCGATTTGTCTGCAGGCTGCATGCGTTTCTCATGATTGATACAAATTTTTATAAATCATTCATAAACGGGATTCGGGAGGATCCTGCATATGTTTATAGGAAACGACACTAAGTCGTTTCCTTTGCGCCAGACGCAAGGCTGCGCAAGCAGCCATTCCTCATGCGTCTGTGTGCATTCTTTATAGTGAATGACAATTTTTTTTGTCGTTCACTATATTTATTTCATCCAGGATGCAGTCTGCCGCCTCACGCTTGCTCATGAGTGGCAGTTCCCGCTCCGAATCCGGCGTGATAATCGTAATTACGTTGGTGTCGGTTCCGAACCCGGCGCCCTCTGTCTTCAGATTGTTTGCTACGATCATATCCAGATTTTTTTCCTGTATTTTCCTTCTGGAATTTTCCAGCATATTCTGTGTTTCCATGGAAAATCCGCAGAGGAACTTTCCCTCTCTCTTAATATCGCCCAGAGCCTTCAGGATATCCTTTGTGCGGGTCAGCGGTATACTTAAATCTCCATCCTTCTTTTTAATTTTCTCATCACTCACTGCGGCAGGCTTATAGTCAGCCACAGCCGCCGTCATGATGACAATATCCACATTTTCCCGATGATCCATAACCGCCTCATACATATCCCGGGCAGATATCACCGGGCATACGTCCACAAACATGGGCGGATTGATCGAACAGGGACCGGAGATCAGTATCACCTCCGCGCCGCGCAGCATGGCATTCTCCGCAATGGCATATCCCATCTTTCCGGTAGAATGATTTGAGATAAAACGTACCGGGTCAATAGCTTCACGCGTCGGGCCAGCCGTAACCAGGATCTTTTTTCCCTTCAGATCCTTTTCCTTCGCCGCGGCATGCAAGATATGAGCGAATAAAACATCCGGTTCCGGCAGCTTTCCTTTCCCCGCATCCCGGCAGGCAAGCATGCCGCTGGCGGGTTCGATGATCTCTTTCCCATAGGATCTCAGCTTTTTCAGATTGTCCTGCAGAACCGGATTCTCGTACATATTTGTGTTCATCGCCGGCGCGATCAGCATCGGCGCTTTACATGCCATGGCTGTCGTCGTCAGCATATCGTCCGCGATGCCGCCCGCGAGCTTTCCAATCACATCGGCGGAAGCCGGCGCAATCAGCATCAGATCCGCCTGTGCCGCCAGATTCACATGCGCCACATGGAACTGGAAATTGCGGTCAAAAGTATCCACGAGGCATTTGTGGCTCGTCAGTGTCTCAAATGCGGTCGGATGAATAAAATTCGTCGCATTCCGCGTCATGATAACGTACACATCCGCATGCTGTTTTACAAGCATGCTGGCAAGATTGGCGATCTTGTAAGCAGCGATGCTGCCGGTCACTCCCAGAATAATGGTCTTTCCCTGTAACATAATAATCTCCTGTGCGCTTTACTCAGCCGGTTCTTTAGCCTGATCAAACAACTGTCCGTGCTTCTCATAGGAACTCACCCGGCAGATTCTGTTTACATCATCCACAAAAACAACCGAGGGCCGGTGCACCTTCGCCTCCTCCGGCGTCATATCCGCGTAAGACATAATAATGATCTTATCCCGCACACTGCAGCACCGCGCGGCCGCGCCGTTTAAACAGATCACGCCGCTCCCGCGCTCACCGGCAATTGTGTAAGTATCGAGGCGGTTCCCATTGTTAATATCCACGACCTGAACCTTCTCATATTCCAGAATGCCGGCCGCATCCATCAGATCCTCGTCGATGGTAATGCTGCCCACGTAATCCAGCGCGGCCTGCGTCACTGTCGCACGATGGATCTTTCCCTTCAGCATGGTAATGTTCATAATATCTCCTTGCTCATTTCCGTACATCTGTGCATGCAGGCATGCACATCTGCACGGCTGCTCCACAGCATTT
>JAJBVI010000080.1:0-12424 GCA_020859905.1 Lachnospiraceae bacterium | reverse complement strand
GACGGCAATTCGCAATCCGGGCTGTCGCCCTTCTTGCTCATTTCCGTCAAGCTGTACAATATCCGTACATCTGTGCATGCAGGCATGCACATCTGCACGGCTGCTCCACAGCATTTTCTATGTTGAAAATGTTTGCACCGTGCCGGGCACGCTGCAAACGACGGCAATTCGCAATCCGGGCTGTCGCCCTTCTTGCTCATTTCCGTCAAGCTGTGCAATATCCGTACATCTGTGCATGCAGGCATGCACATCTGCACGGCTACTCCACAGCATTTTCAACGCTAAAGTTATCAATTAACCTTGTTTTACCGATATAAACTGCCATTGCTACAAGAAGCGGCGTTTTCACCTCCGTCACCTGCTGCATGGTCAGGCCGTCAACGGCTTTGACATAATCGATCCGTGCCATCGGCTCCGTCTCGATATTTGCCTTCATTGTTTCCACTAATTTTACCGCATCTGACTCACCGTCCGCAACCATTTTTTCACCCAGGCGGATGGTTTTACTTAAAATCAGTGCAGCCTTTCGTTCTTCCGCAGACAGATAAGTGTTTCTGGAACTCTTTGCCAGACCGTCTTCCTCTCGGATGATCGGACAGCCGATGACTTCCAGATCCATGTTCAGATCCTCGGCCATATGCTTTACGATTGCAAGCTGCTGGGCATCTTTCTGGCCGAAATACGCGCGATCCGGCTGCACGATATTAAATAACTTCGTCAGCACCGTGCAGACGCCGCGGAAATGCACCGGGCGGCTCAGCCCGCACAGCTCCTCCGTAAGTACCGACATGTCCACATAAGAGCAAAATCGGTCTGTGTACATTTCCTCCGGCTCCGGATTAAAGATCAGATCCGCACCCAGGCTCTTACAGTAATCGCTGTCTTTCTCCAGATCCCTCGGGTAACTCGCCAGATCCTCACTCGGGCCGAACTGCATCGGATTTACGAAAATACTTACGACCACCCGGTCGTTTTCCATGCGCGCACGCTGAATCAGGCTGCCGTGTCCTTCATGCAGATAACCCATCGTCGGCACAAAGCCGATGGAAAAGCCATCCTTTTTCCAGTTTCTGACAGTCTCTCTGACACCCTGAATCGTCTTTAAAATCTCCATTTTTCTTTCTCCTCAATTTCTATCTAAACACGACTCTGTCTATAAACAATGTCTGTATTCATAAAAGTCAAATATCCAGTCATCTGTGTGCGCGGGCACTCCCATCTGTCTGTCTATTCACGAAACTTTCACTGTATTTTTTCTATAATCTCATCCGCAATCTTGTAAGTATGCTCCGCCGCCGGGAACGTTCCCGCCTTCACTTCCTTCATATAATCCGTGAACGCGCCGGTCATCACCTCTCCGACATTCGCAAACTGTTTTACAAACTTCGGCACATAATCGGTAAACATACCGAGCATATCCTGATAGACCAGCACCTGGCCGTCGCATTCAGCGCCCGCTCCAATTCCGATCGTCGGAATATCAATCGATCGGGTGATAATGGCCGCCAGCTTTGCCGGAATTCCCTCGAGCACGACCATGCAGGCGCCGGCCGCCTCAACCTTTTTTGCATCCTCGATCAGCGTCCTCGCCGCTTCCTCACTCTTTCCCTGCACCTTAAAACCGCCGAACGCGTTGACAGACTGCGGTGTCAGACCGATATGCGCACATACCGGGATATCTGCGCTGACGATCGCCTCGATCTGCTCGCAGACCCGGGCACCGCCCTCCAGTTTCACCACATTCGCGTGTCCCTCCTTGATCAGCCGGCCGGCGTTGACGACCGCGTCATACACGGACGTCTGATAGGACATAAACGGCATATCGGCGATCACCAGCGCCTCCTTTGTCCCCCGCGCCACGGCCGCAGTGTGGTGAATCATATCCTCCATGGTAACCGGAAGCGTATCCTCATATCCCAGAATCGTGTTGCCAAGCGAATCCCCGATCAACAGGACGTCAATTCCCGCCGCATCCATCAGCTTCGCCGTGGAATAATCATAACAGGTCAGCATGGTGATCCTGTCGTGTTCCTCTTTCATTTTCTTTAAGGTTGCGATTGTCTTTTTCATGATGTTAATACCCCTTCCAACTTGCCGAAATCCCGTTCCGGGTGCTTTTCCTGTGCCACTTTAACAACCTGTTTCGACAACAGACGATATATTTCCTTTGCCTCACCGGACAATACGGACAGATGGGCAGATACTGTAGCTGCGTCATTGCGCTCAATCGGTCCGGTCAGCGCACGAACCACGCCCGCGTCAGTGATATTCTGCGCGTTGCCGAGAATCAGCGGCGCTAACGCGGCATGCGCATTTTCACTTGAAAAACCGCAGCTGCAGAGCAGCTCCTCGCTCAGATTGACCAGACCGACATAGAGATTGCTGGCCACGGCCGCCGCCGCGTGATAACAGATTTTTTGATCGGCCGAAATCACCTCTACGGTGTTTCCGGACTGTTCGAACATCTCCTTCAGAAAACGCAGGTATCTGTCATCTCCTTCCAGGGTAAAAAAAGCGGTTCCCAGCTTCTCCCATGAAATATATCTGTCGTTGACTGCCAAAAGCGGATGGATGGAATAACCACAGGCGCGAGTGCGCCCGATATCAGAAAAGATCGCGGAACTTAAAGAACCGCTGCAATGCAGAATCATTTTACTTTGAATCGGAAGCAATTTTACCTGTTCCCATACCGAAGAGATCGCTCCGTCCGGTACGGTCAGGAAGATCATGTCACTATCCCGGACCAGACTCTCAATATCCGTATACTGTCTGGTCTGTGTAAACGCCGCTGCCTCCAGTGATGACTGCGGACTGCGGCTGTAATAGCCCGCCACGCACTTGCCGCGCCCGGTCAGATATTTCCCCATCGAGAAACCCACTTTCCCTGCGCCGATAAATCCAATGTTCATAAGCATCCCTCCATTTCGGTGAACCAGCCGCAGCCGTCTCCGACACTTCCAGTCTGTCGTAAAACCGGCCGCCCCTGTCATCCTTCCCGGCGGGATCGTGAAGTCTCATTTGCCGTTCATGTGTCCGGTCGTCCGTTTCGGACGCATACGCTGCAATATAAGCTCCGTTTCAAAATAAAAAAGATAACTCGCGGTACAGTTTCTTTTCAGAATACCATCCATGAGTGATTATACAACGTTTTATTTTTAAAGTAAATATATTTATTCAGAACCGCGCAATTTTTTCTTTTTGAGAAGGCAGGTCTCTCATGATCCGCAATGGTTGACTTTCCGATAGTTGGATGACACAGTTCCTTATGCCTTTACTCCCATATCCCAAACAGCTCCGCCGTATCTGCATCATTGATATTTCTGTCACTGGGTTTATTCTCATTGGCAAGCATCGCCTCCACCTTGCCGGCCAGCGTGACATCAATAAACCTCTCTGCATCAATACTCCGAAGTTCAAAGAAAAGCAGGGGATTCTCGTCCAGCCGGACGCCCACGCCGTAAAGCGCAGCCGCGACATGCTTACACATCAGTGCCCAATCGGGACAGCTGCACTGAAAACTGATCTCCTGCGGTGTCGGGAACAGACCGCCGTCCCCCTGGAAAAGTTCCTGCATCTTCCCGTATAATACTGTAAAAACGCCTTGCCGTGTAATATGCAATCGTAATAGCGCAGCTCAAAGAAGCCTCGTTATTGTACTGCAGCACAGAGGAAACAGAGCCATGGATCACTTCTAATGCTTCTGCCACCGCATCTTCATCTCTGTGACGTGTTGCATCCAGCAGATGTTCCGATTGAGAGACAGCTTCACCGACTACTCCCCACTTTTCCGTGTTGACCGCGTCCTCAAATACCTCGGCCACTTCCAGATTCGGTATGCGGGCTTTCCTGTTCTTCGAATCATAGGCAAGATACCCCAGATGAATCAGGAGCGTCAGCACATCATTTCGATTGTGAAACGATGTCATATCGTTCTGAAATGTGCTGATCTTAACACCGACAGGATTACCGCCGAGCATATCAATAACGGCATCCTTCAGCCCGTCATAATCCATACCAATATACTCTTTCAGGCTTTCAAATGTCTCTGTCTGCGTCCAGTAATTTGAGATCTCCCCTTCATGCAGCGCGTTCATGACTGAATTCGGACTGTAAACATGTCCAATCCGGCTGCATGAATATCCGTCATACCAGGTGCGCATGTCATCAAAATCCATCTGGCAGTCAGCACACAGACGCTGCACTTCGGCTTCCGTAAATCCCACATATTCCGCCAGCCGCCCGGGCTTCGTCATTGTATATTCTCTGAAATCAGTCAGTGCTGATTCCGTTCCGTATTTTTAATCGGAAGAATCCCCGTCATATAGGCGGCAGCAATCATCTTATCGGTCGTCGCTCCGCCCTTAAACAGACCTCTCAAAAGCCGGATGTAGTCTTTTTGCAGGGAAACATCGTTCTTATTTTCACGGAACAACGCATCCCACTCATCGATAATGACAATAAACCTGCTTCCTGTTTTACCGGCAATACCAGATAAGACACGGGGCAAAGATCTCTCCTCTGCGGAAACATATTCCGGAAACTCATGTTTCAGTTCCGAAATAACACTGTCCTGTATGTCTGTGACAATATTTTTTATATCATGATTCGAGCGACAAAAGGGTATGATACTACGGATTGCTCCGCACTTCGTGCTCCCGCAATCCTAAAAACATTCGGAATCCGCTAAATTTGACCAAAAAACGGTCAAATTTGCTACTTCCTCATGTTTTTGCGGTCCCCAATGTCAGAAATACGGATGCAAGCATCCGATTTCTGACCTTTTGTCCCTTGTATTATATTATTGAAAGACGGGGTACCGCTGGCGGGTACGGCTGAAATCGAAAGACAGGGTATCGCCGGCGGGTACGGATGGAATCGAAAGACAGGGTATCGCCGGCGGGTACGGATGGAATCGAAGGACGAGGCACCGCAGGGCGGATCCGGGTGGAAGCGGCAAAGGCGAGACAGTTCATGAACAACGGCGGCATAAAACTGGCAAGATCAAAAGCGGGGCATGACAAAGGGCAATATTATGTCATACTGAGGGAAGACGGAGATTCTGTCTATCTGGCGGACGGCATCAGCCGCACCGTGGAGAACCCGAAACGAAAAAACCAAAAGCACATTCAGGTAATCCGGAATATTCCGGAGGAAGTGTCGGTACTCTTATCGGGGGATACCCCGGGCGACCTGGAAATCAAACGGGCGCTGAAGCTGTATATCAGAGACACAGAGAGCTGAAGCTGTATATCAGAGACACAGAAAATCGAAGCTGTATATCAGAGGTGCAGGAAAAGATAGTCATATAAAAATCAGGAGAAATAATATGTCAAAGGCAGATGTAATTGAAGTAGAAGGCGTAGTGGTCGAGAAACTCCCGAACGCATTTTTTAAGGTGGAGCTGGAGAACGGCCATCAGATTATGGCGACGATCAGCGGAAAACTGCGTATGAATTTTATCCGTATTTTGCCAGGTGACAAGGTGACGCTGGAACTTTCCCCCTACGATCTCACCAAGGGAAGAATTATCTGGAGAGATAAATAGGCCTGTTTTGAAAACAAAAAATCTGGTCTGACTCCACTATGGAATCGGGATAAGGAAAGATTTCTTATTCTGATTCCTTTTTTGTACATGATCTGAAGTCGAAACTTGCGGCGAAAAAATGGTCTGTCCCTCTTTTATTTATCGGAAAATTCTGCTACACTCTAACTGTCGGACAGGCTGATCCGGCAGAAAGGAGGTATTGAATGGAACAGGTACTCCGCCTGACCGGTTCGTGGTATGCGTTGTACAGGGAGGAACTGGCGCTCGGTCTGCTGGCATGTGTGCTGCTGCTTATGATCTTCGCCCTGTTTGCGGTGCAAAGATGCAGGAAACAGATGCGGGAGCTGACGGAAAAAACAAAGGAGATGACGAAACTGGCGTTGAGCCAGAGCGGCCGAAACGCACAGCAGGACAAGACACTGACGCGGGCAGGCGCAGAAGAGGTTAGAAACGTCAGTCCGGTCGTATCGCCGCAGAATGAGGAGATTTTCGGGAGCGTGATCCGGGAGATTTTCCCGTAGACCAGTCAGAGAAAGATATACTTTCGGAGTAAGATCAATAAGAAATACGTGCTTTCGGAGTAAGAGTAATAAAAGAGAAGCACGCTTTCGGAGCAGGAGTAATCAGAACGACACGCTCTTGGAACATGAGAAACAAAAGGGACATGATTTCGGAGCATGAGGAGTGAGGATGGGAACTTCGATCAGGAATACCGTTTCAGGATCGAATGAACATAAAAACACGAAGAATACAAAGGAGTGGAACATGGGCAAAATTACATTTGACTACAGCAGAGCGGCTTCCTTTATCAGTGCGGAGGAAGTGGGTTACATGGCGAAACTGACGCGGGACGCGAAGGAGGTGCTGGTTTCGAAGTCCGGAGCGGGGAACGATTTTGTCGGCTGGATCGATCTTCCGGTTGATTATGACCGGGAGGAGTTCGCCCGCATCAAACAGGCGGCGGCGAAGATTCAAAGCGACTCGGAGGTACTTGTTGTTATCGGGATCGGCGGTTCCTATCTGGGCGCCCGGGCGGCGATCGAGTTTCTGCGCCACAGCTTTTACAACAATATCTCAAAGGAGCTTCGCGGGACGCCGGAGATCTATTACGCAGGCAGCAACATCAGCGGTTCATATCTGCGTGGCATCCTCGATGTCATCGGGGACCGCGATTTCTCGGTGAATGTGATCTCCAAGTCCGGGACGACGACGGAGCCGGCCATCGCTTTCCGGATTTTCAAGGAGCTTCTGGAGGAGAAATACGGAAAGGAGGGTGCGGCGAAGCGCATCTATGCGACCACGGATAAGGCGCGGGGCGCACTGAAAGGTCTTGCGGACGAGGAGGGCTATGAGACTTTTGTTGTGCCGGACGATATCGGCGGACGGTTTTCCGTGCTGACGGCGGTCGGGCTGCTTCCCATTGCGGTCAGCGGAGCGGACATCGACCGGCTGATGGCCGGAGCGGCGGACGGCAGGAAGCAGGCGTTGGAGGAGCCGTTTGAGGAGAACGACGCGATGCAGTACGCCGCGATCCGCAACATCCTGCTCCGCAAGGGCAAGAGCGTGGAGGTGCTGGCGAACTATGAGCCTGGTCTGCACTACATCAGCGAGTGGTGGAAGCAGCTCTACGGCGAGAGCGAGGGCAAGGATCAGAAGGGTATTTTCCCCGCGTCCGTAGATCTGACGACTGACCTGCATTCCATGGGCCAGTTTATCCAGGACGGCGCCCGGATCATGTATGAGACGGTGATGAAGATCGAGTCTCCCGCGGAAGCGCCCGTGATCCGTGAGGAGCCGGCGGATCTGGACGGCCTGAATTACCTGGCCGGTAAGGATATGAATTTTGTCAACGACTGTGCGATGAACGGAACGATCATGGCGCATACCGATGGAAGCGTGCCGAACCTGCTTGTGAAGATTCCGGCGCAGGATGAGTATTCCCTGGGCCAGCTGTTTTATTTCTTTGAGTTCGCGGTGGGCATCAGCGGGTATCTGCTCGGGGTTAACCCGTTCAACCAGCCCGGCGTGGAGAGCTACAAGAAGAATATGTTTGCCCTGCTCGGGAAGCCCGGCTACGAGGACATGCGTGCGGAATTGTTAAAGCGCCTGTAAAAGGATGCGGTCGGGAGCATGCTGAATCGTTAAAGCGCCTGTAAAAGAGTGCGTTTGAAGATACGCAGAATTGTTAAGGTATTCGTAAGAATTTGTCAAAAACAAGAATCTCAAAAATGGGGTGGATTCGTGTAATTCGCCCCATTTTTATGTCAGAAATGGGTCGATTTTAGGGATGAGCCTCCATTTTCAGGAAAAAGCACTTGACATACCTGGAGTACCCTGTTATAATCCATAAATAGTTTTGTAACAAATCTGTAATAATTATAACAGAAATGAGCAATATATTGCATAAATGTAATGATTTTACAGCTTTGGGGCAAAATGATATTAACAGAGATTTGTGCGGCACGGATCGGATGAAAGAGACAGGGAGACGCGCGGCGCGAATCACACAGGAGGTCATATGAAATTCAGAAAATTGGTTTTGGAATGCGGCATTATCGCAGCTTCAGTCGCAGTAGTATCCGTTCCATCGGCCGTTTCTGTCAGTGCCGCAGAAATTGCTTCCGGAACATGGAAGACCGAAGCCGGTCAGGACAACAGCGGAAGCAGCGAGTTTATGCAGGATTTACAGGAGAAAAGTGAGGAGGCTGCGGCAGCGGAAGTGGCGGCAGCGGAGGCATCTTCCGCAGAAAATGGATCCGCAGAGGAGACATCGGAGTGGGAAAATAAATTACTTGTTGTTGTGGAGGAGGACTCCAGCCTGACCATCCGGGCTGAGGCCGGAACAGACGCCGATGTGGTCGGAAAGATTTACAGAGGTTCTGTTGCTGAGGTAGTTGAGAAGGGTGAGGAATGGTCCAGGATCGTATCCGGAGATGTAGAAGGATATGTGAAAAATGAATATTGCGTATTTTCGGGGGAAGCTGAGGCACAGGCGGAAATAATCTGCGATACGGTGGCAACCGTGACGGCGGACGGCGTCCGCCTGAGGACTGAAGCGACTACGGAATCTTCTGTCTGTGCGGTGGTGGATACGGGCGATACGCTGACGGTGTGGAAGGATGCGGAAACTGCCGCGGAGTCCGAAGAAGCCGATGCTGCGGATACAGAGACAGGGACGCAGGATGCACAGATGGGAGAGCAGGCTGCGGCGGATGCACAGACGGGAGAGCAGGCTGCGGCGGATGCACAGATGGGAGAGCAGGCTGCGGCGGATGTACAGATTGGAACACAGACCGCGGCGGATGTACAGTCTGGAACACAGGCTGCCACGGATGAGCAGTCCGGATCACAGGATAATGCGGATGCAGAGACAGGAGCGCAGGATGCCTCCGCAGGAACGGATGCAGAGACGCAGAGTGCCGATGCCGGATCAGGTTCCGGGGAGGAAACGCAGAACGAAGGCTGGGTTGCGGTAGAATACGGAGACACTGTGGCATATATCTCTGCGGCCTATGTGGACGTAGAACTGCAGACCGGCGAGGCACTCAGCATGGAAGAAATCTATGCGGAGCAGGCAGCACAGGAAGCGGCCGCACAGCAGGCTGCAGCTGAGAACGCGGCATCCTCTGAAACCGTGGCGGTGAGCACCGGAACCGCAGTGAGCGCGACCGCGGATGACACCACACTTCTGGCGGCACTGATCCAGTGCGAGGCGGGCAGAGAGAGCTATGACGGACAGCTTGCGGTCGGAGCGGTCGTGATGAACCGGGTAAAAAGCGGTTCTTTCCCGAACAGTATCTCTGGTGTGATCTATCAGAGCGGTCAGTTTACACCGGCGTCCAACGGAAGGCTCTCCCAGGTGCTGAGCAGCGGAGGCATCACTTCTTCCTGCTATTCCGCGGCGCAGGCGGCTATCAGCGGTGACGATAATACAGGCGGAGCAACATATTTCCACGCGGGATCCGGAAACGGAACCGTGATCGGGAATCAGGTGTTTTATTAAAACAGCGTGTTTCGGGATGGTTCTTTAGAGATAAAAACGGGAAATAAAAAAGTGCCAGATGGCACTTTTTTATTTCCCGTTTGTGTGTTATCATGTACTGACGGTAATTGCGTGAGCGCGAAGCACGGATAAGCGAGATATAAGCGAGATATAAGTGAGATATAAGTGAGATTGGAAATCTCTGATTTCCGTAATCGAACTTATGCAGAGCTGCAATCGACTTTCATGGATGCCGGCATGCTGCGGCAGAAGCGCATGGAAGTTTACTGAAAGAAAGGAAATGATTTATGGCAGACTTACAGGTTTTGGAATACAATGTGGGAGATCTGGGCACGAACTGTTATCTCTTGGTGAATACGGCGACGAAGGAGACGATTATCGTGGATCCGGGCGGTGACGCACCGATGCTCGACCGGCATATTCAGGCACAGAATCTGCGCCCGGCAGCGGTTTTCCTGACGCATGCGCATTATGACCACGCGCATCACGCGAAAAAGGTTAAGGAAAAGTATCAGATCCCGGTTTATGTCCATGAGGCTGAGAAGGAGACAATGCGTGATCCGCGCATGAATGTTTCCGCAATGTTCGGCTCTCCGGAGAGATATGAGGCGGATATTTTTCTGAAGGACGGTCAGCAGCTGGAGGTCGCGGGCTTTGATATCCGGGTGCTGCATACGCCGGGGCATACGTCCGGCGGGGTCTGCTATTATTTCCCGGAGAATAAGACGCTGATCAGCGGAGATACCCTGTTCAACGGCTCTGTGGGCCGGACGGATTTCCCAGGAGGCAGTATGTCGGAACTGGTGCGCGGCATCAGAGAAAAGATTCTTGTCCTGCCGCGGGATACGGAGGTCTGTCCCGGTCATATGTCAAGGACGACAGTCGGATATGAAGCAGACTATAATCCGTTTTTATAAACCGTGGTTATCAGATCAACACCAATAAGCAGATCACGGAGACTACAATCTGTTTTATAGATCAGTGTTTTGGTACGGGAAAATTTCACGCGGCTTTCGGGGCGCGGATACAGGAAACAGGATAGAACGCAGACGGGAAACCGCAGGCAGGATGCGGCACGTAAATGATCACAGTCGAGATAAACGAAGCAAATTTTGAATACGATATTCACTCCCTGGTGAAGGCGTTTTACCCGGAGCATGACGTTGCGGTGCGCACAGTCTTCGCGGAGAAGCCCAGGCAGTATACCCGGGAGGGGAAACCCACAGGGGAGGAGCCGGGGCAGCGTCCGTGGGAGGGAGAGTCTGCAGAGGAGGTTCCCTTTCATCTTGAGGTGCTTTATGGAGAGGCGGAGATTACCTTTTCCTTTTATTGCGGGCAGGAGACGGAACCGGCTCTCTGCGGCGCGGTTCCCGTGGATTTTTCAGACCGGAGGACGACGAAGAATCTCCTGAAGCAGAAGCTGTACGGGATGCTTTCCGATTTTTCGGGAAGGACCCTTCCGTGGGGGATGCTGACCGGCATCCGCCCGACGAAGATTCCCTATGCTATGCTGGATGAGGGGGCATCCGATGCAGAGATCCGCGCTTATATGCGGGAGACATATTTTGCATCCGATGAGAAGATTGATCTGAGTCTGGAGATCGCGAAGCGGGAGAGGGAGCTGCTTTCCCGCATAGATTACGAGGACGGATACAGCCTGTATATCGGGATTCCGTTTTGCCCGAGTACCTGTCTATACTGCTCGTTTACATCCTACCCCATTCACACATGGAGGAATCGGGTGGACGAATATCTGGACGCACTGTGCAGAGAGATTTCGCATACGGCAAAAATGTGCCGTGGAAAGTATCTGAATTCCGTTTATATCGGGGGCGGTACGCCCACCTCCCTGGAGCCGGAGCAGCTGGATCGGCTGATCACGCACATCGGTGAGAGCTTCCGTCTGACGGACGCACAGGGCCGGATTGTCTATGGCGGTCTGGAACGGGACAGGATTACGGGCACGGGAACAGGGCGCCGGAATCTGCCGGATACGGAGCCGGGACCGACGCGCCTGGAGCGGGACAGGATCACGGGCACGGGAACAGGGCACCGGAATCTGCCGGATACGGAGCCGGGGCCGACGCGCCTGGAAGGGAACAGACTCACAGACGGAGGATTCCCCTCGAATCATCTGCTTGAGTTCACGGTTGAGGCGGGCCGCCCGGACAGCATCACGGCGGAGAAGCTAGCTGTTTTAAAGAAGCACAATATCTCGCGCATTTCCATCAATCCCCAGACGATGAAGGAGGAGACGCTGCGCCTGATCGGGCGGCAGCACACCGCGGAGCAGACGCGGGAGAGTTTTTTTCTGGCGCGGGAGATGGGGTTTGACAATATCAATATGGATCTTATCGCCGGGCTCCCGGAGGAGAGGCCGGACGACGTGCGCCGGACGATGGATGAGATTGCGAAACTTAAGCCTGACAATGTGACCGTGCATTCGCTGGCGGTGAAGCGGGCGGCGCGCCTGCGGACACAGAGGGAGGATTATGGTCATCTACACATTGAAAATACGCGGGAGACCATTCGGCTGACGGCGGATTACTGCCGCCGGATGGGGCTTTTTCCCTATTATTTATACAGACAGAAAAACATGGCGGGCAATTTTGAGAATGTGGGTTATGCCGCTCCCGGAAAAGCCGGCCTGTATAATATCTTGATTATGGAAGAAAAACAGACTATAATGGCTCTTGGCGCGGGCGCGACCACGAAGGTTGTGTCCGATCACGGGAATCGAATCGAGCGCGCGGGGAATGTCAAGGATATCACGAATTACCTCGAGCGCGTGGATGAGATGGTCGAGAGGAAGCGCCGGCTTTTGCATAAGATTGAAATACAGCAGTGACATATAAAGAAGAATAGGAGAATACACG
>JAJBVI010000197.1 GCA_020859905.1 Lachnospiraceae bacterium | reverse complement strand
ATCAGATCCGGGATCTGGCTGAACAGAAGCAATTCCTTCATTATAATAGTATCTGTTCAGCGTTTGCGTAAAAAGATATTGACGGGGGCTTGCTTTCTGTGCTATAGTGGTTTGGCGATGGAAGCAGGTCTTTTTTTTATGCTTAAAATTTTGAATTTAAGTGGAGGTGGGAAGTTGTGCGCGTTAAAATCACTTTGGCATGCACGGAGTGCAAGCAGCGGAATTACAACCTGACTAAGGATAAGAAAGCACATCCTGAGAGAATGGAAGTAAACAAGTACTGCAAGTTCTGCAGGAAACATACTTTACACAAGGAAACCAGATAAACAGACACAAAAAGGAGTGAAAAATGGAAGAGAGCAAAAAGACAGAGACTTCAAAGCTGAGCTGGTTTAATGGTCTTCAGGCTGAGTTCCATAAGATCAAATGGCTTGACAGGGAGTCGGTTGGGAAACAGACCGTGGCTGTCATCATTGTTTCGGTCATCCTGGGCGTGATTATCGCAGTGCTGGATCTTGGTATTCAGAACGGCATTGATTTACTGGTGAATCTGTAGGGAAGGCAGAGGTGAGGATATGGCAGAGGCGAACTGGTATGTAGTTCACACATATTCGGGATATGAGAATAAGGTAAAAGCCGATATCGAGAAGACGATCGAGAACCGTCATCTGGAGGAGGAGATCCTTGAGGTGCGCATTCCGATGGAAGAGGTTTTCGAGATGAGGAACGGCTCCAGGAAGCAGGTTCAGAAAAAGCTGTTCCCCGGATATGTACTCATCAACATGTATATGAATGATGACACGTGGTATGTGGTCAGAAATACCAGGGGTGTGACCGGATTTGTCGGTCCGGGTTCGAAGCCGGTACCACTCACAGAAGCCGAAATGGGACCGCTGGGGATCAGGGATGAAAATGTCGTATATGATTTCAGTATCGGAGATACGGTTACCGTGATCAGCGGTGTCTGGAGGGACACCGTCGGCATGATTCAGTCCATGAATGACAGCAAACAGACAGTGACGATCAATGTTGAGTTATTCGGCCGCGAAACGCCGGTAGAGATAAGTTTCGCAGAGATACAGAAAATGAACTGAGCGGCCGTTGGTACGGAGCGGCAGCACAGACTAAAGGAGGCAATTTCAAATGGCAAAGAAAGTAACAGGATATATCAAACTGCAGATTCCTGCCGGAAAAGCGACGCCCGCACCGCCGGTCGGGCCTGCACTCGGACAGCATGGCGTGAACATTGTTGAGTTCACCAAGCAGTTCAATGCCAGAACGGCAGACCAGGGCGACCTGATCATTCCGGTTGTGATCACCGTGTACGCGGACCGAAGCTTCAGCTTCATCACCAAGACTCCGCCCGCAGCGGTTCTGATCAAGAAGGCGTGCGGCATCCAGTCCGGTTCCGGCACACCGAATAAGGTGAAGGTTGCGTCGATCACGAAAGCACAGATCCAGGAGATCGCGGAGCTGAAGATGAAGGATCTGAACGCGGCATCCCTCGAGGCGGCCATGAGCATGATCATCGGCACGGCGAAGAGCATGGGCGTCACCGTCGCTGACTGATGACGTACGGCGTCTGACTGATGATGTGCGGCGCTGACAGGTCGGCAAGGCGGATCCGGCGATCAGGGAATTGTCGATGGGAGTCCCGGCGATCAACACTCCGCCGCCTGAAGACTTTAAGAATATAGTGGGAGGGTCCTCTCCCGATTTACCACAGGAGGTTTATCCATGAAAAGAGGAAAGAAATATCTTGAAACAGTAAAAAAGTATGATAAGCAGACTCAGTATGATACAGCTGACGCGATCAGGATCGTGAAAGAAAATGCCGCCGCGAAGTTCGACGAGACCATCGAGGTTCACATCCGTACCGGCTGCGACGGGCGTCATGCGGATCAGCAGGTCCGCGGAGCGGTTGTTCTGCCGCACGGTACAGGCAAGACAGTACGCGTTCTTGTGTTTGCCAAAGGTACGAAGGTAGACGAGGCCACAGCGGCGGGCGCAGATTTTGTCGGGGGTGAGGAGCTCATCCCGAAGATCCAGAAAGAAGGCTGGCTGGATTTTGACGTAGTGGTTGCCACTCCGGATATGATGGGCGTTGTGGGCCGTCTCGGACGGATCCTCGGACCGAAAGGCCTGATGCCGAACCCGAAGGCCGGCACGGTTACGATGGATGTGACAAAAGCGATCAACGATATCAAGGCTGGTAAGATTGAGTACAGGCTGGACAAAACCAATATTATCCATGTGCCGATTGGAAAAGCATCCTTTACAGAAGAACAATTAGCGGACAACTTCCAGACCCTTATTGATGCCGTCAATAAAGCGAGACCGAGTGCGCTGAAAGGTCAGTATCTGCGCAGTGTTGTCATGGCCTCCACCATGGGACCCGGCGTGAAACTGAACGTAACAAAGCTGATGTAATATCTCGTTTGTTGTTGACATCACAAAAATATAATGCTATAATGCGAAAGCGATTGCCGAAGACAGCAGGTGCCGGACGGCGTAACAGTTGGCCTGCCGAGGGAATTTACACCAGACATGCATGTGTCTGTGCGGTTGATTTTTCTCCCCTCTGTTTTTGGCAGAGGGGTTTTTCCTTAATAAAGAAGAAAAAGGAGGTGCACGAATTATGGCAAAAGTTGAATTAAAGCAGCCTGTCATTCAGGAGATTTCAGAGAATGTGGATGGCGCACAGTCTGTTGTCGTGGTTGATTACTGCGGACTTACGGTAGAGCAGGACACACAGCTGCGCAGGGAACTGAGAGCAGCCGGTGTTACTTATAAGGTATATAAGAATACGATGATGCGCCGTGCGTTTGAGGGTACCGATTACGCGGCTCTTGACCCGGTTCTCGAGGGACCGAGCGCGATCGCTATTTCAAAAGACGACGCGACTGCTCCTGCGAGAGTTCTTGCGAACTTCGCGAAGACTGCCCCGGCGCTTGAGATCAAGGCCGGTGTGGTAGAGGGCGGATTTTATGACGCGGTCGGCATGCAGGCGATTTCGGCTGTTCCGTCCAGGGAGGAATTGCTCGGCAAGCTGCTCGGCAGCATTCAGTCGCCGATTGCGAACTTTGCCCGCGTGATCAGCCAGGTCGCGGAACAGGGCGGCGCGGCAGCGCTGACATCGGCAGCGGAACCGGCGCCGGCGGCGGAAGAAGTTCCGGCAGCGGAAGAAGCACCGGCAGCGGAACCGGCATCGGCAGCGGAGTAAGCTCCGGCGGCGGAAGAAGCTCCTGCAGCGGAGTAAGCCCTGGGACAGGCGGCGGCTGCGGCAGCCGGAAGAACCTCAGAGACTGTTCCGGAAATGAAAACCGGGCGCCCCCGGTTGTCAGAATCAAGCATCAATATCAGAAAATGATTGTAGGAAAGAATTATGGCAAAGTTAACCACAGAGGAATTTATCGAGGCTATTAAAGAGCTTACCGTTTTAGAGTTAAATGATCTCGTAAAGGCATGCGAGGAAGAGTTCGGCGTATCCGCGGCAGCAGGCGTTGTTGTGGCGGCGGCAGGCGGCGAGGCAGCAGAGGCTGAGGAGCAGACCGAGTTCACCGTTGAGCTTACCGAGGTCGGTCCGAACAAGGTTAAAGTCATCAAGGTTGTCCGCGAGGTAACCGGGCTTGGCTTAAAGGAAGCGAAGGCCGTTGTTGACGAGGCTCCGAAGGCGGTAAAAGAGGGCGTTGAGAAAGCAGAGGCTGAGGACATCAAGTCCAAGCTCGAAGCAGAAGGCGCTAAGGTCACCTTAAAGTAAACATCCATGCGCTGTTGTCGCAGCGCGGCAGCATCTATAAAAGCACACGGATCAGCACGCATGCGGCAGCGCGTACTGATGATAATACGAAACGAGAAGGACTCCCGGAATATTTCGGCGGGTCTTTTTCACTTCTATAGAAAAATTTCCTGATAAAAAAAGGTTAATATAAAATTATAAAAATCTTATAAATAGAAAAATATGGCTTGACTCGACGAAATTTTTGTGATAGTATGAATAATGTACTATTGTGACTTGTGGGATTTGTGCGCCCTTTTGACATAAAAAGTGTCGTTAACAGACAGACTCATGACGTGGCTCAGACCGCTTTCTTTTGCCGCCATGTGCGGCATTCACCTTGTGCCGGCGCACTGTCTTTGTCTGTTTAAACATAGAAAATATAACGAGAGGTGAGCGTCTATGGAGAAAAACAGGATTCGTCCGGTCAAAAACGGAACGGCAATGCGTATGAGTTATTCCAGACAGAAGCAGGTTTTGGAAATGCCGAACCTGATTGAAGTTCAGAAGAACTCGTACGAATGGTTTTTGAGTGAAGGTCTCCGGGAAGTGTTTGACGATATTTCCCCGATCGCTGATTACAGCGGCCATCTGAGTCTGGAGTTTACGGATTTTAAGCTGTGCAGAAATGATGTAAAGTATACCATTGCGGAATGCAAAGAGCGGGATGCGACTTACGCGGCGCCTTTGAAGGTGAGGGTCAGACTCTACAACAAAGAGGCGGATGAGATCAATGAGCACGAGATCTTTATGGGCGATCTGCCGTTGATGACGGAGACGGGTACTTTCGTGATTAACGGGGCGGAGCGTGTGATTGTAAGCCAGCTGGTTCGTTCCCCCGGTATATATTACGGCATTTCACACGATAAGCTTGGCAAGAAGTTATATTCCTGTACCGTGATTCCGAACCGCGGCGCATGGCTGGAATATGAGACAGATTCCAATGACGTTTTCTATGTAAGGGTAGACCGCACCCGAAAAGTGCCGATCACGGTCCTGATCCGCGCGATGGGCGTCGGCACGAATGCGGAGATTCTCGATCTGTTTGGCGAAGAGCCGAAGATTCTTGCAAGCTTCGGGAAGGACAGCTCGACGAATTATCGGGACGGTCTTCTCGAATTATATAAGAAGATCCGGCCAGGCGAGCCGCTCTCCGTGGAGAGTGCGGAGAGCCTGATCATGTCGATGTTTTTCGATCCGCGCAGATATGATCTGGCGAAGGTCGGCAGATATAAGTTTAATAAAAAACTGATGTTCCGGAACCGCATCAACGGCCATGTTCTGGCGGAGGATGTCGCGGATCCGTCCACCGGCGAGGTGGTCGCCAAGGCCGGTACGGAGCTTGACCGTGAGCTGGCGGATCGGATTCAGAACACAGCTGCTGCGTCTGTCCTGATTCAGGCTGAGGACCGGAATGTCAGGGTTCTTTCCAATATGATGGTGGATATCAGGAGCTTTGTCGACGTGGATCCGAAGGAGGTCGGCGTGACGGAGCTGGTTTACTACCCGGTTCTGAGACAGATCCTGGAGGAGAAGGATGATGCGGAGGATATCCGTGACATCATCCGCAGGAATATCCATGATCTGATTCCGAAGCATATCACCAGGGAGGACATTCTGGCCTCCATCAATTACAATATGCACCTGGAGTACGGGATCGGAAACGATGACGATATCGACCACCTGGGGAACCGCCGGATCCGTGCGGTCGGTGAGCTCCTGCAGAACCAGTACCGTATCGGGCTGTCCAGACTTGAGAGAGTTGTCCGGGAACGCATGACGACGCAGGATCTGGAGACCATCACCCCCCAGAGCCTGATCAATATCAAACCGGTAACGGCGGCGGTGAAGGAGTTTTTCGGATCCTCCCAGCTGTCTCAGTTTATGGATCAGAACAATCCGCTGGGCGAGCTGACGCACAAGCGGCGTCTCTCCGCGCTGGGACCGGGCGGACTGTCCAGAGACCGTGCGGGTTTTGAAGTGCGTGATATTCATTATTCCCATTATGGCAGAATGTGCCCGATCGAGACCCCTGAGGGACCGAACATCGGTCTGATCAATTCCCTGGCATCCTACGCGAGGATTAACCAGTACGGTTTCGTCGAGGCACCGTACCGTAAAATAGATAAGAGCGATCCGAAGAATCCGCGCGTCACGGAGGAAGTTGTATATATGACGGCGGATGAGGAGGATAATTATCACATGGCACAGGCCAACGAGCAGCTGGACGAGAACGGATATTTTGTCCGCCGGATGGTTTCCGGCCGTTACCGCGAGGAGACGCAGGAGTATGAGCGCAGTCTGTTTGACTACATGGACGTGTCCCCGCAGATGGTATTTTCCGTTGCCACTGCCCTGATTCCTTTTTTGCAGAATGACGATGCGAACCGCGCCCTGATGGGAGCCAACATGCAGCGCCAGGCAGTGCCGCTTCTCATGACAGAGGCGCCCGTGGTCGGCACAGGCATGGAGGCGAAAGCAGCTGTTGACTCCGGCGTCTGCGTACTCGCGAAGCGTGCTGGTGTTGTGGAACGCGCGTGCTCCGATGAGATTCATCTCAGATATGATGACGACGGGAGCAGAGAGATATACAGGCTGACGAAGTTTTCCCGAAGCAACCAGTCTAACTGCTATAACCAGATTCCGATTGTGTATAAAGGAGATCATGTTGAGGCGGGGCAGGTGATTGCAGACGGACCGTCCACGTCAAACGGCGAACTGGGTCTCGGAAAAAACCCGCTGATCGGTTTTATGACATGGGAAGGCTATAACTATGAGGATGCTGTTCTGCTCTCGGAGCGCCTAGTGCAGGATGACGTTTATACATCTATTCATATAGAAGAATACGAGGCGGAGGCGCGCGATACCAAGCTGGGACCGGAGGAAATCACCCGCGACGTTCCGGGTGTCGGCGACGAGGCACTGAAGGATCTGGATGAGAGAGGTATCATCCGGATCGGAGCGGAGGTACGTGCGGGGGATATCCTGGTCGGCAAGGTGACGCCGAAGGGCGAGACCGAACTGACTGCCGAGGAGAGACTGCTCCGCGCGATTTTCGGTGAGAAGGCGCGCGAGGTGCGCGATACGTCTCTGAAGGTTCCGCACGGCGAATACGGTATCGTAGTTGATGCCAAGGTATTCACGAGGGACAGCGGCGATGAGCTGTCTCCGGGTGTGAACCAGGCGGTTCGTATTTATATTGCGCAGAAGAGAAAGATTTCCGTCGGGGATAAGATGGCAGGCCGCCACGGAAACAAGGGCGTTGTTTCCCGCGTGCTTCCGATCGAGGATATGCCGTTTCTGCCGAACGGGCGTCCGCTGGATATTGTGCTGAATCCGCTCGGCGTTCCGTCGCGTATGAATATCGGGCAGGTGCTGGAGATCCATCTGTCTCTGGCGGCGAAAGCACTCGGTTTCAATATCTCGACGCCGATCTTTGACGGCGCGAACGAGAAGGATATTATGGATACGCTGGATCTGGCGAATGACTATGTCAATCTTCCGTTTGACACGGATGAGGCCGGTGAGGGCGAAGAGAACTTTTACGACAAATATAAAGACATACTGGAACAGGATGTCCTGGACTATCTGGACGTGAACCGTGACCACAGAAGCCTGTGGAAAGGGGTTCCGATTTCCAGTGACGGAAAGGTATGGCTGCGCGACGGACGGACCGGCGAGTATTTTGACAGCCCGGTTACGATCGGACACATGCATTACCTGAAGCTGCATCATCTCGTGGATGACAAGATCCACGCGCGCTCGACCGGACCGTATTCTCTTGTGACGCAGCAGCCTTTGGGCGGCAAGGCGCAGTTCGGCGGCCAGCGTTTCGGAGAGATGGAGGTGTGGGCTCTGGAGGCGTATGGCGCCGCTTATACCCTGCAGGAGATCCTGACTGTGAAGTCCGACGACGTAATCGGGCGTGTAAAGACCTATGAGGCGATCATCAAGGGCGATAACATTCCCGAACCGGGTATTCCGGAGTCCTTCAAGGTACTGTTAAAGGAGCTGCAGGCACTCGGTCTGGATATTATGCTGGAGGATGAGAACGGCGGGGAAGTGACTCTGCTGGAGGCCAGTGAATACGGTGATACCAGCCTGAATTCCATCATTCAGGGGGATCGCGATTTCAATTATGAGGAAAAGGAATCCTTCGGCGCGATGGGCTTTTCCAAACAGGAGTTTGATGAAAACGAGGAGCTTGTGGATGTTGAGGACGGGGAAAAAGCGGACGATGTGATGCCGGATGATTTCGACGACCTGCAGGATGACAGCTTTGAAGCGGAATAATTATCAGGAAGGGAGTGTCATAATGCCAGAAACAAATAAAAACGAGACAAATCAGGTTGTAGCGTTTGATGCGATCCGCATCGGCCTGGCTTCGCCGGAGAAAATACTGGAGTGGTCCCGGGGTGAGGTAAAAAAGCCTGAGACGATCAACTACAGGACTTTGAAACCGGAAAAGGACGGACTGTTCTGTGAGCGTATTTTCGGTCCCAGCAAGGACTGGGAGTGCCATTGCGGTAAGTACAAAAAGATCCGCTATAAGGGCGTAGTCTGCGACCGCTGCGGCGTAGAGATCACAAAGTCCAATGTGCGGAGAGAGCGCATGGGACATATCAAACTGGCTGCTCCCGTCTCTCATATCTGGTATTTCAAGGGCATACCGAGCCGTATGGGCCTGATCCTTGATTTATCTCCGAGGGTGCTGGAACGGGTGTTATATTTTGCTTCCTATATCGTGCTGGACAAGGGAAACACGGATCTTCAGTACAAACAGGTGCTGTCTGAGACCGAGTATCAGGATGCCCGGGAAAAATATGGCAATGCTTTCCGTGTCGGTATGGGCGCGGAGTCTGTCATGGAGCTTTTGCAGGCGATTGATCTGGACCACGATTCCGCAGAGCTGAAGGAAGCCCTGAAAAAGGCGACCGGACAGAAGCGAGCGCGGATCATCAAGAGGCTGGAGGTGGTTGAGTCTTTTCGTGAGTCAGGAAATAAGCCGGAGTGGATGGTTATGACTGTGATTCCCGTTATCCCGCCCGATCTGCGCCCCATGGTTCAGCTGGACGGCGGCCGTTTCGCGACATCTGACCTGAATGATCTGTATAGAAGAATCATCAACCGCAACAATCGCCTGAGCAGGCTTCTGGAGCTGGGAGCCCCGGATATCATTGTCCGAAATGAGAAACGTATGCTGCAGGAGGCGGTTGATGCCCTGATCGACAACGGGCGCCGCGGTCGGCCGGTGACCGGACCGGGCAACCGTGCGCTGAAGTCTCTCTCGGATATGCTGAAAGGCAAGTCCGGACGTTTCCGCCAGAACCTTCTCGGAAAACGTGTGGATTATTCCGGCCGTTCTGTTATTGTCGACGGCCCGGAGCTGAAAATATATCAGTGCGGTCTCCCGAAGGAGATGGCGATCGAGCTGTTTAAGCCCTTTGTTATGAAAGAACTGGTGGCCAACGGCACGGCGCACAATATCAAGAGCGCAAAGAAGATGGTGGAGAAGCTTGAACCGGCGGTGTGGGATGTCCTCGAGGACGTCATCAGGGAACATCCGGTGATGCTGAATCGTGCCCCGACCCTCCACAGGCTCGGCATTCAGGCGTTTGAACCGATTCTGGTCGAGGGTAAGGCCATCAAGCTTCACCCGCTGGTTTGTACTGCGTTTAACGCTGATTTTGACGGCGACCAGATGGCGGTGCATCTTCCGCTCTCGGTGGAAGCGCAGGCGGAGTGCCGCTTTATGCTGCTTTCCCCCAATAACCTGTTAAAGCCGTCGGACGGCGGACCGGTTGCGGTTCCTTCCCAGGATATGGTACTGGGCATCTATTACCTGACCATGCATAAGGTTCCGGATTACACCGGTACGGACAGGGAGGCTCTGGTCGCGGCGGAGTTCGGTACGGACGCGGCGGACGTGGCGGCCGTTCCGGAGGATGAGCGGACAAAGGATTATTTTGCGGATCAGGCGATCCGGGCGTTTGAAGAGTCCCGGGAGGAGCTGGATAAGGTCATACTGCAGTGTGACAGTCCGGCTGCGGCCCAGACGGCTCTGAGACAGTACAGGGAGGAGCATCTCGTTCTGTCCGTAGATTCGGTTGTCCGGGTAAACATTGATCCGGAGCGTACGCGTATCGTTGTCTGCACGATCCAGGATCTGCTGGGACACTGTTTTGACAGCGTCAACAGGGCGATACTGGCTTATGAGAACGGGTATATTACGCTCCATCAGAAGCTTTTTGTGCGGCGCGAGGGCGAGTTTGAGGGCAGACACATTTCCGCCATGATCGAGACGACGCTGGGCCGGATGCTTTTTAATGAGATTCTGCCGCAGGATCTGGGCATGATCGACCGCACGGTTGAGGAGAACGCCCTGAAGTTTGAGGTGGATTTCCATGTCGGGAAGAAGGGGCTGAAGCAGATTCTGGAAAGGGTCATCAATATTCACGGCGCTACCAGGACCGCAGAGGTGCTGGATGATATCAAGGCGATGGGTTACAAATATTCCACGCAGGCAGCCATGACTGTATCCATCTCCGATATGACTGTTCCGGATAAGAAACCGGAGCTGATCAGACAGGCGCAGGATACCGTGGATGTGATCACGAAGAACTACAGGCGCGGTCTGATCACGGAGGATGAGCGCTACAAAGAGGTGATTGAGACCTGGAAAGAGACAGATGACATCCTGACGGGTGAGCTTCTTTCGGGTCTGGATAAATACAATAATATTTTCATGATGGCGGACTCCGGCGCCCGCGGTTCGGATAAGCAGATCAAGCAGCTCGCGGGTATGCGTGGGCTGATGGCGGATACGACCGGAAAGACCATCGAGCTGCCGATCAAGTCGAATTTCCGTGAGGGTCTGGACGTACTGGAATACTTCATGTCCGCGCACGGTGCCCGGAAGGGACTGTCTGATACCGCTCTCCGTACTGCTGACTCCGGTTATCTGACGCGCCGGCTGGTTGATGTGTCTCAGGATCAGATCATCCGTGAGATCGACTGCAGTGCCGGACACGATGAGATCCCCGGCATGTATGTGGATTCCTTCATGGACGGGAAAGAGGAGATTGAGAGCCTGGAGGAGCGTATTACCGGCCGTTTCTCCTGTGAAGATATATGTGATAAGGACGGCAATATCCTGATCGAGGCAGATCGCATGATCACGCCGCGCCGCGCATCCCTGATCATGAGCAGGGGCGTGGATGAGAACGGCGAACCCCTCACGAGGATCAAGATCCGTACCGTCTTAAGCTGCCGTTCCCATGTCGGCATTTGCGCGAAGTGCTACGGCGCGAACATGGCGACCGGTCAGGCTGTGCAGGTCGGCGAGGCGGTAGGAATTATCGCGGCGCAGTCCATCGGCGAGCCGGGAACGCAGCTGACGATGCGTACCTTCCATACCGGAGGCGTTGCCGGAAACGATATCACACAGGGTCTTCCCCGTGTGGAGGAGCTTTTCGAGGCGAGAAAACCGAAAGGTCTGGCGATCATTACAGAGATTGCCGGTGTGGCGGCGATCCATGATACGAAGAAAAAACGCGAGATCACTGTCTCCAACGCGGAGACAGGCGACTCAAAGACATACCTGATCCCTTACGGATCCAGAATCAAGATCGCGGATGAGGAGGTGCTGGAGGCCGGCGATGTGCTGACCGAGGGAAGTGTCAATCCGCACGACATCCTGAAAGTAAAAGGCGTCCGCGACGTGCAGGATTACCTGCTGCGCGAGGTGCAGCGCGCATACCGCCTGCAGGGTGTGGAGATCAACGACAAGCATGTTGAGGTGATCGTCCGCCAGATGATGAAGAATGTCCGCATTGAGAACAACGGAGATTCGGATTTCCTGCCGGGCACGCTTGTCGATGTGCTTGAGTATGAAGATACGAACGCGAGACTCGAGGATGAGGGCATGGAACCGGCAGAGGCAAAACAGGTGCTGCTCGGCATCACGAAGGCCTCCCTCGCGAAAAAGTCCTGGCTGTCTGCGGCTTCCTTCCAGGAGACCACCAAGGTTCTGACTGATGCCGCGATCAAAGGCAAGGCGGATCCGCTGATCGGTCTGAAAGAGAACGTGATTATCGGTCAGCTGATCCCGGCCGGAACCGGCATGAAGCGCTATCGCTCCATCCGTCTGGATTCTGATATCAACGAGGACGACGAGATCGACCTCGGCGATCTGGATTTTGATGACGAAGCGGAAGACGCAGCGGAGGACAGTTTCGGCGCGGACGACGAATCTGAAATCTATGGCGCGGAGACAGATGCGGCTAACGAATCTGTCTATGACGCGGAGCCGGACGGCGCAGAAGCAGACGGCGTTTATGATACGCCTGGCGCGGAATCGGCGGCTGGTGCGGATTTTGCCGGGGCGGTGGATACGTACGAAGCGGCTGACGCGGGAGCAGAGGATGCGGCCGGCGCGGAGCCGGACGGTGATGGCGCGGATGAGTCCGAAGACGCTGAATGATGATGGCAGAGATCGCTGCAGGTATACTGATCTCCGAAAGCAGCAGATGCTGAGGATGATCTGATTACCGAATGCGGCAGATAAAAGAATATAAAACGGACGGGACCGGATGCCTTCTTTTATATATGGAAGGTTCCGGTCTCTTCGTTTTACAGTTTTGTCAGCAGTGTGTAATTGCAGGAAAAACTCGAATATAAATTCAGTAAGGTCTAAAAATATGCTTGACAACGATATTTCTATTTAATATAATAAGCAAGCGTACATTCGTTTTGTACGTATTTTCTGATGTGGAAGTTTTCCATGTCTGAGGAACTGTCACAAAATAACTTATCCGGCACAATCTGCACAAGTTATTTTGCGACAGTTCCTAAGCCATTGATTTTTATAGATGGCGGTGCATACGAAGCAGGCATAAGTTTATACAGGAGGTGAATAGAATGCCAACATTTAACCAGTTAGTAAGAAAAGGCCGTCAGACATCGGTCAAGAAGTCGACTGCGCCGGCACTGCAGAAGGGATACAATTCTCTGCAGAAGAGAACGACAGATACGGCTTCTCCGCAGAAGAGGGGCGTCTGCACGGCAGTGAAGACGGCTACGCCTAAGAAACCTAACTCGGCTCTCCGGAAGATCGCCAGAGTGCGTCTTTCGAACGGGATTGAAGTGACCAGTTACATCCCGGGCGAGGGACACAACCTGCAGGAGCACAGCGTAGTGCTGATCCGCGGCGGACGTGTCAAGGATCTGCCCGGTACCAGATACCACATCATCCGCGGTACGCTGGACACGGCAGGCGTTGCGAACCGTCATCAGGCCCGCTCCAAGTATGGCGCCAAGAAACCGAAAGCAGCGAAAAAATAAGGCTGCAGAACCAATAGTATCACAGACAGGCCTATTGTAAGTGTTGGAATTCTATTACTGTAAATATGTTATCAGCCATCAGATGAGGCATCTGTACGCGGATGATCACAGATCGGATGGCGGATGACCATAAACGAAGCGATTCCGGCACGTACACATTAGAGAATGAGATGTGAGTACCGTTGATTTAATCCAATAAGATGGTTAAGGAGGGAAGGACCGTGCCACGTAGAGGACATACTCAGAAAAGAGAAGTTTTAGCAGATCCCGTATACAATGACGTAGTGGTTACCAGGCTGATCAACAATATCATGCTGGACGGCAAAAAAGGCGTAGCCCAGAAGATTGTATACAAAGCGTTTGACCGTGTCGAAGAGAAGACCGGCAAGCCGGCGCTCGAGGTATTCGAGGATGCCATGAACAATATCATGCCCGTACTTGAGGTAAAGGCAAGAAGGATCGGCGGCGCCACTTATCAGGTGCCGATCGAAGTGAGGCCGGATCGCCGCCAGACTCTGGCGCTGCGCTGGCTGACCATGTTTTCCAGGAAGAGACCGGAGAAGACCATGGCAGAGAGGCTGGCCAATGAGATCATGGATGCGGCAAACAATACAGGTGCATCAGTAAAGCGAAAAGAAGATATGCACAAGATGGCAGAAGCGAACAAAGCCTTCTCCCATTACAGATTCTAAGAGGAGGAATTCATCATGGCTGGAAGAGAATATCCGCTTGAGAGAACCAGGAATATTGGTATTATGGCTCATATCGATGCGGGTAAGACCACATTGACTGAGCGAATTCTTTACTATACCGGGATTAATTACAAAATAGGCGATACCCATGAGGGCACCGCGACCATGGACTGGATGGAGCAGGAGCAGGAGAGAGGTATCACGATCACTTCAGCAGCGACGACCTGCCACTGGACTCTTCAGAAGGAGTGCAAGCCCGCCCCGGGTGCTGAGGAGCATCGGATCAATATCATTGATACGCCCGGTCATGTGGATTTCACGGTTGAGGTGGAGCGTTCCCTTCGCGTACTGGACGGCGCCGTCGGCGTGTTCTGTGCAAAGGGCGGCGTTGAACCCCAGTCCGAGAATGTATGGCGTCAGGCTGATACGTATAATGTACCCCGTATGGCATTCATCAACAAGATGGACATCATGGGTGCGGATTTTTACGGAGCGGTAGACCAGATCCGTACCAGGCTGGGTAAGAATGCGATCTGCGTCCAGCTTCCGATCGGCAAAGAAGACGAGTTTAAGGGTGTCATCGACCTGTTTGAGATGCAGGCTTATATCTACAATGATGAGAAGGGCGAGGATATCTCTATTGTTCCTATTCCTGAGGATATGGCGGATGAGGCGGAGCTTTACCGCGATGAGATGATTGAGAAGATCTGTGAGCTGGACGATGATCTGACCCTGAAGTATCTGGAGGGTGAGGAGCCTACAGAGGCTGAGTTGAAAGCAGTATTGCGCAAGGCTACCTGTGAGTGTACCGCTGTTCCGGTATGCTGTGGTTCCGCTTACCGCAACAAGGGTGTCCAGAAGATGCTCGATGCGGTTGTAGAGTATATGCCGGCTCCGACAGACATCCCTTCCATTAAGGGTACCGATCTGGACGGCAATGAGATTGAGAGACATTCTTCTGATGAAGAGCCGTTCTCCGCTCTTGCCTTCAAGATTATGACGGATCCTTTCGTAGGAAAGCTCGCGTTTTTCCGTGTTTACTCCGGGACCATGAATTCCGGTTCCTACGTGTTGAATGCGACGAAAGGGAAAAAAGAGCGTGTGGGACGTATCCTGCAGATGCATGCGAACAAGAGACAGGAGCTTGACAAGGTTTATGCCGGAGATATCGCTGCCGCTGTCGGCTTTAAGCTTACGACGACAGGCGATACCATCTGCGATGAGCAGCAGCCGGTGATCCTGGAGTCCATGGAGTTCCCGGATCCGGTGATCGAGCTCGCGATCGAGCCGAAGACCAAGGCGGGCCAGGGCAAGATGGGCGAGGTGCTTGCGAAGCTCGCGGAGGAGGATCCGACGTTCCGCGCACACACCAATCCGGAGACCGGCCAGACCATTATCGCCGGTATGGGTGAGCTTCATCTGGAGATTATCGTAGACCGTCTGCTCCGTGAGTTTAAGGTAGAGGCGAATGTAGGCGCACCTCAGGTTGCCTATAAGGAGTCCTTCACCAAGACGGTGGATCAGGAATACAAGTACGCGAAGCAGTCCGGCGGCCGCGGCCAATACGGCCACTGCAAGGTACGTTTTGAACCCATGGACGCGAACGCGGAGGAACTGTTCAAGTTCGAGTCCGAGGTGGTCGGCGGAGCGATTCCGAAGGAATACATTCCGGCGGTCGGCGAAGGTATCAAAGAGGCTGCCCAGGCAGGTATTCTTGCCGGATTCCCGGTACTCGGCGTGAAGGCAGTCGTATACGACGGTTCCTATCATGAAGTCGATTCATCCGAGATGGCATTCCACATCGCCGGCTCCATGTGCTTCAAGGAGGCTATGCGCAAGGCAGACCCGATTCTGCTCGAGCCGATCATGAAGGTGGAAGTGACCATGCCGGAGGAGTATATGGGCGATGTCATCGGCGACATCAACTCCCGGCGCGGACGGATCGAGAGCATGGACGACCTCGGCGGCGGCAAGATCGTAAGAGGCTTCGTACCGCTGGCCGAGATGTTCGGATACTCGACCGATCTGAGATCCCGGACACAGGGCCGCGGCAACTACTCCATGTTCTTCGAGAAGTACGAGCCGGTGCCGAAATCCGTCCAGGAGAAAATTATTTCTAATAAAGTAAAATAAAACTTGAAATACCCGGCTGTTTCTAATATAATCAGTGTATGTGGGTATTTTAGCGAAAACGAGATGATTGCCGGAAGGCAAAATATTAAGGAGGACCTGAAAATGGCAAAAGCAAAATTTGACAGAACCAAACCCCATTGTAATATTGGTACCATTGGTCACGTTGACCATGGCAAGACGACTCTGACCGCAGCCATCACGAAAGTACTGGCTGAGAGAGTTGCCGGCAACGAATTCACGGAGTTCGATAACATTGATAAGGCTCCGGAGGAGAGAGAGCGCGGTATCACGATTTCCACTGCTCACGTAGAGTATCAGACCGAGAAGCGCCACTATGCGCATGTTGACTGCCCCGGTCATGCCGACTATGTAAAGAACATGATCACCGGTGCTGCACAGATGGACGGCGCGATCCTTGTAGTGGCTGCTACAGACGGCGTTATGGCACAGACGAAGGAACACATTCTTCTGTCCCGTCAGGTAGGCGTACCTTATATCGTTGTATTCATGAACAAGTGCGATATGGTAGACGACGAGGAGCTGCTTGAGCTGGTTGAGATGGAGATCGTAGAACAGCTTGAGGAGTACGGTTTCACCGACTGCCCGATCATTCAGGGTTCCGCTCTGAAGGCTCTGGAGGATTCCAGCAGCCCGTGGGCTGACAAGATCATGGAGCTGATGGATACCGTTGATGAGTATATCCCGGATCCCCAGCGTGCGACTGACCAGCCGTTCCTGATGCCTGTTGAGGACGTATTCACCATCACAGGCCGCGGCACCGTTGCTACCGGCAGAGTAGAGCGCGGTACCCTTCACCTGAACGAGGAAGTAGAGATCGTCGGTATCAGCGAAGAGGTTCAGAAGACCACCGTTACCGGTATCGAGATGTTCCGCAAGCTGCTTGACGAGGCTCAGGCCGGCGACAACATCGGCGCACTGCTCCGCGGCATCAGAAGAACTGACATCGAGCGCGGACAGGTTCTTGCAAAACCGGGCAGCGTAACCTGCCATACCAAGTTTACCGCTCAGGTATACGTACTGACCAAGGACGAGGGCGGCCGTCATACACCGTTCTTCAACAACTATCGTCCGCAGTTCTATTTCAGAACAACAGACGTGACCGGCGTTACCTATCTGCCGGAGGGCACCGAGATGTGCATGCCTGGTGACAATGTAGAGATGACCATCGAGCTGATTCATCCGATCGCTATGGAGCAGGGTCTTACCTTCGCTATCCGTGAGGGTGGACGTACCGTTGGTTCCGGCCGTGTTGCTACCATTATTGAGTAATTAAAAAATTGTAAGTAAAATCAAGGCTTCCGAGGATATTTCCCGGAAGCCTTTTTACGTCTGCTGATTATCTTATTTTACGATGAGAAAGCCCTGTCTCTCAAGGAGAAACTTCCCGATGGGCTGATGGAGCGCGAAATGAAAGGTCAGAGCGAATATATGTTTCTTGCTTCTGCATCGCGTTCTACAAATATGGATAGATATATAAAGGATTTTCTGAAGCGCAAACCAGACGGTGTGATAGTACAGGCATCCTGTCAGGCGGAAGTGGTGCATGAGATTATTATGGTTTTCAGCTTTGTGCCGCTGGTGTTTTCCATCTGGGCAGGCGATGTAGCAGTTTTTTGATTACATCTTTTGCGGCATGTCTTCTGGATCTTATATTTGTGATTGTGCAAAGATTTAATCGTCCGCGGCTGCTCCGCTTGATCCGGTAAACTGCCCGATTCCACTTAAATTCGCCCTTTAAGGGGTGGAAAAACTGATGTGAAGCGGATAAGATTTCCTCAAAAAACAAGAGGAGTTTGTTATGGATCAGATACTG
>JAJBVI010000193.1 GCA_020859905.1 Lachnospiraceae bacterium | reverse complement strand
TACGTCCGTACAGGTAAACACCAGGGTGCACCTGTTACTGATGTTGCGGCCGCAGTCCAGAAAGATAATCAGAATTCCGTTATCTGTGTCGGCGACGAGATAACGGTAATCATCGACAAAACCCTCCCCGGTCTGTTCCGCCATAATTGTCTGTGCGTATGCGGCAGCCGTGGAACTGTCAATTGCCGCGATGTTCCCGAGGTCGGATGAGATAATTTCTCCGTCGCCGGTCAGGAGTACGGAAAAATAACGGCTCTCGTAGGGCAGCTCCTGTGACTCCAGGCGGCTGTTGGATGATGATGATTTATTTCGATAGTCGTCTGTTTCCGGAAATTTCCCCTCATTTTCCGCGAGCAGCGAAAGCACTGTGTCTGCGTCAGTGATCACATTCTGATAGCTGATCACGGCGATGATGATCATGATGACAGTCAGAACCACAAAAAGAGAGAGCATGGCTGCGGCGATCAGTTTGATGCGGATTTTTTTTATCATGGCATTTTCTCCAGAGCATATCCGTCATTCTGATCAGCGCTGATCCGGATATCCGCGTGAACTGCATCCAGTTTTTTCCTCAGATAGGAAATGTAGAGCCAGACGATACTGTCGTCCGCCTCACTGTCGGTGCCCCATATTTTTTCCATAAATCGCCCGGTGGTGATTGTGCTGTTCGGACTGGTCATCAGAAGCTCCAGCATCTGAAACTCTTTATTCGCGAGACGGAAGCTGCCTGACGGTGTAGAAAGCTCAAAGTTCGAGCGGTTCAGCGTTACATTGCCCATTTCCAGCCGGGATCGGACAGAGGCGGTCTGTGTGTGCGTCACAGACCGGATCCGCGCAAGCAGTTCTTTTGATTCAAAAGGCTTGGTGAGATAATCGTTAGCTCCTGCGTCAAGACCGTCTACCTTGTCATCAATCTCGGACTTTGCTGTCAGCATCAGCACGGGTATCAGGTTCCCGTTCTTTCTTACTTTTTTTAAAACACTGATACCGTCCAGCTTCGGCATCATGATATCGAGAATCGCGGCGTCATAGCTGCCGGTTTCCAGAGCGGCAAGCGCCGCCTCGCCGTTATAAGCGGCATCCACCAGATAGCCGTTCCTCTCAAGTATCGTTACAAGTGCCCGGGAGAGTGATCTTTCGTCTTCTGCAAGCAGTAATCTCACGATGAGTCCTCCTGAAAGTGATGATGTCGGGGTCAAAAAACATTTAACCCCTGTGTTTAATCATTTTTGGATGTGTCCAGCGCACTGTACACGGCAGCTGCAGCTGCACCTCCGATCAGAGGAGCCACGATAAAGATCCAGAGCTGTGACAGTGCCGCTCCTCCCGTAAAGATGGCGGGCATCAGGCTTCTTGCCGGGTTCACGGACGTACCGGTCAGAGAGATGCCGAGGATATGTACCAGTGTCAGAGAGAGCCCGATTACGATACCGGCTACGGCTGTGTTTTCAACCTTGCTGGTCACTCCTACGATGACGAGGACAAAGACAAAGGTCAGTACAAGCTCTACCAGAAATGCGCCTCCGAGTGTCCCGTTCGTCCAGCCGTCCTGTATCTGGTTCGCGCCAAACCCGCAGTCAAATCCGAATACGACGCCGAGTACGACGCATCCGAGTGCCGCGCCGATGATCTGGGAGATCACATATCCCACAAAATCAAGAGCTGAGAGCTGCCTGCGGATCAGCATGGCGAGTGAAACCGCCGGGTTGACATGGCAGCCGGAAATATTTCCGATGCTGAACGCCATTGCGACAATGGACAGGCCGAAAGCGAGTGCTGTTAACAGGTAGCCGCTCCCCGCCTCACTGGAGCATCCTACCGCGACTGCCGTCCCGCAGCCGAATGTTACCAGGACAAACGTGCCGATCACCTCGGCGACGTACTTTTTAAAGCGTTCCATACAAAAACCTCCTTAATAATATGAATAGATGATTGCCTGCCCCATGTTAGCAATATAACACTCAATAAAAGGGAAGTCAAATGAAACATCGTTCACATTCTCAACTCGGAATTTTCACATATAACAGTTTCAAAAACAGGATAGTCAAGCAGACAGAAATGTGTTATAATCTATGAAATTACTTTTTGTTTCGAAGGGAAGCCTTTCCCGTAAAATAAAAGTGTGAGGGAATTATGGAGACAAGAAAAATCCTGAATAACAGGGTCTATTTATATGTGACAGAGTTTTTTTCCGGCATGTCCGTTATGGCGGTGGAGCTGGGCGCGAGCCGCCTGCTGGCACCTTATTTCAGTTCCTCTCAGATTGTCTGGACGATCATTATCGGTACGATTATGATCGCCATGGCACTGGGGAATATCTACGGCGGATGTTCCGCAGACCGCAATCCCGACCCGGACAGGCTGTACAGGCGCATCATCATCGCGGCGGTCTGGATCGCACTGATCCCCGTCCTCGGGAAATATGTCATTCTCGGCATTTCGGCCGTTCTGATCTTTTCGGTCAACAGCAGCTTTCTGATCTGGGCGGCTTTTGCGTCCTGCATGATCATCTTTGTGTTCCCATTGTTTCTGCTTGGAACAGTGACGCCGTCCCTTGTTAAATACGCGGTGCAGGATCTGGACGACAACGGAAAGACGGTTGGTTTCCTGAATGCGTCCAATACGATCGGCAGCATCATCGGTACCGTTGTTCCGACGTTTATGACGATTCCGACGGTAGGCGTGACGAT
>JAJBVI010000202.1:1727-2711 GCA_020859905.1 Lachnospiraceae bacterium | reverse complement strand
CTCCGCTTCCGCCTCAGTCACTCCGAACGTCATCACCTTAATGATCTGTTCCCCCGCAATCTTACCGATGGCTGCCTCGGGAATCAGGCTGGCATCAATATCGTTTGCCGTCAGCTGCGGCTCCGCCGTCACACAGGCTTGATCCATGATGATGGCGTCGCACTCCGTATGGCCGGTACACGGACAATTGCCATTGATGCGTGAGACAAACAGCTGACGCGAAGTACCCTTGGCAACGGAACGGGATATGACGTTGGCGCTGCATCCCTCGCCGTTCATATCCACCGTAAAATCCGTCTCCGCGTACTGGCTGCCGTGCGTCATAATCTTTTCAGAGATCTCAAGCGACGACCCTGCTGCCAGCTCTGCCCTGGTCACGCGCTTCGTGGATGTGACGCCTTTAATCTGCATGGTATCCATCTCCATGTGGCCGCCCTCCTCAATATAAATGATCGTCTCCGGATTCAGGATACGCTCCCCGGATCCGTCGCCCTCGCCGTAATGCTTTTCCACATAATGAATCCGAGCGTTTTTCCCGATGTGAAAGGTATGAATCCCGTCGTGCTCGGAGGTGTCCGTACCGCAATTGTGAATCCCGCATCCGGCAATGATGGTCACATCCGCGTCCTCACCGATATAAAAATCATTGTAGACCAGATCCTTCAATCCGCTCTGACTCAGGACGACCGGGATGTGCACGCTCTCGTTTTTCGTGCCGGGCCTGATGATGATGTCAATGCCGGGTTTCCCCTCCTCCGTCTTTGTCACGATGTCGATATTGGCGGTCGTCCGCCTTCCGTCCTTCTTCCCGTTGTAGCGAATATTATATGCGCCTTCCGGAACCCCGTGCAGGTCAGTGATCTGCTCCAGCATATGTTTCTCTATTGCATCCATTTACTGATATCTTCCCTTCTGTACGGTTTTCATAATGTAATACTGTTCATTTCCCGTTCGGTTTCCCTTATCATATACAGTTCATTTTTC
>JAJBVI010000202.1:0-1627 GCA_020859905.1 Lachnospiraceae bacterium | reverse complement strand
GTTCGGTTTTTCTTATCATATACGGTTCGTTTTTCGTTCGGTTTTTCTTATCATATACGGTTCGTTTTTCGTTCGGTTTTTCTTATCATAATACGATTCGTTTTTCGTTCGTCTCCTGCATAAAATATACCGCGGCACTCCCTCTATATAACCTTTTCCATTAAAGTACTGCATGCCTGCGACTCACTGAGCAGCCCGGGCAAAACCTCGGTTCTGGTGCCGACCTTCGCAATCTCGCCGTCCGCGATCACAATGATCCGGTCGGCAATATTTAAGATCCTTTCCTGATGGGATATAATCAGGATGGAACCGTTGATCTTTTCATGCATGGACTCGAAGACCTGGATCAGGTTGTTGAAACTCCACAAGTCGATCCCCGCCTCAGGCTCGTCAAAGATAGACAGCTTCGTGCCCCTCGCGATAACCATGGCGATCTCGATGCGCTTCAGCTCGCCTCCGGACAGGCTCGCGTTCACCTCGCGGTTAATGTAATCCTTCGCGCACAGCCCCACCTCTGACAGATAGGAACAGGCCTGCGAAATATTGATGTCCTTCCCTGCCGCCAGGCGGATGAGATCCTTCACAGTAAGCCCCTTAAAACGCACGGGCTGCTGAAACGCGAAGCTGATCCCCGCCCCGGCGCGCTCCGTGATACTCATCTCAGTGATATCTTCTCCGTCCAGAAAAATCCGGCCGGATGTCGGCCGGATGATGCCGACGATCATTTTTGCCAGCGTCGACTTCCCCCCGCCGTTCGGACCCGTGACCGCGACAAAGCGGTCGTCAATCGTCAGATTAATGTTTTTCAGAATCTCTTTGTCTGCATCCGTGCCTTCGTCCGCCACCTGAAAACAGACGTCCTTTAGTTCAAGCATTGTGTTCACCTCTGTCATTTCGTTTATTCAGCCGTCCGCCGCAGATATCCGGGTTATTGCCCCCTGTCTGTGACTGCGAACTTTGCGCTTTCTCCCGCCGTCCGCCGCGCCAGCCGGGAGACAGTTGTTATTGCCCTGTCTCTGACTGCGATCTGTGAGCTTTCTCCCGCCGGTTTCTGTCACGCAGATCCGCAAAAAAGCGGCGCAGAAGCTCAGAGCATTCCTCCTCGCAGATGCCGCGTTCCACCTCCGCCTGGTGGTTGAATTCTGCCATCTGCAAAAGGTTCAGCACGGAACCCGCGCAGCCCGCCTTCGGATTCATGCATCCGATGACCACCCGGTCAATCCGCGCCTGCACCAGTGCGCCCGCGCACATCTGGCAGGGTTCCAGCGTCACATACATCGTGCAGCCCTCCAGACGCCAGTCGCCGATTTTTTTGCTTGCCTTCCGGATCGCGGAGATCTCAGCGTGCGACAGCGTGTTCTTGTCTGTATTACGCCGATTATAGCCGCGCGCGATGATTTTATCCTCGTACACAATCACGCAGCCGATCGGGACTTCCCCGATCGCATAGGCCTTCTTCGCCTGACGGATTGCTTCCTTCATATATCGTTCCTGCTGCATCTGCGGTATATCCTGTCTCTCCCGGTCATGTTCCCCTCCTGTCATTCTCCACGGCGTTTTCGGCTTGCGTATCATATGATTCGAGCGACAAAAGGGTATGATACTACGGATTGCAGCTCTGCATAAG
>JAJBVI010000103.1 GCA_020859905.1 Lachnospiraceae bacterium | reverse complement strand
CTGGCCATGCAAGCATGTCCATCTGTCTGTCTATTCACGACACTTTTATAGTAAAAAAATACCATTTTACGCGTCTTTGCTGTAACTGATGTTCCTGTATGTATTAATGTTACTGAAAAAAAGTGATACAGCATACCGGGTATCCGGCAGCATCTGTTCACCTGAATTAAAGCGGAGCATAACTCATCATCATCTGCTCCGTCACGGGAAAATCCATTTAAAACACGAAACACACCTCCTGTGCCTGAAAACATCAGACACTGTAACTATCTTACACGAAAACACAACAGAAAACAAGCACTTTTTTAATATGGTAAAAGCCGTGCCGCACCGAAAAGTTTTATTAAAAATAAAGATTCCGCCTATCCCGTAATACGCTCATACCCGTAGTAATCGAAATAAAACCCGAGCCTGCTGTTGATTTTGTCGCGCAGAGACGGCTCCAGGGTGAATACATTCTTCTGATAATCCTTCTGGCTCTCAAGATATGCCTCGAAATACGGCTTTGCCTCCTCAAATCCGCCGATCCCGAGCTGATCGTAGATCTTCTCAACATAGCCCTCCGGATCCTTGCAGAAATCCTCATACCGGATATCGATATGATCCTCCGGCGCCATCTCCTCCAGCTCGCGGATCGCTTTTTTATAAATACGCTCAAACAGATCAACAGAAACCTCTTCGATCACCTCCCGCGGTGCCGGCTCATTCAGACAGAGCAATTCCATCTCCTTGGTAAACATATTGATCGTGGACATAATCACCTTATACGGATTTCGATAGATATTGATAAACTTCGCGTGCGGGTAGCAGCGTTTCAGCTCTGCGATGCGGCAGGTATTCTCCGGACTCTTCAGCAGCAGCTGTTTCCCCTGATACAAATATGTCACCTTCCGCAGGATATAATCGTAAGCGGTACGCCATTCCCGCTGTTTCGTCTCATTCTGTTCGTCGATGAAAGCCGTCTCGATATATTTCACACCGTTCCCGCCGTCCGGAAACACCAGCATATGGCTGATGGCCTGGGTGGATATCGTCGCCTGCGCAAAGACCTCCTCCATCGGAAGATCCAGTTCATAATCCATATTATCCATCGGGCGCGCGTCTTTGAGCAGATTCTTCTGAACCCTTGCCAGAATACGCTTCATCAGGATACAGTTGTTGAAAGTAACCGTCTTCACAGGGTCGAACCATCCGTACTGCGGATCCCGCGTCAGCAGATTCTGCAGGAACGTGGTACCGGATCGCCAGTACCCGACAATATAGACCGGATCGCGGCGTATCTGTGTCCGTTTGATGGGGCGATAAAAAATCAGCCACTCTAACAGGGCAGGGATCCCCATGAAAAACGTGACCACGGAAATAAACCGTGCCTGTTTCCTGTCCGTAATGGGATTGGAACGTTTTAAGCGAAGCCAGTTATCAAACCTGCACCCCAGCAGGTTGTGCGACAAATTAATCTTATCCATATTGCCAGATCCATTCTTCTGTAATAAACCTCGAAAGTGCCGTGAACAGACATGCCCGGATGGACGAAAGCGGAAAACTGTCTAAAACACCAGCACCATGACCGTTGAATTCGCCTCCTGCAGATACTGTATGGATTCCAGACCCGGGCAATAGTCAAACAGATGTCCGTCTGTCAGAAAATACTCGGCCGCCTGCTCGCAAAGATCCATATTCGAAAAACGGATCCGGACAACCTCGTCGCCATTCTCATATCCGTTCCGGATCAGTGCCCCGACCGTGCCGGGATCCCAGACATCCACATAGAGTCCCCTGTGGACATAGTAATTATCCGCGGTCGCCGTGCAGATCGGCAGTTCAATCCCGGCATCCGGCTCATGAGTCGTGAGCAGTGTCTCCGTAGTTACCCCGAAATAGTCATAATCCATCAAACGGGAACGAAGGACATCCTCCTCTGTCAGCTCTTCCCCTTCACCGCTGCGGTACACAAACCGGGCATTCCCCCAGGTGGTATCAACATAATAATACGCTCCGTCCATCACGACCAGATTCCAGGCATGTGTCTCGCCGTTCGCGGTACCCAGCACCGTCGTGCACGAAACGCCTAGTTTCTCCAGCAGATACTGCGTGGCATAAGCGTAACCCTGGCAGACCGTCTCGTGATTGATAAATACACTGATGATATTCTGGCTGTCCTCGGCGCCCTCCACATAATCCACCTCGCGGATCAGCGTCTCATACACATACAAAACCTTATCAAAATCACTGCCGTCCGCCGGAGCATCCGCCAGCATGCGCTCCGCCTCCTCATCAATCCGCTGCTGCATCGCCTCCTGCTCGTCCACCGTCATGGAGTAGGCCGGCGTGATCTCAAGAGCGGTGATCTCACCGTCCCTGCTGTATTTCATATAACTCAGCGCCGCAATCCAGAAAAAATCACAATAATCATACCGGACAGCCTGATAAGCCAGTTCCATCACATCCAGATCCGTCGTGGAAGACGGAACGGTCACACGGTTCGAAAACGCATATACGATCTCATTATAGACCTGCTTCGTCTCGTCGTCCAGCGTCCCGTATGCGTATTTTCCCTCTGAGACACTGTCCGCCTCCGGCACAGTCTGTCCGCTCAGAGAGCCGCCCTGCCGCAGCATATCCTGAAGCTCGTCGGCAGCTGACTCCATCTCCGACAGAACGGAAGCGCAGCCGGGCAGACAGCGCAGAAACAAAAAGATCAGGATCAGAACTGATA
>JAJBVI010000088.1 GCA_020859905.1 Lachnospiraceae bacterium | reverse complement strand
ACGGCCGGTATTATAAAACCCGCCGTGAGAAGCGAAAACCGCGCGGCAGGGAACTGAGGGCTGATAACCGGTACTGTATACGGACGGACGGACTGGCTGCTTACCGTCGGCGTGTAAAGATGAGGTTTATACCGAAAGCGAAGTCCTACGGAGAATATTTTCTGGAGCACAGACCATCAGCGGAGGAGATGGAGAGGCAGAGACGCCGATCGTTTGATTATGTTCCGCTGATCAGTATTGCGGTTCCGCTTTATAATACACCGGCGCAGTATCTGAAGGACATGGTGGAGTCTGTATTGGGACAGACCTATTCGAACTGGGAGCTTTGTCTTGCGGATGGCAGTACGGATGATTCAGTTGAACATTATATGAAACAGCATTACGGGGCGGAAAAAAGGATTCGGTATCGGCGGCTGGCAGACAATCAGGGTATTTCAGGCAATACGAACGAGGCGCTCTCTATGGCGTCCGGGGAATATGTCATGCTCGCCGACCACGACGACATGCTGGAACGGGATGCGCTGTATGAGATGGTTTCGGTATTGAATGAGGACCGCGGTACGGATATCATTTATACGGATGAGGATCTGGTGGATGCCGGCGGTACGGAGTTCTCGAATCCCAGATATAAGCCGGACTATAATCCGGACTTTTTGTGCAGCATCAATTATATCTGCCATATTTTTATGGTCCGCAGATCCATCTTGGACCGCGCAGGCGGGTTCCGCGGGGAATTCGACGGAGCCCAGGATTATGACCTGATCCTGCGCTGCTGTGAGCAGACACAGAAGATCCGCCATATACCGAAGGTCCTTTATCACTGGAGGGCGCACCCGGATTCCACGGCAGGGAATCCGGAAAGCAAAATGTACGCGGTGGAGGCCGGGAAAAAGGCGCTTCAGGAGCATTATCAGCGCATGGGAATCGATGCGGAGATTGAGTATACGGGCATTTTTATCATGTTCCGGACAATCTTAAAGGTGAAGGATGAGCCAAAGGTCTCTGTCCTGATACCAAATAAAGATCACATCGGGGATCTCGACAAGTGTATTTCTTCTGTTGTGGAAAAAACAATATATCAGAATTATGAGATCATAGTGATCGAGAATAACAGCGAGGAGGAAGAGACCTTTGCGTATTACCGGCGGCTTCAGGAAAAAAACAGCCGTGCCAGGGTCGTCACATGGGAACATGAGTTTAACTATTCCAAAATCAATAATTTCGGCGCTTCCTTTGCGGACGGAGAGTACTATCTTCTGTTAAATAACGATATCGAGGTGATCTCCCCGACCTGGATGAGCGATATGCTCGGCTATTGCCAGCGGGAGGATGTGGGGGCAGTCGGCGCGAAGCTGTATTTTGAGGACGATACGGTTCAGCATGCCGGGATTGTACTCGGCGTGGGCGGCTTCGCCGGACATATCCTTACAGGGGAGAGTTCCGGGGATGTCGGCTATTTCGGCAGGCTGAAAGCGATTCAGGATATCTCCGCGGTGACAGCCGCGTGCCTTATGATCAGGCGGAGCGTTTTTGAAGAAATCGGCGGTTTTGATGAGAGCTTTTCCGTGGCGCTGAACGATGTGGACCTGTGTCTGAAGGTCAGGGCGACGGGCAGGCTGATCGTATTCCAACCGTGGGCGGAGCTGTATCATTATGAATCAAAATCAAGGGGCTACGAGGATTCTCCGGAAAAAATCGAACGTTTCAAGAGCGAGATCCGGCGATTCCGCGAAAAGTGGAAGGATGTGCTGGAACAGGGAGACCCTTACTATAATGTAAATCTGATTCTGGACAGAGGCGACTGCAGCATCCGGCGGGAGGATGAGAGATTCGAGATCATCGAAGAGATTGAGCGGGAACAGCGCACACAGCAGTCCGGGCATGTTGTCCTGTAAGAAATAGTTACTGGTCACATCCTGTACGGATTCATAAGCGTAAATTGGTTAGGATGTGACTTGTAACAGGAAATATGGAGTAAGGAGCATACAGAATGTCTAAGAAGAAAAGAATTGCGGTCATTATCTCAGTGATACTTATGGCTGTGCTGGATTATCTGATTGCTGTCGGTTACAGTGAATCGCTGAGCGGGAAATCCGTGACGGTTCAGGTGACGCTGACATCCGATCAGGCGCAGGAAATGCAGATCTATTATCTGGAAGGTGATGTTGCGGACGATACCGCTTTTAATGCGGATCAGTCGGCTGCCGCGGTATATGAACAGGCCGGCGAGGAACAGACCCTTGCGTTTACGGTCTCCGCGGATGTCGGCGCGATCCGATTTGACCCGGGTACTGTGTCCTCTGAGACCGTGATTTCGGATATTTCAATTGTTTACAGGAACGGAGCGGTTTCACTGTCGTCGGATATCCTGGAAAACCTGATGTCTGAAAATGATATCAGCAGCCTGTCCTTTGACGGCGGCATTCAGATGGAAACACTTGACGGCGACCCGTATGTGGCGTGGAATATCAGTGACTGCAGTATTGCCGGGATGGTGGAGGAACAGGAGTTTTCCAGAACGGTACTGAAAAAAATAATTTTCTGTGCCGGCGTTGATCTGGTTTTCATTCTTGTGCTGGCGTTTTCCGGGACGCTCGGGGTACTGCCGCGGGAGCTGATTGAGAACCGGAAACTGATTCTGAGCCTTGCGAAAAATGATTTCAAGACAAAATTTGCCGGCTCTTACCTGGGTATTTTCTGGGCTTTCGTGCAGCCGATCGTGACTGTGGTTCTGTACTGGTTTGACTTTGAAAAAGGACTGAAAGCGGGAGGGATCAATACCAGGGCGGGGATTACCGT
>JAJBVI010000013.1:12024-18300 GCA_020859905.1 Lachnospiraceae bacterium | reverse complement strand
CACCTCCAGCACATCCGCGGTCTTCACGCCGGGCAGTGACAGCAGACTTTGTGCCAGCTCCTCCGTCGTCCGCAGCGTCACCGTCAGCTGCTGCGCCCCGCTCATCGTCTCCTCCAGATTCTCCATCGTATCACTAGCGACGAGATTTCCCTTTGATATAATGAAAACATGGTCGCAGACCGCGCTGATCTCCTGCAGGATATGAGAGCTCAGGATCACCGTGTGTTTTTCCTTCAGAGACAGGATCAGGTTACGGATTTCGATAATCTGCTTTGGATCCAGCCCCACCGTAGGCTCATCGAGAATAATGATCTCCGGCATTCCCATCAGCGCCTGCGCCAGTCCGACACGCTGGCGGTAACCTTTAGAAAGGTTGCGGATCAGCCGGTCCTTCACCGAATGCAGCTTTGTAAGATCCATCGACTGCTTGATATCCGCAGTCCGTGTATTCCGATCCAGCTGCTTTAAGTCCGCGACAAAATCCAGATACTCCCTCACCCGCATATCGCCGTATACCGGCGGAAGCTCCGGCAGATATCCCATACACTGCTTCGCCTTCTCAGGTTCCTTATTGATATCATAACCATTGATGATCACCTCGCCCGAGGTGGCACCGATGTACCCCGTTATGATATTCATGGTCGTCGTCTTTCCCGCGCCGTTCGGCCCGAGAAATCTGTAAATATTCCCCGGCTCCAGCGTGAGGTTCAGGTCATTCACAGCTGCATTCTCTCCGTATTTCTTCGTCAAATGCCTGATTTCAATCAAATCTGTCTCCTCCGTTTCGTCCTGCTTTGCAGTCTTTTTTTATGTGCGCAGGGGCGCGTAAGGAAATTTTGCAGCTTGCGCTGCACGCGCCCCGCGCTGCGAGTATGAGGCAAAAGCCGCCTCCTACTCGATCATGAAAGCTCTTCCGGCCTGTCTGTTCACGACGCTTTCATAACAATCCATAATTTACCTTACGCCGGTATTGTGAAGATAGTACGGTGAAAATGTGAAGAAAGAATGAACGCCCCCTGCCTGGGGCAGGGGCGCATGAATGGAGCGATTATGCTCTTCGAATCACCTCGGTAAGTGCTTAAGCACCCGGCGATTCTGATGAATAACATTGATACTATACGACCTGATGCTTTGCCACAAACACCGGGAAGGTATCGGAACCCTTTACTTCCTTGCCTTCCGTGATCGTCGCGTTCTTGTCTGTAATGATGTACTCAAGGCTGGCGCCCGGCTCTACAACCGTATCCTGCATCAGGACACAGTTTTTCACAACCGCGCCGTGGCCAACGCGGACTCCGCGGAACAGAACACAGTTCTCCATGGTGCCCTCAATCACGCAGCCGTCGGCAGCCATCACATTTTTGACGGAAGAACCGTTGATATAACGTGTGGGATTGTCATCACGAAGCTTCGTGTAAACCGGCGTGGAGAAAAGTCTTTCCAGATTCTCCTCCTCCAGAAGCTTCATATTTTCATCGAAGTAGGACTTCATGTCACTGATGCGCCCGTAATATCCGTCAAACAGATATGCAGCCACCTTCATCTCACCCAGCTTCTTCAGCAGGACATCCCGTTCGAAGTAGACGCCGCCGAGCATGTAAGCCTCTTTGACCAGTTTAATCAGAAGCTCCCGGTCAATGCAGTAGATATTCATGCCGAAATTCTGATCACCGGGTTCCTGGGCGTTGATGTACATATTCGTAACAACACCGTCGCTGATGTCGTAGGTATAGTACATTCCCTTGTTCATCGTCCTGGCATTCATGGCGCTCTCAGGCAGGGGCTGTCTGGTATAAGCCAGCGTCAGCGCGGCCTCGCTGTCAATATGTGCCTGGATAAACTTTTTAAAATCAAAGGATGTCGCAATGTTCGTATCAGAGAGAATGACATATTTTTCCTTCTGCGAAGCGAGAAAGCTGACGATATGCACAAGCGCCTCAATGCGGCCCTTGTAAATATTCATGCTCTTCTCGGCAAACGGAGGCCACACCGTCAGACCGCCGTTTTTGCGGGACAGATCCCACTCCCGGCCTGATCCGAGGTGATCCATCAAGGAGTGATAATTCTCCCGTGCGAGAACCGAGATATTCGTAATCCCGCTGTTTACCATGCTGGACAGTGCGAAATCAATCATGCGGTAACGGCTTGCAAACGGAATGGAAGCCATCAGGCGCTCGCTGGTCAGTTCCGGAACGAGCTCATCATACTGATTCGGGAAAATAATACCAAGTGCGCTTTTTACCATTGTTCTTCACCGTCCTTTACAATCTCTCTCACCATCGCGTTGGAACCGACCGTGGCATTGCTCCCGACATAGACGCCGGGACCGATCGTCGCCACTCCCTTCTCTTCGCCCTCTCTTACCGCACCGATCACGGCATTCTCACCGATCACAACATTCTCGGCAATGATGCAGTGTTCTACGACAGCGCCGGCCTTGATCACGGAGCCGCCCATCACGACAGCATCCCGCACGTGAGCACCCTCGGCCACCTTCACACCGGAATAAAGAATCGAATGGGATACCTCGCCATCCACGCGGCAGCCGTCCGTGATCATAGAATTCTCGATCACGGCGCGGGCACCGATCTTATGACCGGTCATACCGGCGTTCCGGCTGTAAATCTTCCAGTTGTCGTCAAACAGGTTGATGCCGCTGTGCTCCGGATCCAGAACCTCCATATTCGCCTCCCAGAGGAAAGATATGGTACCCACATCCTTCCAGTAGCCGCTGAAGCGGTACGCGTACATGCGGCGGCCATCCTTCAGAAGATTCGGAATAATATTATTGCCAAAGTCATTCTCGGACTCCGGATCCGCCTCGTCGTCCTCCAGATATTTGCGAAGCACATCCCAGTTGAAAATATAAATGCCCATGGATGCCAGGTTTGACTTCGGGTCTTTCGGCTTCTCCTGGAACTCCGTGATCCGGTCATCCTCATCCGCGACCATCAGACCGAACCGGGATGCCTCCTCCCACGGAACCTCCATAACGGCTACCGAAAACTCAGCGTTCTTCTCCTTATGGAAACGAAGAAAATCACTGTAATCCTGCTTGCAGATCTGATCGCCGGAGAGAATGATCACATACTCCGGATCATACCGCTCAATAAACGGGATGTTCTGATAGATCGCGTTCGCCGTACCCTTGTACCAGTCGGAACCGCTCGCCCGCTGATATGGCGGCAGCACGTGGATGCCTCCGTTCAGCCTGTCCAGATCCCACGGCTGGCCGTTCCCGATATACTCATTCAATACAAATGGCTGATACTGCGTCAGAACGCCTATGGTATCAATACCGGAATTCACACAGTTCGATATCGGGAAATCGATGATACGATATTTCCCGCCAAACGGAACTGCGGGTTTCGCCAGTTTCTGAGTCAGCACATATAAACGCGATCCCTGACCTCCGGCGAGAAGCATGGCGACTATTTCCTTTCCCATTGTTTTGCCCCCTCTTTCTTTAAAATATCGCATTGTGATTACCATATGGTAATTGCAATCACTATCTATACTATACTATATTGCCAACAATTTTGGAAGGGAAATTTTAGCAATTTTTTCGATTTTACAACCGGACATGCGCAGGGTATGTCTGCCCGGCACAGACCGCTTCACATAATTATCACTCTGTCAGATCCGATTTTTCAATGATCAGGATACAGTTTTCCATCGGGTTCGGGATATAATACGGAAAAACCGCGTCCCCGGTCTGCGACATGCGGCGTTCCAGAAAAGCATCCACGCTCTCATCCGCAGGATTGAGGCGGTAATGCTCCACGTAGCGCACGGCCTCCTCCCTGCTGCGGAACGGCTGGCCGAAATCATCCTCGTACGACTCGGTCCGATAGGGAATGCTGCGTTCGTTCAGGTAAGCCTCATCCATATATGCCAGATTTCCGCGCCCGTAATCCTTGGAAAATCCCTCCTGAGACGGCAGGAACTTCCGCTTGACCATGACCAGGCGTTTCTTCGCAAGCTTCAGAAAAGATGATCCGTTTTTCCCGAACACACCGAATGAACACGCCACAACGACATCACAGAAATCCGCCGGAAGCCGGGTGTAATCAGACACGATCACCTCAATGTTCGTAATCTGCCGCTGCCGTATCCTCCCTCTGAGACACTGCAGCGCCCGTTCGTCGACATCCACAGACAAAATACGCCGTACAAACGGCGCCAGCCCGGCCGAGAGCGTACCCGTCCCGCACCCGACATCACAGACCACGTCATCGCGGTCTAAAAGAGCGAACTCGGACAGCTTCCGGGCTGCACGCTCATGATATCCGGTCCACTCCGTCGCATCCTCATACCATTGTATACTTTGTTCCGTCCAGATAAACATGTGCAATTACCTGTAAATAATATCTTTGCGGCCGGGTCCGTTGGAAACCATCGTGATCGGAAATCCGATCTGCGACTCCACAAACTCGACATACTTCCTGCAGTTCTCCGGCAAATCCTTATAGTTCCGGATCCCGCGGATATCCTCCTTCCAGCCCGGGAGGACTTCATATACCGGCTTTGCCTTCTCAAGCTTCGACGTAACCGGGAACTCGGCCGTCACCTCACCGTCGATCTCATATCCCACGCAAACCGGGATCTCATCCAGATAGCCGAGCACATCCAGCACAGTAAACGCCACATCCGTCGCTCCCTGCAGACGGCATCCGTACCTGCTCGCCACGCAGTCAAACCATCCCATGCGTCTCGGTCTGCCCGTGGTCGCGCCGTACTCGCCGCCGTCGCCGCCCCGTTTCCGCAGCTCATCCGCCTCGCCGCCGAAAATCTCGCTGACAAAAGCGCCCGCTCCGACCGCGCTGGAATACGCCTTGCAAACCGTGATCACCTTCTGAATCTCATAGGGCGGAATGCCCGCTCCGATCGCGCCGTAGGCGGCCAGCGTGGAGGACGACGTCACCATGGGATAGATCCCGTGATCCGGATCTTTAAGCGTGCCGAGCTGCCCTTCCAGAAGAATATTCTTCCCGTCGCGGATCGCGTTCCACAGATAAGAGAAAACATCACAGACATACGGCTCCACCATCTCGCGGTACTGATGCAGCGTCTCCAGAAGCTTCTGCGGATCCAGCAGCGGTTTGTGATACAGATGCTCCAGAAGAACATTCTTCGTCTCGCAGATGCGCACCACCTTCTCCCGCAGCAGTTCCTCATCAAACAGTTCGCTCACCTGAAAACCGATCTTCGCGTATTTATCCGAATAAAACGGAGCAATGCCGGACTTCGTCGAACCGAAAGACTTCCCGCCGAGGCGCTCCTCCTCATACCGGTCAAACAGAACATGATACGGCATCACCATCTGTGCGCGGTCCGAAACCAGGATCTTCGGCATCGGAACCCCGCAGTCCACGATATCCTTTATTTCCTGAAAAAGAATCGGGATATTCAGCGCGACCCCGTTTCCGATGATGCTGGTCGTATGATTATAAAAGCATCCGGACGGAAGCGTGTGAAGCGCAAACTTTCCGTAATCATTAACAATCGTATGTCCCGCGTTCGCGCCTCCCTGAAAACGGACGATGATATCGGCCTCCTGTGCAAGCATATCGGTAATCTTGCCTTTGCCCTCATCGCCCCAGTTAGCCCCTACAACTGCCTTTACCATTTTGTTTTCCTCCTGTTCATCCGGTTTCCGTGGCAGGCAAATAAAACCCTGGCACAAAGAATATTCTGACACAAAGAAAAAGGCAGACCCGCAAAAAGTCCGCCCTGAGGTCACTTTTTACTTTCTGATTATACATGAGTTCCCGCCGAATGTAAACCGTTTCCCTTTTCAAATTTCAACCCGGATGATCCGGCACAATCTGAAAAGTTATTTCTGAACAGCTCCTGATTGCGCATCCAGGATCAACTTCGCACAGCCGTAAATACCGGCATCGTTCCCCAGCTCTGCAAGCAGAAAATCCGCACCCGGACGGAAAGCATATGACTGATTCAGCGGACATGACATCGCAATCCGGACAGCACTCAGGTCTGCCACTTGCCGACATATACCGTGTCACTCGCCCTTCCGTAGGAAATCACAAAATCCGCGCTTCCCTGGTTGATCGTGTTTTTAAAGTAATAAAGATTCTCGACGCGCACGCACAGCATGTCCGCGCCGTCTCCGTTCCAGTCGCCCGCCAGCACCGTGTCCCCGCTTTCCCCAAAGGTAATAACATCATCCGCGGCACCGCTCTGAAGCGAATTCTTAAAATGATATGTATTGCCGCGGCGCACACACAGCGTATCCACGCCGTCTCCGTCCCAGTC
>JAJBVI010000013.1:0-11924 GCA_020859905.1 Lachnospiraceae bacterium | reverse complement strand
CACAGCGTATCCACGCCGTCTCCGTCCCAGTCACCCACCAGCACCGTGTCCGTTGAGCGGCCATAGGATATGACAATATCCGCATTCCCTCCGGTCAGTGAATTCTTAAAATGGTAAAGATTACCCCGACGGATACACAGCGTATCGATACCATCTCCGTCCCAGTCGCCGATATATACCTCATCGCCGGTTCTCCCGTAGGTTAACCTGATATCCGCGTTTCCGGATGCCAGCGAATATATGAAATAATATACATTGCCCCGCCGGACAACCAGGGAGTCCGCCGCAGATGCTTCACCTGTCCCGTCTGACCCGTCCTCTTCTGTCCCTGATGCGTCGTCTGTCCCATCCGTCTCGTCCCCGTCTGACCCGGATGCGTCATCGGTTCCATCCGCCTCATCCTCTTCTGTCCCTGATGCGTCGTCTGCCAGGTCAATCGCGGTCTCTGCTGCCGCGAGAATATTGACCGCCCCGTATCCTGTCTCGTCATCCTTTCCCGCATCAGAAAGATCTGTTGCGGTTTCGCAGAGAATCGACTTTACCGCGGACGGAGCCAGATTCGGATTGACATACAGCATCATCGCCGCAGCCGACGTTACAATCGGCGCCGCCATGGATGTTCCTGTCAGATATGTATATCCGCCGCCATTAAGCGTACTGTAAATACTCGTGCCGGGAGCAGATATATCTTTCGCGCTTCCGTAGTTGGAAGAAGCATTCCTGGATCCGTCTGAAGTAATATTAATGACACTGATCGTAGAGGTGTAATCGGACAGATAGATCGCCTGCGTGCTGTAGCTGTTTCCTGCCGCACAGACAATGGATATCCCCTCCTCATATAACTGCTCGCACATACTTTCCAACGTCGCACTCTCGTTCTCCGTCCCCATGCTTAAATTGATCACCTGGCAGCCATTGTCCGCCGCGTACTGCATCGCATAGATAACATCCGAAACCGCGGCGCTATCTTCGCCGGAGCTGTCCATCATCGTGAAAGCATCAATCACAACCAGATCCACAATCTGGTTACCGGCTGCCGTCGTTCCTCCGCTGGCCGTACCCTGGATGCCGGCGCTATTGCCCGCCTCCGCAGCGATAATGCCCGCCACATGAGTCCCGTGAATCGTGGAACTGTTTATCCTGCCCGTCCCGTTGAGATATCCGTCTCCCCGAAGCGCCTGCGTAGAATAATAATAGTTCCCTGGTCCCCGTTCCGTTCGCACAATCTCAACGCTCAGATCGGTATTAATAACATTGGCCAGATCTTCATGGGTGATATCCGCCCCCGTATCAATGAGTGCCACCCGAACGGTCTCTCCGCTCATATCAGCCAGCACATCCCAGGCATCCTGCGCGTAAACATAATCCAGATACCACTGTTCGGATGTACTCTCAGAATCTGTCGTATCCTCCCCGTCATAAACCCGCATGATATAATTTGGTTCCGCATACGCGACAGCCGGATCAGAACTGTATGCTTCCACAGCCTCTTCTACAGTCATATCATCCGATATGGATACCAGAGCCACGGTCTCTTCCTCCAGTTCCGCAACAGTCTCAATGAATTCACCGTCCTGATTTTCTATCGCATCCCCAATCTGCTTTTCAGAGACATTATCCTGATACACGATCAGAATCTCGCCTTCTGCATACCCCAAATTATCCCCTGAAGTCTCAGAATCGGCAGCGGCCGCCTGTATCTGACCGGTCAGAATACCCGAACCGGCTGTTCCGTTCAGAAATAATGAACAGAAAACAAGCGATGCAGCCAGAAATACTCCCACTGTTCTTTTTCCAAGGTTATGTTGTTTCATGGGCAAATCCTTTCATAAATGTCAGCGCGCTGCGACAGCAGCGCATGGATGTATGTTTATTATCATAACATAGTGAAAGCAGAAAGAAAAGAGGGGATTTTCGCAGATGTGAGCGGTAAAAAGCTGCGGCGCACTCAGGACCGGGACTGCGGCAAGCCGCAGTCCCGGTCCTGTCCGTATGGCTGCGCCATACGGACAGAAAAAGAGGGAACCCCTCAGCCGGAAATAAATTTCCGCTGAGGGGTTCCCTCTTTTTTTTCGTGCGCCGCAGCTTTTTACCGCTCACATCATCCCCATCCCCTGTCCGGCTGCTGCGGACATGTCGGGGGTATCGCTCTTGATTTCTGCCACAACCGATTCTGTCGTGAGCAGTGTGGAGGCAACGCTGGTCGCGTTCTGCAGTGCGCTTCTGGTTACTTTTACGGGGTCAAGAATCCCCTCCGAAACCATGTCGACATATGCCTCTTTTGCCGCGTCAAAGCCGATGCCTGGATCTGATTCCCGAACTTTATTGATGATCACGGCGCCTTCGAGACCCGCGTTTGCTGCGATATAGTAGAGCGGAGACTCCAGTGATTTCAGAATCACCTTTGCGCCTGTCTTCTCATCGCCTTCCAGTGTCTCGGCAAGCTTCTCTACATCCTTTGATGCATGGATGTAAGCGGAACCGCCGCCTGCGATGATGCCTTCCTCTACAGCAGCCTTTGTAGCCGCAAGCGCATCCTCCATGCGGAGCTTGCTCTCCTTCATCTCAGCCTCGGTAGCCGCGCCGACGCGGATGACTGCTACGCCGCCTGCCAGCTTCGCCAGCCTCTCCTGCAGCTTCTCACGGTCGAAATCAGACGTAGTATTCTCAATCTCGGAACGGATCTGCGCGATTCTCGCCTGGATCGCAGCCGGATCGCCCTCGCCGTCCACGATGATGGTGTTCTCTTTCTGAACCTTAACGGATTTTGCGCGGCCGAGCATTTCGATGGTCGCCTCTTTCAATTCAAGTCCGACCTCCTCGGAAATCACCTGGCCGCCGGTCAGGATCGCGATATCCTGAAGCATCTCTTTTCTTCTGTCACCGTAGCCCGGAGCCTTGACAGCGGCAACGGTGAAGGTGCCGCGCAGCTTGTTGACGATCAGAGTAGTGAGCGCCTCACCCTCTACATCCTCAGCGATGATAAGAAGCTTCTTGCCCGCCTGTACAATCTGCTCCAGCAGGGGGAGAATCTCCTGAATGTTGCTGATCTTCTTATCCGTGATCAGGATATACGGCTCTTCCAGGTTTGCTTCCATCTTATCCATATCGGTCGCCATGTAAGCGGAAATGTAGCCGCGGTCAAACTGCATGCCTTCCACCAGGTCAAGCTCGGTCTGCATGGTTTTTGACTCCTCGATCGTGATAACGCCGTCGCCGGTCACCTTCTCCATCGCATCCGCCACCATGGTTCCGACTGCCTCGTCACCTGCGGAAATCGAAGCGACCTTCGCGATATGGTCTTTTCCGTTGACCTTCTGGCTCATGGAAGCGATCGCTTCCACAGCAACATCAGTCGCCTTTTTCATGCCGCGTCTCATAATGATCGGATTCGCGCCGGCTTCCAGGTTCTTCATGCCTTCTTTAATCATAGCCTGTGCGAGCACGGTCGCTGTCGTGGTGCCGTCGCCGGCCACATCATTCGTCTTGGTAGCCGCTTCCTTAACCAGCTGTGCACCCATGTTCTCAAAGGCATCCTCCAGCTCTATATCCTTTGCGATCGTCACGCCGTCGTTTGTGATCAGCGGTGTACCGTAGGTTTTATCCAGAACTACATTTCTTCCCTTCGGTCCCAGGGTGACTCTGACTGTATCCGCAAGCTGATCTACGCCTGCCTCTAAAGCTTTTCTGGCTTCTGTCCCATATTTAATCTCTTTGGCCATAATGAAAATCCTCCTTAATTATGCTGTTTCGATTGCCGCTTACTCTACGATGGCAAGAATATCGCTCTGCTTCACAATGATATAATCCTCGCCGTCCAGTTTTACTTCATTGCCCGCGTATTTGGAGAAAATCACCTTATCCCCCTCTTTTACAAGCATCTCTACCTGTTTCCCGTCTACCAATCCGCCGGGACCGACAGCGATAACCTCCGCTTCCTGCGGCTTCTCCTGCGAGGAGCTGGTTAAAATAATACCTGATTTGGTCGTCTCTTCTGCTTCCAGCTGTTTTAATACAACTCTGTCACATAAAGGTACTAATTTCATGATGAATCCTCCTGTTTAATTTTATTCGAATGTTTTTGGTTTTGTTAGCACTCATTTGTTTTGAGTGCTAATCGTTAGACATTATAATAGTGATTTCGCCCACGAATCGCAACCGGATAAATTCCGGTAAAAGCAGGAGAAATCTTTTATTTTTAATTATTATCTCTTTTTTTCTCGATTATTCTCATTATTTCATTTTTTTAGATGGATTAAAATTTACATGTGAAAAATAAGCATCCAGGTTCGTGTTTACGATCAGTTCCTGCGGAAACTCCGCTTCCTGAAGCAGCATCCGCGCCTTCTCATGGTCTCCGACCAGGACATCCGCGTGCGCGTCGGAATTCACGATGACGGGGCACTCATATTTCCGGCACCAGTACAGCATCTCTCTGTAATTTTCCCACGCATTCTCCCGAAAAGTAGTGGGAGCCAGAGAACTGCTGTTGACCTCAAGCAGCTTATTGTATTCCTTCGCCGCCGCGGCCAGCCGTTTATAATCCACCGGATACCGGCTGTCGTCCGGATGACCGATGATGTTGATATAAGGGCGTTCCATCACATGCAGGTAAGCCTCCAGATGCGCGTCCGGATCCGTCTCGTTATAACAGGGAGGATGGATACTGGCGATCGTCACATCCAGTGTTTTGTACAGATCCTCCTCCAGATCCACGTCGCCGTTCCGGTTCAGGATATTCAGTTCTACCCCGAACAGCGTCCAAAGGTTCCCCCGCCTCCGTGGCAGAATTTTCAGATTGTAGAAATATCCGTCGTAACAGGTGCCGGGCATATCCGGCGCGTGCTCCGTCAGGGCAAGAAGCGCGAGCCCCTTATCCCGCGCCGCCGCAATCATGTCATTCATTGAGCTGTAGGCATGGCCGCTGGCAATCGTATGTGTGTGTGAATCTAACAAATCAATCATGGCATTCCCCCATCTGCAGGCATGGCCGCCTGGGCTGCGCCGAGGCTTTTAGAAAATCCTCCTGCATGTACCCGGTTCATTTTCTTTTTGTATCTGTCTCCGCTGTTTCCGCATAACACCTGCACGGCGGCAAAGATTTCACTCAATAATTATAAGAGATTGACCGGAAAAAATCAATCATATCCTTCTGGTTCAGTAAAACAATACCTGTGGTTTTTATCAGGCAGTACTACAGGAATACGATTATGCATCATACGGATTAGTTATTCGGATTCCGCATAACTGTGCGCAATATATTATGGTAAAATTAAACAAAAAACATTAATAAGGAGGTGCTTTTTTATGAAAAAACACAAGATCTTTTCTATCATGCTGGTTGGCGCCATGGCTCTCAGCCTGGCTGCCTGCGGGAGCACGGGGGACGAAACAACAACCTCTGTCTCTGAATCCGACACGGAATCCGCTGCGGATACATCTGACATCTCCGTAGGCATTGTCCTGAAGACAGCGACCAATTCCCATTTCAAAGACATGGCCTACGGGGCTGTCATGGCCGGCGAAGAGCTCGGCATCACGGTAAAGGTTGACAATACATCCACCGAGACCGATGTCGAAGGTCAGATCACGAAGTGCGAAAACCTGATCTCCTCCGGCGTGGATGCCCTGATCCTTACCGCAAATGATACCAGCGGCGTCACACAGGCCGTGCAGGCAGCCCATGACGCGGGCATCCCGTTCGTCACTGTCGATACGGAGATCGACAATATATGGGGAGACGATGTCAGCGAATACATGCCGAATTTTATAGGCACAGATTACGAGGAGATTGCCTATAACCTCGCCGTCAGCGTCTTTGAGAAGCTGGGCGGTGAAGGAAATATCGTCGTGATCCGCGGCGTGGACAGCGCCAGCTCTTCGCAGCAGAGGGTCACGGGCGTGAACAGAGCGATCGCTGAGTATGACGGGATTATCCAGATTGACACGCAGAGCGCCAATTACGACCAGGATGAAGCGGTCAGCACCATGTCCGATATTATCCAGGCGCATCCGTCGGAGTCCATCGATGCGGTCATCTGTCTGAATGACCTTATGGCCGTCGGAGTCATCACTGCGCTGGAAGAAAATGACATGGTCGCAGGTGAGGGCGGAACAATTGTTGTCGGCCTGGATGGGAATCTTGTGGCTCTCCAGCAGGTGGAAGCGGGAAAGCTCTACGCCGACTCCTATGATTACGCCATTTTGCAGGGATACTACGCCGTCATGCAGGCTTACGAGCTGATTCAGGGTGAAGAAGTTCCCGAAATCACCTATGCGCCGGATGTCCTTGTCACGCAGGATAACGTGGATGAGTACATGGAACATGCCGAGATACTTTCTTCCTGGAGTATGTCAGGGACAATCGATGAAATTCCTGATTCCATGTGGGAATTTCTGGAGACCGGCAAAGAATATGAGATCACCGGCGGCAATTAAACGACTGCCGGTACTTAACTAATACAAGATGTTTGTAATCGAGCAGGAGGCGGTTTTTGCCTCATACTCTCCGCGCGGGGCGCGTGCAGCGCAAGCTGTAAAATTTCCTTACGCGCCCCTGCGCATTAAAACACCGGCCGGGCCGCTTCAGCGGCCCGGCTTTTTCATTATTTAGGAAAGTTCTCCGAACTACTGCACCGACAGATAGCTGTAGCCCATCAGCGCTTCATCCACCTCTTTCGCCGCTTCGCGGCCCTCGCGGATGGCCCACACGACCAGGGACTGGCCGCGGTGCATGTCGCCGGCCGTGAACACCTTATTTACATTCGTCTTATAAGAGCCCTGCTCCGTATCCACGTTCGTGCGGGCGTTCAGCTTCACGCCGAAGTCATCCGTGATATAATTCTCCGTGCCGAGGAATCCGGCAGCGATGAGGACGAGATCAGCATCAATCCTCTTTTCGGTTCCCTCAACCGGAACCATCATGAAGCGGCCGGTTTTCTCATCCTTTTTGCTCTCGAGCTTTACGGTAATGATGCCTTTCAGGTTTCCGTTTTTATCCTTAAGAAACTCTTTTACCGTCGTCGTGTAAATACGCGGGTCATGCCCGTACAGCGCGATGGCTTCCTCCTGGCCGTAGTCGGTCTTGCAGACCTTCGGCCATTCGGGCCAGGGATTGTTCTCTGCCCGCTCGTCGGGTGCCTTCGGCATCATCTCGAGCTGAGTCACGCTCTTCGCACCGTGACGGATGGAGGTGCCCACACAGTCGTTGCCGGTGTCGCCGCCGCCGATGATAACCACATGCTTTCCCTTTGCGGACACATATTTTCTGTCCTTTAATCCGGAATCCAGGAGGCTCTTCGTCGTCTGCGCGAGGAAATCCACCGCAAAGTAAATCCCCTTTGCGTCCCTGCCGGGCGCATTGATATCGCGCGGGTTTTTCGCGCCGCAGGCGAGCACGACGGCATCGTAGTTTTTCAGGATATCCGCCGCCTTTTCATCTTTGCCGATATTCACGCCGGTCAGAAAGGTGATCCCCTCTTCTTTCATGATATTCACCTTGCGCTCGATGATCTGCTTCTCCAGCTTCATATTCGGAATGCCGTACATCAGCAGGCCGCCGACCCGGTCGTCCCGCTCGTAGACGGTGACGAGATGCCCGCGCTTATTGAGCTGATCCGCTGCCGCCAGACCGGACGGGCCGGAACCGATGACCGCCACCTTTTTGCCGGTGCGCGTCTTCGGCGTCTTCGCGGCCGCCAGACCTTTCTCATAAGCATTCTCAATCACACCGTGCTCATTCTCCCTGACGGAGACCGGCTCGTCGTGAAGGCCGCAGGTACAGGCCTTTTCGCAGAGCGCCGGGCAGACGCGGGAGGTAAACTCCGGGAAATTATTCGTCTTGATCAGACGCTCGTAAGCCTGATCCCAGTTTCCGCGGTAAACCAGATCATTCCACTCCGGCACCAGATTGTGCAGCGGGCAGCCGCTGGCCATACCCATCAGCATCATGCCGGACTGGCAGAACGGCACGCCGCACTCCATACAGCGCGCGCCCTGCAGCTGCTGCCTCTCTTTGGAGAGACAGACATGAAATTCATTAAAATTTGTAATACGTTCCTTCGGGTCGATATCCCTGCTTACTTCCCGGTCATAATCCAAAAATCCTGTCGGCTTTCCCATCTTATCTCCCCTCCTCAGCTCTCAAATTTTGAATAAAACGCTTCGATCTGTGCCTGCTCGACGTTGTAGCCTTTTTCCTCCATCTGGACGATGGCCGTCTGCATATGGTAGTAATCATAAGGAATGATCTTCTTAAATTTCGGCAGGTACGCGCCGAAGTTGTCGAGGATCTCCTTTCCTTTCTCAGAGTTCGTCAGCGTCACATGCTCCTGGATCAGGCTCTTCAACTCCAGTACATCATATTTGTTCGTCAGGTTTTCCGTGAAGACCATCTGCTTGTTCGTCCTGGTGTAGAGATCATTATCCTCATCCAGCACATAGGCCACGCCGCCGCTCATGCCGGCCGCAAAGTTCTTGCCGGTCTTCCCGAGCACAACCACCCGGCCGCCGGTCATATACTCGCAGCCGTGGTCGCCCACGCCCTCTACAACGGCGACCGCACCGGAGTTGCGGACGCAGAAGCGTTCTCCCGCCACGCCGTTGATAAACGCCTTTCCACTGGTCGCGCCGTACAGCGCCACATTTCCGATGACGATATTCTCATCCTGTTTAAAGCGTACTCCCTTCGGGGGATAGACGATCAGGCGGCCGCCGGAAAGTCCCTTTCCGAAATAGTCGTTGCTGTCGCCGACCAGCTCCAGCGTCAGTCCCTTCGGGATAAACGCGCCGAAGCTCTGTCCGCCCGCGCCGGTACACTTCACGATATACGTATCATCTTCCAGTGTATCCTTGTAGCGGCGCGTAATCTCCGCGCCGAAAATCGTGCCGAAAGAGCGATTCGTGTTGGAAACAGTGATGTCGATACTCCGCTTCTGTTTTTGCTCCAGGGCGGAACCCATCTGCTTCAGCAGAATCCGCTCATCCGCGGATTTCCCGAGTTCAAAATCATAAACCTTCTTCGGGTCAAAGATCACCTTATCCTTCGGTCCGGCGAACGGATTGCACAGCATATTCGCCAGATCCAGCTTCGCCGCATGCCCGGTCAGATTTTCGCGCACCTTTAAAAGGTCGCTGCGGCCCACAAGTTCATCCACGGTGCGCACACCGAGCTTCGCCATATGCTCTCGCAATTCCTCGGCGATAAACCGCATAAAGTTGATCACATATTCCGGTTTTCCGGAGAAACGTTTCCGCAGCTCCGGGTTCTGCGTCGCGACGCCCACCGGACAGGTGTCCAGGTTGCAGACACGCATCATCACGCAGCCCATCGTCACCAGCGGCGCCGTGGCAAATCCGAACTCCTCCGCGCCGAGCATCGCCGCGATGGCGACATCCCTGCCGCTCATCAGCTTGCCGTCCGTCTCGATGCGGACCTTATTGCGCAGTCCGTTCATGATCAGGGTCTGGTGCGTCTCGGCAAGACCGAGTTCCCACGGCAGACCCGCGTTGTGAATCGAGCTCTGCGGAGCCGCACCGCTGCCGCCGTCATAGCCGGAGATCAGGATAACCTGCGCACCAGCCTTCGCCACACCGGCAGCTACCGTGCCGACACCGGCCTCCGAAACAAGCTTCACGGAAATACGCGCTTTTTTATTCGCGTTCTTCAGATCAAAGATCAGCTGCTCCAGATCCTCGATTGAATAAATATCATGGTGAGGCGGCGGCGAGATCAGCGATACGCCCGGCGTAGACATCCGGGTCTTCGCGATCCACGGATACACCTTTTTGCCAGGCAGATGACCGCCCTCACCGGGCTTGGCCCCCTGCGCCATCTTGATCTGGATCTCCTGCGCGCTCACGAGATAACGGCTGGTGACGCCGAACCGTCCGGAAGCCACCTGTTTGATCGCGGAGCAGCGGTTGCTGTCTAAGCGCTCCAGGCTCTCGCCGCCCTCACCGGAGTTCGACTTGCCGTGCAGCGTGTTCATCGCGATAGCCAGGCACTCATGCGCCTCCTGCGAGATGGAGCCGTAGGACATGGCGCCGGTCTTAAACCGGGTCACGATAGAGTCCACACTCTCCACTTCCTCCAGCGGTACGCCCTTCTTCGGATAAACGAAATCCAGCGTCCCGCGGATATTCATCACACTGTTCTCATCGTCCACCAGATCCGTATACTGTTTAAACAGGCTGTAATCGCCGCGCCGCGTGGACTGCTGCAGCAGATGGATCGTCTGCGGGTTATAGAGGTGCTCCTGCGCCCCGCTCCTCATCTTGTGCCGTCCGACACTGTCCAGTGTTTTCTCCGTGCCCAGTCCGAGCGGATCATATGCCTTGGAGTGGAGCACATCCACATCCCGCTCGATGTCCGCCATGGTAATGCCGCCGATGCGGCTGACCGTCTGGGTAAAATATTTGTCGATTACGGACTTGTCAATGCCGATCGCCTCGAAAATCTTCGAGCCCTCGTAGGACTGCAGGGTAGAAATACCCATCTTGGAAGCGATCTTCACAATGCCGTGCATCACCGCATAGTTATAATCGTCGATGGCGGCGTAATAATCCTTATCCAGCATATGGTCGTCGATCAGCTGCTTGATTGTATCCTGCGCCAGATACGGATTGATCGCGCAGGCGCCGTAGCCGAGCAGGGTGGCGAAATGATGCACCTCCCGCGGCTCGCCGCTCTCCAGGATCAGGGCGACCGCCGTCCGCTTCTTCGTCTGCACCAGATGCTGCTGCAGCGCGGAAACAGCAAGCAGCGAAGGAATCGACACATGGTACTCATCCACGCCCCGGTCGGACAGGATCAGGATGTTCGCACCCTCCCGGTACGCCCGATCCGCCTCGACAAACAGCCGGTCGATCGCCTTCTCCAGGCTGGTATTCTTATAGTAGATCATGGAAATAACACTGACCTTGAAACCATCGCGGTTCATATTTTTAATCTTCATCAGATCCGTATTCGTCAGGATCGGGTTGCGGATCTTAAGCACCTGGCAGTTCGTCGGCTGCTCCTCCAGGATATTTCCGTCCTCGCCGACATACGTCGTGGTGGAGGTTACAACCTCCTCGCGAATCGCATCAATAGGCGGGTTCGTTACCTGTGCAAACAGCTGTTTAAAATAGTTAAACAGCGGCTGGTGATCGTCAGACAGCACCGCCAGCGGGATATCAATACCCATGGCGGCCGTCGGCTCCTCTCCGTCCCGCGCCATCGGCAGCATGATATTTTTCACAGACTCATAGGAGTAACCGAATGCTTTCTGCATGCGGCTTAAATCCTCGCCCGTATAGCGGGGCACCCGCTCGTTCGGAATCTTTAAGTCGCCCAGCTCCAGCATATACTCGTCAATCCACTGACCGTAAGGCTGCTTGCCGGCATAACTCTCCTTCAGCTCCTCGTCGTCGATCACCCGGCCCTTCACTGTATTCACCAGGAGCATCTTGCCCGGGCGCAGGCGATCCTTCGCCACGATGTGGGTCGGGTCGATATCAAGCACGCCCACCTCGGAGGAAAGAATCAGATAATCGTCATCCGTAATATAGTAACGGGAAGGGCGCAGACCGTTCCGGTCAAGCACCGCCCCCATCAGGTCACCGTCCGAAAAAACGATGGATGCCGGCCCGTCCCAGGGCTCCATCATCGTCGCGTAATACTGATAAAAATCCTTCTTTTTCTGCGACATGATATGGTTATTCTCCCACGGCTCCGGGATCGTGATCATCACCGCCAGCGGGAGATCCATACCGCTCATCACAAGAAACTCCAGCGTATTGTCCAGCATCGCGGAATCCGAACCGGCAATATTCACCACCGGCAGGATCTTCGACAGCTGGTTCTCCAGATGCTCGGACTCCATCGTCTCCTCGCGGGCCAGCATCTTATCCGAATTGCCGCGGATGGTATTGATCTCGCCGTT
>JAJBVI010000139.1 GCA_020859905.1 Lachnospiraceae bacterium | reverse complement strand
ATACTAAAGAGGTAGTATATTTTCTGATGAAATCTCATCAGAACCAACTCCATATGTACGCCCGGGATCTGCCGTACCTGCGGGAGTACATTGAAATCAGAAAGGGGAATTTACATGAGCACGAAAGTACAGATTAAACCCTTCAGAAAAGTGCTGGTGGCGAACCGCGGCGAGATCGCAATTCGTGTGTTCCGGGCCTGTAACGAGCTCGGCATCACGACCGTCAGCATTTTTTCAAAGGAGGATAAGTACGCACTCTTCCACTCCAAAGCAGATGAGTCGTACCCGCTGAATCCGGCCAAGGGGCCGATCGACGCGTATCTGGACATTGACACCATCATCAAAATCGCGCTGAACGCGAACGTGGATGCCATCCATCCCGGTTACGGATTTTTATCTGAAAATCCCGACTTTGTCGACGCCTGCGAGAAGAACGGCATCGTTTTCATCGGGCCGACCAGCGATATCATGAACGCCATGGGAGACAAGATCTCCTCCAAAAAGATGGCGATCGAGGCCAATGTGCCGATCATCCCGGGTGTAGACTACGCGATTAAGGATATCGAGAAAGCAAAAGAAGTCGCCAAAATGGTCGGCTTTCCGATCATGCTGAAGGCCTCGAACGGCGGCGGCGGACGCGGCATGCGTATCGTGAACCGCATCGAGGATCTCGAGCAGGAGTTCAACGAGGCCAAGAACGAGTCCAAGAAAGCCTTCGGCGACGACAAGATCTTCATTGAGAAATACCTGCGCGGACCGAAGCACATTGAAGTACAGGTGCTCGGTGATAACTACGGCAACGTCGTACACCTCTTCGACCGTGACTGCTCCGTACAGAGACGCCACCAGAAGGTCGTGGAGTACGCGCCGGCCTTCTCCATCCCGGATGAGACCCGGCAGATCATCTTTGACTCCGCCATCCGTCTCTCCAAAAACGTCGGCTACCGCAACGCCGGTACGCTTGAGTTCCTGGTCGACGAGGAGAACAATCCCTACTTTATTGAGATGAACCCGCGTATCCAGGTAGAGCACACGGTCAGCGAGATGATCACGAATATCGATATCGTGCAGTCCCAGATTCTTGTAGCAGAGGGTTATCCGCTTGATTCCGATGAGGTTAACATCCCTTCACAGGAGGATGTGAAATGCATCGGCTACTCCATCCAGACCCGTGTCACCACGGAGGATCCCGGCAACAACTTCCTGCCGGACACCGGTGAGATCACGGTTTACCGCTCCGGTTCCGGAAACGGTATCCGTCTGGACGGCGGAAACGCATTCACCGGATCAGTGGTTTCCCCTTACTATGACAGCCTTCTGATAAAAGCAATCTCCATCGACCGTACATTTGACGGCGCTGTGAAAAAGTCCCTGCGCGCCCTGCGCGAGATGCGCATCCGCGGTGTAAAGACGAACATCCCGTTCCTGATCAATGTGCTGAACCATCCGACTTTTATCAGCGGGAAGTGCTACACCACATTCATCGAGGAGACGCCGGAGCTGTTCAACCTGCACATCAGCCAGGACCGCGCGACGAAGATCGTAGAGTTCCTCGGCGACCGGATCGTGAACTCCGGCGTGAAGGACAAATCGGCTTTCGAGAACCGCGTGCTGCCGGTCTATGACAAGACGAAGACCGTTTACGGCGCGCGCGACAAGTTCCTGAAGATGGGGCCGAAGGATTTCACCCAGAGCATTCTGGATGAGAAGAAATTATATGTGACCGATACGACCATGCGCGACGCGCAGCAGTCTCTTCTCGCCACCCGTATGAGAAGCAAGGATCTCTGCGGTGCCGCTTACGCGACGAACGCGTTCATGGCAAATGCCTTCTCGGTGGAAGCCTGGGGCGGAGCCACCTATGACACCGCGTACCGCTTCCTGAAAGAGTCTCCCTGGAAACGTCTGGAGCTGCTGCGCCAGCGTATGCCGAACACTCTGATTCAGATGCTGCTGCGTGCCTCGAACGCCGTAGGATACAGCAACTATCCGGACAATGTGGTAAAGCAGTTTATCGAAGTTTCCGCCGAGCACGGCATCGATGTCTTCCGTGTCTTCGACAGCCTGAACTGGGTTGAGAATATGAAGATGCCGATCGAGGAGTGTTTAAAGACCGGCAAGATCGTCGAGGGCAGCATCTGCTACACCGGAGACATCACCAGCCCGGACGAGACGAAATACACACTGGATTATTATGTAAAGAAGGCGCTTGATCTGGAGAAGCTGGGCTGCCACATCATCGCGATCAAGGATATGGCCGGTCTCTTAAAGCCGCGCGCGGCAAAAGAGCTTGTGTCCGCCTTGAAGGGTGAACTCCATGTCCCGGTTCATCTGCATACGCATGATTCCACCGGAAACGGCGTAAGCTCTGTTCTGATGGCGGCGGAGGCAGGCGTGGATATCGTCGATCTCGCGATCGAGTCCATGGCTTCCATGACCAGCCAGCCTTCCATGAACGCGGTAGTCGAGGCACTCCGCGGCAGCGAGCGCGACACCGGTCTGGATTTCGAAGAGCTGGATGAGCTGAGCCGCTACTACGGCCGCATCCGCAAGGTTTACGAGCAGTTCGAGAGCGATATGAAGTCCCCGAACGCCGAGATCTACAAATACGAGATCCCCGGCGGACAGTACTCGAACCTGCTCGCGCAGGTTTCCAGTATAGGTTCCGCAGACGATTTCGAGTCGATCAAAGCCCTGTACAAGGACGCGAACGAACTTCTCGGCAACATCGTAAAGGTTACGCCTACCTCCAAGGCAGTCGGCGACCTCGCGATTTTCATGTTTCAGAACGGTCTGACGAAGGATAACATCCTGACGGACGGTGCCGCTCTCTCCTATCCGGATTCCGTCGTTTCCTACTTCCAGGGTATGATGGGACAGCCCGACGGCGGATTCCCGTCTGAGCTGCAGCAGATCGTACTGAAGGATATCGAGCCGCTGACTGAACGTCCCGGCATTACGCTGGAGCCGGTTGATTTTGACGCGATCAAAAAGCATCTGATCGATGAGTTCGGCTACGGCGACAAGTCTGAGGAAGTGATGAAGCAGAAGTCCATCAGCTGGGCACTCTATCCGAAGGTATATGAGGACTACTGCGAGCACTTTGAGATGTACAACGACGTGACACGTCTCGAGAGCCATGTATTCTTCTACGGTCTGCGCAAGAACGAAGAGACCTATCTCGACATCGGCGAGGGCAAGAAGCTCCTGATCAAGTATCTGGAGATGAGCGAGCCGGATGACAATGGCGTGCGCATCCTGACCTTCAGTGTCAACGGCATGCTCCGTACCGTCAAGATTCAGGATAAGAATCTCGAGGTAAAGGCCGACAGCCATCTGAAAGCGGACAAGAACAACCCGCAGCACCTCGGATCTTCCATCCCTGGTACCGTCGGCAAGGTTCTTGTAAGCGAAGGCGATCCGGTGACCGTCAACATGCCTCTGATGACCGTCGAGGCCATGAAGATGGAGACCACTGTCGTATCCACCGTCAACGGTACGGTAGACAAGATCTACGTAACGCAGGGTGATTCCGTACATCAGGACGACCTGCTGATCTCCTTCCACATCGCGAAGGAAGAAGAGGCGGAGGAAGAAGAGGAGTAAATATCCTTACGCGCCCTGAGCAATCGAGCAGGAGGCAGCTTTTGCCTCCTGCTCGCTGCGCGGAGCGCGTGCAGCGTAAGCTGCTAATTTCTTTACGCGCCCCTGTGCATATAAGAAAAGAAGGGGCTGCCGCACGAATCATTTCGTATGGCAGCTCCTTTTTATATGCGCAGGAAATATGATTACACACTATATTCCCTGAACAGCGCATCCCATTCGTCTATGACAAAAACAAACTTTAAATAAATGCCCATGTGCTGTAACCTCCTCCCTGTGATGTCTGAAAGTGTTGATCTACCCGCGCGCCTCAACCGCCTGCTTCGCGACCTCCGCGCACGTCGCCGCGTCCGGCGTATAGTAATCCGCCCCGATCTTCTCCGCAAACTTTTCATTCACCGGTGCGCCGCCGACCATGACGATATACTTCTCCCGAATGCCCTTCTCCTCAAGCAGACGCACCACCGCCTCCATGGTCGGCATCGTCGTCGTCAGAAGCGCCGACATCACGATCACATCCGCGCCGATGGCCTCCGCCTGCTCCACAAATGTTTCCGGCGCGACATCAACCCCCATATCCGCCACCTCAAACCCGATGCCTTTTAACATCATGGCAACGAGGTTCTTCCCAATGTCATGCAGGTCGCCCTTCACGGTACCGATCACGACCTTGCCCGCCGGCTCATTGCCGGCCTCCACGAGTACCGGTTCCAGTATGGCCAGCCCGGCGTTCAGCGCACGCGCTGCGACCAGAACCTCCGGCACAAATACCTCGTTGTTTTTGAATTTCTCCCCGATGACCATCATGCCGTCCAGGAGACCTTCGTTTAAGATCGCCTTCGGATCTTCGTTCTCGTCCAGTGCCTGCTGCACCAGTTTTTTCACATTCTTTGCTCTGCCCTTCTGCAGGAAATCTGATATATCCTGAATCGTACTCATGCTGTCCTCCTGTGTCTGTGTGCATCCTGCTTCACAATTACCCGTCTGTATATTCCTCAATCACACATGTATGATGCTTCTTTTCTCCGCCGATCGCATCTTTATCATAATTAATGCCAACCAGCAGCAGCCTTCCGCCGAATCCTTTTAATTTCCCCTCATACCGGTTGTCATGAATCTGCTTAATGGCACTGTCAGCTGATTGATTGTATTTCAGTTCAATGATCATGGCCGGCTTGTCCATTCCCACGCGGGGAATAAACGCATAATCCGCAAAGCCCTTCCCCGTGGGAAGCTCACGGAAAATCTCATAATAGTTCCGAGCCGTATAATAGGCCAGCATAATCGCGCAGCTTAATGAATTTTCGTCATTGTATGCAAGGCTGGATGTACACGTCTCATGCGCCAGTTCCAATGCCTCCGCAACCGACTCGGCCTCCGCACGGATCGTCGCATTCAGCAATTGTTCGGATTGCATCAGCGATCGGTTCACCTCTGTCCAGCCGCTGCCTTTGACTGCTGCACGAAAAGCATCTGAAACCTCCAGATTTGGAATAGAAACCATTTTCACGGCATCATCATAAGCCAGATAGCCCAGATGAATCAACAGCGTCAATATATCATCCCTGCTGTAAAAAGATGTCATGTCATTCTGAAATGTAGTCGTATCAACCGGGATCTGCTGTCCGCCGAGCATCTGTACAATCGCATCCTTTAATCCGTCAAAATCCGCCGTAATATAATCTTTCAGAGATTCCCAGGACTCTGAAGACGTCCAGTATGTTCGGTATTCTTCATTCTGAACGGCATTGATGACAGAATTCGGGCTGTAGACATGTTTCACGCGGTGAAAAGAATACCCGTCATACCACGTCCTCATATCCTCAAAATCCATCCCGTATTCCGAACAGAGTTCTCGCACTTCCTCTTCCGTAAAACCTGCGTATCCGGCAAGTTTCGCCGGATTGGTCATCGTAAATTCCCTGAAATCCGTCAGAGCGGACTGCGTTCCGTATTTTTTAATCGGAAGGATCCCTGTCATGTATGCCGCCGCGATGGTCTCGTCCGTAATCGTTCCGCCTTTGAAAAGTCCTCTCAGCAGCTGCACATATTCTTTCTGTTGATTGACATCATCCTTTGCCTCGCGAAACAGGGCATCCCACTCATCAATAATAACGATAAACTTACGTTTAGTTCTGTTGCTGACAGAAAAAAGCGCATCGGCAAGATAGGTCTCACCTTCCGGAATACAATCAGGAAAGAGATCCTGCAATTCAGCTATCACCGCCGTCTGCAAATCCGGAATAATACCACTTCCCTTATTCTTCGAACGGGAAATAAAGCCGGTAATATCCAGATAAATCACATCATACCGATTCATAAACTCTTTATAAGAATCCGAGCCCGCAATTTCAAGTCCATCAAATAAAGTCTGCGAATCACAGCTCCTGTCATAATAAGCACAAAGCATTTTTGCCGCAAATGACTTTCCGAATCGTCTGGGTCTGCTGATACAGGTCAGTCGGCGCGGCGTATCAATGGTGCTGTTCATATACTCGATCAGACCGGTTTTATCCACATAAATATCATTTGTTATGGTACGAAAACCACTGTTTCCCGGATTTAAATATGCTCCCATCTGTCCCACTCCCTCTGAAGCATGATAAGGAAAAAACAACTTTCCAAAAAGAGGATCGTCTCTATCACAGACTAAGAATAACATAATTCCGGGGGAAAGTGAAGTCTCACATGGCTAAAGTCACGAAAATACGGTACTTCATAAGATCGAGCAGGCATACCCCCTCGTGGGGCATGCCTGCTCGGCCACTTCAAAATTCAATACATAATACAGCTGAAATAAGTCACCATGTTCTCCCCGCTGACATAGTTTATACCGACCGTCTGCGCCAGCCTGTATACCTCAATGCCGTAGCTTTCGACCGGCGGATATACCTCCCCCGGGAACCGGCAGGGCGCATCCGGATAGGTACATTCCGGGCAGCGGCTGCAGCCATCGCCGGTGAGAATCAGCAGGTCGGTATGCACCAGCGTCTTAAAAAAAGCGGCCGCATCCCGGCTGACCGTCTCATGCGCATTTTTTGCCGCCATCATCCCATCGAAATCAAATGAATCCTCAATATCATGTTTCGTAGAGAAAACAAAGACGTTCCGATACTGAAGTATTTTCTCACGGCACTCTTCCGGTGTGCCGACCGCCGGCGGGCAGACCCAGCTTTTGCCGTAGCGCCCGCAGGAATTCATCTCGCACAGGCCGCGCACCTCCGGATAGATCACCAGCTGATCCGTAGTGGTAAACCCAAACTGATGAATCTGCAATTCCCCCTGTTTTTCGAGAATCCATTTCTCAGGATCTGCTATTTCGGATTTTACGGAAATTTCTGTCATTAAAATCTCCATTCCGCTGCCCTTCGGCCGGCTGTAAAAATAATGAATAAAAAATATACCTGAACCAAATCGCGCGAATTGTGCATTATCTCATCCCAGGTTTTCTCAGCGCTGCTGCCGGAGCACGCCAACATCTATGAAAGTCGATGATTCCGTCACACGGTGAACATCATATACTCCATATAAAATCGGTTGAAATCTTTATCCGCAGCCAGCTGCACCTCCTCCGACACTTGAATGATTTGCTCCATCCGCGCCGCCGCGTGCTCATCACGCAGGAACTCCGCCGCACCGCGCAGCGCACTGTTTCCCACTGCCGCCGCCTTTCCAAGCAGCTCTTCCGGCAATAATCCGATGCCGGCTGCCTTCTTAAGGTCAATCCGGGCGCCGAATCCGCCCGCCAGATACAGCGTTCCGATTTCGCGGTATGTTACGCCATAGCGAAGCAGCAGTGTCTCGAGACCCGCGCGGACCGCCGATTTTGCCAGCTGGACTTCCCTGACATCCTTCTGCGTAAAACGGATATCCCCGCCGGCTGCTGATGCTGCCAGCACGAAACCGTCGTCAAAATATGCCTCATCCAGGAGGCCCGTCTCGTCTATCCATTCATTTTTCAGGAGTTCATAAACCGTTTCGATCACCCCGGTGCCGCAGAGACCGACCGGGGCACGCCCCCCGATGGTTCGGCAGAAAATGTCTCCCTGTCCTGTCCGCACCTCCGCACAGGAAGACTGTTTCTCCTTGCCGGATGAGTCGCCGGACAGTCTCTCCCCAGTCGTGTAACAGACAATATCCCGTGATTCTATACCTGCATCGGTACGGGCAGAAACATCTTCCCCGTCGAAACCGCAGACTGTCTTCTCTCCGGATGCGTCGGTCTTTCCGCCGGACGTGCCGGTCTTCCCAACGGATATGCCGGCCTGCCCGCCGGACGTGCCGGTCTTCCCAACGGATATGCCGGTCTGCCCGCCGCGGATCTCCACCCGGCTGATCGCGCCCGGCATGCTTCCCATGCCGCAGGAGATATTGCCGCCTTCAAAAGCCGGCCCCGCTGCCGTGGATGTCACCATGATCTTCTCTCTGTTACCGACAGCCATCTCGCCGTTGGTGCCGAGGTCGATGAGGACATTCACCCGGTCTGTCCGGTCAAAACCGCAGGCAAGCAGACCCGCCGTGATATCCGCGCCCACATATGCGGAAATGCCGGGCAAGAGAATAAATTCGGCCGATTCCTACTCGCTCACACCTGCCATGTCCTCTGATACAGTTTTCGCCGCATTTATGCCGCCGTGTACACACGAATCCTCCGTCGCAGCCGCGAACAGTTCCGCGCAGTGAATCTGCGTCAGGCTGAGACTGACCGGCTCAAACGGATACACGCCGAGCGTCTCACAGGAATATCCCATCAGGATATGCCCCATCGTGGTATTCCCCGCCGCGGCAATCCGCCGGATCCGGGAAATCGGCGTCCCGGTCTCCCGCAGGAGCCGGAGTATCAGATCAAATAGATCCTTCCGGATACATCGGCTCAGTTCCTGCAGATGTCCCTCGTTCGCCGCCTGTATCCGTGAAATCACATCCGCGCCACAGACGCGCTGATGATTCACGCCGGTCACGGTATGGATCATCTGTGCGTCATCACACAAGACAAGGCTCATCGCCAGCGTAGTGGTACCTATGTCGACAGCTATATCATATCGAGAATCTCTCAGATTCTGCGCCGGGGAGGGGTTCCTCGTCACATCCGTCACGATCTCAAAATCTTCTTCATCAACGGAAAAAATCCGGATTTTACAGCGCCCCTCCGGATAGTACCCGCAAGCCAGACGCATGCCGTCCGCCAGCTCATCCTCGCGAAAGAATCTTCGGTCCGCTGCCGTCGCCTCCTTCACTTCGGACAACACCTGCACCCTGCATTTGCCGCAGTGTCCCTTTCCTCCGCAAACCGCATTGACGCAGATATGGCTGCGCAAAAGAGCCGAGAGAAGCGACTCACCCTTTCTTCCCTCTATTTCTATTTCTGAATGTGCGTTCTTTTTATCATTCATATTCCAGACTCGATTGCATCTATCGCTTATCACATGATTGCATTCACACCTTTTTAATCACACAACTGTGTTTTTTAACCGCTTCTTCTCTCGCATCCTTATCATAATTAATTCCGACCAGCAACAGATTTCCGAAATAATCCTTCAGCTCCCCATTATACCGATTATCATGAATCTGACGGATCGCCGTATCAGCATCTTTATCATATTTCAGTTCAACAATCATAGCCGGTTTACCGGTATTTCTCCTCGGAATGAAAGCAAGATCTGCAAATCCTTTCCCTGCCGGAAACTCCCTGACAATACTGTAAAAACGTCTCGCCGTATAATATGCAATCGTTATCGCACAGCTTAAAGATGCTTCATTTCTGATATAACAGAATAAAGTGCCCTTCCCAGATTCTTTTCTTTTTCATCAATGCAGCCGGGGAAAGCTTCACATAACTCCTTCAAAAGTGATTGTTTTATTTCAGAAATAACATTTGTACCGTTTTCTCTCGAGACAGCAACAAAACCGGTCACGTCAAATGAAATCACATTAAAACGATTCATCATAAGCTCGAAACTGTCCGATTCTGCAATTTTCAGGTCTTCAAACAGCATATGTGAATCGCAGCTTCTGTCATAATATGCGCACAGCATATTTGCCGCGAAGGACTTGCCAAAGCGTCTCGGTCTGCTAAAGCTGACCAGCGGCTTCGGTTTGCCAATCAGATCATTGATATAGGCAATCAGACCGGTTTTGTCAACATAGATATCTCTTCTGATTTCTGCAAAACCATCATTTCCGGGGTTTAAATATATACCCATATCAGATCCTCCTTTTTGTGAATCCGGCCATCTCATTAAAAAATACTGTTTCTATCTCGCACACTTATACTGAATATCTTCCCATCTACGGTCGACTTCCGCCTGGAACTGCGCGATCAGATCTTCATTTCCGGGTTTGAACAGATGCTTAAACCGTCCCTGCTCCCTCAGGAAATCCTCGACAGGAAGCTTCTTCTTCGGCTCGTAAGTGAGACGCCACTTTCCATGCTCCACCTCAAACAACGGCCAGTAGCAGGTCTCCACCGCCAGCCTGCAGATCTTCATGATATCCGCCGTCTCATAGCGCCAGCCGCGCGGGCAGGGAGCCATGATGTTCAGGAAGGAAGCTCCCTCCGTGTAAATGGCCTTCTCCGCCTTTTTATGAATGTCGGAGAAATTCCCCATCATTGTGGTCTGTCCGACGTAAGCCACGTCGTGGTCCGCGATGATGGAGGCCAGATCCTTGCGGTTCTGCATCTTTCCATTGGACTGCGTGCCCACCGGCGTGGTGGTGGTATCCGCAAACATCGGCGTCGCAGAGGATCTCTGGATACCGGTGTTCATATACGCACCGTTGTCATAGCAGACGTACACCAGGTCGTGTCCGCGCTCCATCGCCCCGGACAGAGACTGGAAACCGATGTCATAGGTACCGCCGTCGCCGCCGAACGTGATGAATTTAAAAGTCTGATCCAGAGGGAGACGGCCGCGCTTGCGCAGTGCCCGGTAGGCGGTCTCCACGCCGCTCAGGGTCGCGCCGCCGTTCTCAAACGCGTTGTGAATATAGCTGTCCTCCCAGGATGTATAGGGGTACATGAAGGAGGACACCTCCAGACAGCCGGTCGCATTGCCGATGACCGCCTGATCTCCCTCGTGCAGGGCGCGCAGAACCGCACGGACCGCGATGGTCGCGCCGCAGCCGGCGCACATTCTGTGTCCCGGAGCGAGGCGTTCCGGTTTGCTCATCACCTGTTTGAAATCATATCTCTCAGCCATTTTCCGAAACCTCCTGCGTCCTCAATCCGATATACTGATACTGCTCGATCGGCCGACCCGCCGCCGCGGACTCCTCCATAGCCAGGAATACCGCCTTCGCCTCATCCGTGGTAAAATCGCGACCGCCGAGACCGTAAATATAATTCGTAGTATTAATGTAGATTTTGCTGCGGTACAGGCCGGCCAGAACCTCCGCGCCCAGCGGACCGCCGTGCCCGTTGTAGCTCTCGCAGCGGTCGAGGATCGCGGCCGCTTTACAGCCTTTCAGCGCCTGCGCGATCTCCTCCGCCGGAAACGGGCGGAACACGCGCAGCTTTAACACGCCGACCTTTTTTCCCTCTTCCCGCAGCTCGTCCGCCGCCTGTTTGGCAGTTCCGGCCGCCGAACCGATCAGCAGCATGATATAGTCCGCGTCCGCCGTCCGATATTCTTCAAACAGGCCATATTCCCTGCCGGAAATCTGTCCGTATTCTTTCGCCACATCGAGGATGACCTGTTTCGCGTTCTGAAGCGCGATCAGCTGATTCTTCCGGCCCTCCATCACATAGTTGGAAACGGAATAAGGTCCCACGGAAACCGGTTTGCCCGGGTTCAGCATGTACTCCTCCGGCTCGTATTCGCCCACAAAAGCGCGCACCGGTCCGTCCTCCATCAGCTCGATATTCTCCACCGCGTGGCTCGTGATAAAACCGTCCTGGCAGATCATGATGGGCAGGCGCACATCCTTATGCTCCGCAATGCGGTAAGCCTGCAGCATATTATCGTAAACTTCCTGATTATTCTCCGCATAAATCTGGATCCAGCCGGTGTCGCGGGCGCCCATGCCGTCCGTGTGGTCACAGTTGATATTGATCGGACCGGACAGGGTACGGTTCACCAGCGCCAGCGTGATCGGCATCCGGTTAGACGCCGCCAGCAGAAGCTCCTCCCACATCAGGGCAAGTCCCGCCGAGGACGTGGCTGTAAGCGTCCGCGCACCCGCCGCCTCGGAGCCGATGCACGCGCTCATGGCAGAGTGCTCGCTCTCCACGGGGATGAACTCCGTGTCAACCTCGCCGTTTGCTATGTAAGTGGAGACCATCTGCGGGATCTCCGTGGACGGTGTGATGGGAAACGCCGGCATCACATCCGGGTTGATCTGTCTGATCGCGTAAGCAACGGCCTCGTTGCCCGACATTCTCTCTTTGATCGCCATTTACTCTACACCCTCCTTCATCACAATCGCACCGAAAGGACATACCGCGGCGCAGATGCCGCAGCCCTTGCAGTGATCCAGGTCGAAAGCAAGCCGTTTCCCCTCTTCTACCGGAATACTGCTGTCCGGACATACCGGCGTACACAGCAGGCACTGCTTGCACTTATCCGTCTGCCAGACGGGCGTATTATTCCTCCACTCACCAGTCAGAAACAGCTTCGAGGTGCCTGCGGCGAAAATCTGCATGCCCTCGGTCATGCCGGTATGCGGCGTCTTTTCATTAATTTTTGTAATATCTGTTCTCATCTGATTTCCTCTCGTATATCAATTCACAGGTAAGTGTGCCCGAAGTGCATCGAACGTCATCTGCAGTGCTTTCATATTCCCGTCGATTACTTCCGGCTTTTTTGCGAATTTATGCTGATAAGAGCTGCGCATCTCATTCATGAAAATCTCCTCCGGCATCACCTTCGTCACCGCAACAACCGCCGCCAGCATCGGTGAATTCGGGAAATACTTACCCAGCGCCTCCTCGGAAATCTTCCTGGCATCGATGGTATATACCCTGCCCTTATATCCATTTAACTGCGGCAGGATCTCCTCCGGCGATTTGGCGGTATTGACAATGATCGCGCCCTCCTCCTTCAGACCGGCAGTCACATCCACCGTGTGCAGCAGCGTCTCATCCACAACGGCCACAAAATCCGGGTCGTAAATATTCGAATGCACACGGATCACATCTCCGCTGATCCGGTTGAACGCGGTGATCGGAGCACCCATGCGTTCCGGTCCGTATTCCGGAAATCCCTGCACATATTTCCCGGTCTGAAAAGCGACATCCGCCAGGAGCAGCGCCGCTGTCTTGGCACCCTGGCCGCCTCGGCCGTGCCATCTGATCTCGATTCCGTTCTTCATGATCGATTCTCCTTCGGTTCTGTATGACGATCCGGAATGATGCAGCAGCCGGTCGCCTGAAAAAAACAGGAAACGACATTCAGTCGTTATTTTTGTCGTTCACTGTAAATTAAAAGACATGCTTATATAGTATACCTGCTTTTATTGGTAAAGTAAAGGATAGATTTTGGGTGACACGGAACAGATGGTTTTGAATGTTTACAACCATATCGTGATGGAAAAAGAAGATGCCGCGCCGACGATCAATACAGCGCTGTAAAAGTGAGACCAAATAGAAACCAATGGTTGAAAAAGAGACCAAATAGAGACCAATACAAACAGTTACTTTTTGTTTGAATTTTAAAAAGAAAAAGCGGCGAAAACCCCCGTAAAACCTGGGTTTTCAGCCACTTTTCCGTACCAATGCCGCTGGCCGGACTCGAACCGGCACGGTGTTGCCCGCTTGATTTTGAGTCAAGTGCGTCTGCCAATTCCGCCACAGCGGCATTCCGCCTGTTATTTCAAGCCAGACCAGAATATCATATCTCCGCAGAAAAAGCAAGGTGATTTTATTCAGTTTCGCTCAGATTACTCAGTTTCGCTCAATTTCCCCGCGGACTCCGCCTCACGATAAAGTCTGCGCAGCGCGTCTCCCTGCCGGCCGAGTTTTTCTGTCTGCAGCGTGCAGATCACCTTTTCGCAGCGGTTCACCATTTCCCTTGCCTGTTCATAGGTTCCGTCGTCCACATGCGTAAACGGTCTTACGCTGATCACCTCGGCTGCCAGTGCCCTGGCGGATGGAAAATCGAGATCATTTTCATACAGGATCCCTGCCGCGAACGGTACGGCTTCGCGCTGCAGCCGTCGAAATACAGGCGTTCCCGTTCCGCATCCCGCGATCACGAACACCTGCGGCTCTCCGCGCACTGCTTCCAGTTCGAGATGACCGGTGCGTTCCTCGAAGGAACCCACAGTCATATCATAGAGTTCCGGTATATAGCCGCCCGTAAAAATCTCCTCCGGAGTTCCGAACCGGTCGATCCGGTCTCCCCGGAGGCAGGCAATCCGGTCTGAGATGCGCTCCGCCAGATCCAGTTCATGCATGGACATAATAACTGACAGATTTCTGTCTCTCGCCATTTTCTGTAAAACAGACAAGAATTCCAGCTTATATTTGATATCCAGAAATGAGGTCGGCTCATCCAGAATGAGCAGGTCCGGCTCCTGGCAAAGCGCACGCGCCAGCATGACGCGCTGTCTCTGCCCGTCGCTGATCTTTTCGAAATCGTGTTTTGCCAGATCGGAAATATGTACCAGTTCCATCGTCTCCAGGACAATCTGCCTGTCGTGTTCACTCATAACCCCGAATTTCCCTGTATACGGATAACGCCCTGTCGCCACAATGTCTTCACAGTTCATCATCTCTGACCGGACGCGGTCCGTCAGCATCACCGACATTTTTTCCGAAAGAGCGGACGGGCGGATGAACTCCATGTTTTCTCCTTCGAGATATACAACGCCCGCGACGGGAGAAATCTGACGGATAATGCTTTTTAAAATGGTCGTTTTTCCCGCGCCGTTCGGTCCGATCAGAGTCAGGATCTCTCCCCGGCGAAGCTGTATCCGTATATTTTTGATCAGCGGAATCCCGTTGTAGCCGACCGTCAGCGCTTCTGTAAGAAAATATAAATTTTCGCTCTTTTTCATGGTGTTTCCCTTCCCCTGATCCTGATACCGGATTACAGCTCACTTATCCGCACTGCGCGCCTACGTTCCGCTCCGGTGCTGAACAGACATCCGCCGGATGTCCGGCACCCCGCAATCCTCAAACCATTTGCAATTCGTCCTGCCCGGGCTGCATGCACATATTTTGACGGGATCCAAAGGCGTAAAACCCGATGCAGGCATCACATTTACGTCTTCTGCCCCCTGTGTATCAGGATCCAGATGACGACCGGCGCCCCGAATACCGAGGTAACCGCGCTAATCGACAGCTCTGTCGGCGCAAAAACCACCCGCGCGATGAAATCGCAGAACAGGCAGAATGCCGCGCCGCCCAGAAAGCACGCGGGGATCATCCGGATCGGTTTGGCCGTCCGGAACAGACTTTTCATAAGGTGCGGCACCGCGATTCCCACGAAGGAGATCGGACCCGCAAAGGCAGTCACACTGGCGGAAAGCACACTGGAGAGCAGCACCAGCGCCGCCCGCAGCAGCCTGATATTTACACCCATATTTGCCGCGTAAGCCTCTCCCAGCTGATATGCACTGATCGGTTTCGAGAGAAAAAATACGCACACTGCGGACGCTAAGGTAACCACCGACATGACAGCGACATTGTTCCATGTCATACCGGAAAAGCTTCCCATGGACCAGTTGTGCAGGTTTACGATATTGGAATCGTCCGCGAATGTCACAACAAACTCCGTGACGGAGGAACAGATATATCCGATCATCACACCGGCCACAATCAGGATCGACATGCGGTCTACCGCTCTGGAGATCAGAAGCACAAATCCCATGCATATCGCTGCGCCGACAAATGCCGACACGATCATTCCCACTGACGATACCGACATGGCGTGGCTGAGGCAGAATACCATAAACAGGGCAACGACCAGCTTCGCGCCGGAGGAAATACCCAGCACAAACGGACTCGCAATCGGATTATGGAAAAATGTCTGCAGCAGATAACCGGACAGCGCCAGGGCGCCGCCCAGAATCATGGCAGCCATCGCCCGCGGGAAACGAATCTGCATCACGATGTCCGTCCAGGTGTCATTTGTGCCTTCCCCGGCCAGAATATGCAGAACTTCACGGAACGGGATATTCACACTTCCGACGCAGATGTTTAACGCGAAAAACACCAGCACCAGGATGACTAAGAGGATATAGCCTCCTATGGTTATGCTTATCATTTTCCCGTCTGCTTTCGCGTTTACTGAATTTGATTTTCTGTCGGATTTCGCTTCATTCATGATTTTTAAGTTAATATATATTTCCTGTCTCACCTATCCGCAGCAAACTGTCTCCGCTCCGGTCGGCGCCGAACAGAGACATAGACATCCCCCCGGACATCTGGTGCGGCATCTCAATCAATCGCCCGTGATGACTGTCATCCGCAATGTCTGTCGCCCGCGATATTATATCCGTCGCCCGCACTGTCTCCCAACCGGGTGAGTTCACTCTATCCGGTAAAGATACGTCAGATTTTCCGTATTCCCGCACAGCATATTCCTTATATCGGACGTGATCGTCCCCAGCTCCATGGATGCCTGATACAGATTCTTTGTCGTGCAGTATACATGATTTTCCGAGACCGCCTTGAAATTTTTCAGCAGGTCGCTCAAAGCCAAAAAATCCTCCATGCTGTCAAGTTCTCCCTCGATCGTGCTGTTGTAGATCAGGTAATCCGCGTCCTTTGCCGCATTATAAAATTCTTCCATCTGCATCGTCACGGTTGAGGAAGCCGTATCATCCTCATCACCGAGATCCTCGAAAATATATACGCCGCCGGCCTGCTCGATCATTCTCGGCAGATAATCTGCTGACTTCCGGACATTCACCGCCCCAGTCGTCGTAATGTAAAAAAAGGCAACCGTCGGCGCGGAATCGGCAACGCTTTCGCTGTCCTCATCGTTCACCGGGGCACTGCCGGTTCCGCTGTCCTCATCGGTTACAGAATCGCTGCCGTTCCCGATATCCTCATCAGCTGCAGAATCAGCCCCGTTTCCTGTGTCCACATAAAGCGCGCTCTGCCTTTCGAACACCTGCTCCGCCAGCTCCGTCTCCCCCGTCAGGACACCGTAAAGCTTGATCCACTCCATTCTACCCAGCGGATCGGACTCATAGCTGGAGTAATCCACCAGCACGGGAATGCCGAAGCTTTCCAGCTCTTCCTTCACCTCCGGCGTATGATAGATCATCGTATTTTCGATTGCGAGATCACATCCTTCTGACAAAATCAGTTCATAGTCCGGCGCGGAATATTTCCCCGCGTACAGGATATTCCCAGACTCCATGCTCCGGACTGCCTCATCAATATACCAGCCGTCCGCGGTCAGCACGGAAAAACGGATATCATCCAGAGAATCCAGAGAAACAAACATATCCATGACTGCCGATGCCGCCAGATAAATGCCTGTGACCGGCTGCCGCAAAACGGTGATTGAGTCATCAATGTCATCCGATGTTTCCCGGCTGCCGGAAGCTTCATCTGCTTCTGCTTCTTCCTGACTGTCGGATGTTTCTTCTGTACCTGATTCTTCTTCACCGGATGTATCCTCTGCACCCGGTACTTTCTCTCCCTCCGGTACGATGAGGAACTGATCCTCCCCACGAATCGTGATCAGCATATATCCATCTTCATACTTATCAATCTGAAAACCTTCGGCATAAGTTATCTCCATACGCCCTGCCCAGGCATGACCCCCGATGGATGCCGGAACCATATCCTGTGAACTCTGTGATCCGGATCCGCAGGCACAACACGACAGCGCAATGGTTCCCGCCATGATCAGCATAATTCCCTTTTTTATCATCTCCTGCTTTTCCCTCTCCTCACCATGTTTCCCCCCGATCGGATCCATATCCGCTGCGGTTTCTTCTCATCTCATAAAATGATGATACTAGTGGCAGACCTGTCGCAAGCGGTACTTTATTTTTGATGTTTCCTTTGTCTGTTAAAAATCAGTAAAATCACAGCACCGGCCGCAATCAAAATCAGGGTCATGCAGACCACATGCCCGGCCGCCTGCGTCGTGGCATTCTGACCCGTGATCGACTCCGAGTCAAAGGTAAGCGTATACTCGATCTCATGCGGCACGCTCATCGCCGTCGTATCCGCGATCACTGTCATCGGTTCATCAAAGACGGTGACCGGTATCTCAAACACAGAATTACCGTCCTCATTGACCGGCAGATATGTCACATCCTCCATGATCATGTAATCATAATTGGGACTGCTCCACTCAATGCGCGCATACGCTCCCTCATCCTCCACGATCAGGATGCAGGGGGATGTCACGGAGGCTCTTCCGGTACCGCCCTCCAGTGTTACGATGACAGTATACTCGCCATTCTCCGGCATTACGCTGGCAGCATACACGCCATTCTCCGACGTTACGCCGACAGTATACTCGCCGTTCTCCGGCGTTACGCCGACAGCATATTCGCCGTTCTCCGTCTCAATACAGGAAGAATCCCCGTCACCTGTCTCTGTGACAGACAGATCGGAAGCGAAGCCTTCCGTTGATGTCAGCGCAATGGTTCCCATTATGATTGCCGGGATCAGCAGCCATGCCATCTGTTTTTTATTCATGATTTTTGTTTCCTTTTATTCTGTTCTGATCCTTTTCGTTGACGAAAGAACATCCATTCATTATAATGATACAAGGGACAAAAGGTCAGAAATCGGATGCTCGCATCCGCATTTCT
>JAJBVI010000090.1 GCA_020859905.1 Lachnospiraceae bacterium | reverse complement strand
AGCACGAAGTGCGGAACAATCCGTAGTATCATACCCTTTTGTCGCTCGAATCATAATATCAAAAAGAAGCAGGGGAAGCCATGCGCATATGCGACAGGGGTTGCAAATGCGACTATCCCCGGAACAGGTTTACCGCTTTTTTATTATCTCCAGCGCAATCCCGGTCTCATCCTTTTTTACTTTCCTGCTATATGTTGTGTGATTCATCCGGAAGCGGCGCGGGCCGGATGCCGACACGTACCACCCGCAGCCGCATACTGCCGCCCTCTTCCTGCCGGGACAGCGTCGTAATGCCTCCGCCGGGCTGCGGAATCGCCATCACGGCTTTTGCGCTTTTCATTTCAATCTGTTCTGTCAGGCATATAACCGCGCGTATAACGCCCGCATGCGCGACGACGATCAGATCCTTCTCCGGCATCTGCCCGGAAAGCAGAGACAGTTCTTTCAGGAAGCGCTCTCCGGCTTCCCGAAAGGTTTCCGCGCCCGGCACCCGGTAATCGCCGAAGTTCTCTCCTCTCTTTTCATATTCCGCGGGATACCGTTCTCTGATTTCCCGAAACGTCAGACCGTCCCAGGCGCCCATAGACGCTTCCCGAAGATTCTCCCGCACCAGTATCTGTGTTTTTCCGCCGGGAAACAGCCGACCCGCGCTTTCACGGCAACGCATCAGGGGACTGGTATAGACTTTTCCGCCGGTACAGATCCTTCGCTCCGCAATCTGTCCCGCAAACCAGTTTCCCAGCAGATCCATCTGCCGGATCCCGCGTGCGCTGAGCGGGAGATCCGTCCCGCCGATGCAGCGTCCCTCCCGGCGCGCCGCAGTTTCCCCGTGTCTGATAAGATAGATCATCCCTTACCCCTGTTTTATTAAAACCGCCGTCCCATGAAGATCCATAAGGGGAACGACAAACAATCCGTTTTCGCTGCAGTAACGCTGCGCCGCCCTGCGGACGCCCGGAAACTGCAGGCTGTTATAATCATGGATGACGATGGCTCCGCCCGCAGCCAGCCTGGGATAAAAAAAACGCAGCCCCTGGTAAACCGGCTCGCCAAGATCCGGATCCAGACTGACCAGCGCAAGCTCCCCCATCTCATCCGACAGTTCACCCGAGAAACTATCCGGAAAATATCCCGCAATCAGGCGTGCCTTCTCCGGATAAGGAAGCCTTTTTTGGACTGACTCCACACTCGTATCCGAAAAATCGCACTGACGCGCGAAGGCGTTTCTTCCATCGGGGATAACCATCCTCTCTATCTCGAGATCCCGCGCGTCAAAACCGCAGAACGTGTCAAACAGAAAAAGCCGGCGTTCGGGAAACAGCCGGTTCAGCTCGGCCGCCGTATCTCCCCGATAGACGCCAAGCTCCGCAATGCTGCCGGATACTCCCCTCTCGCGGATCTCACGCGCCAGCAGCCGGATCGCGGCAAGCCTTGCGTCCTGGCTGCCGCGGTAAAACAGAGCCTCCCGTATGTCTCCCGCAAAACCGGACTGTAAAATCTGATTTTTAATCCCGGTATTCGCCTGCCTGTTTAAAGTCCCGATATAAATCACGTCCGGCCGCCGTTCCAAAGCGCATAAAAGCGGCAGAACCGGAACGCCGTCTATCTCGCTTCCCTGCAGTTTTTCATCATTATCAATATAACAGATCAGCCGATGGACCGCGGGCAGCCAGGCGGAAATCATCCGCCCCGCCTGCCCGGCACCGAAAATTGCCGTTCGGACTGCGTCATCCCTGCGGCCGTTTGTTCTGTCATACATGTTGTCATGCCGCCTGTGGCGACATAAATTCCCCCCTTTAAGCTCCACAAAGCTTTCATGCTTTTGAATCGTCGTCATATCGCCTCCAGCAGCACATCCAGAACGCCGCCGCAGACCATACCCTCGTCCTCCGCTTCCTCCGCAGTCATATCCACATGAATCAGCTCCGGTGTGGGCGATTCTCTGATCATAAGCTGGCGGCCGCGGTTTGCCACCTCCGCTTCCACACAGCCGCCGCCGATCGTTCCGATCGTCCTTCCGTCCGGCAGAATCAGCATCTTGGTTCCGGTCTCCCGGGGCGCGGAACCCCTGCGCCTTACAATCGTCGCCAAGACCTCTTTTGACACGCCGCACCCCGGAATCTCCGGAGGCTCCAGAATGCCTTTTAATATCTCCTTAGAATATCCGCAGTGATTCTTTTTCCTGTTCTTGACTTCCACAATCTGAGCCATGACCGAGATCGCGATTTCTTCCGGGGTCTCCGCCCCGATATCCAGTCCGATTGGAGAATAGACCTGATTCAGCACGTTTTGATTCACTCCCTCCGCCGCAAGAGATTCCTTCACGAGAGCAACCCTCCGCCGGCTTCCAATCATACCGATATAACCGTGCGGTTTTGCCGCGATCACCCGCAGACATTCCCTGTCATACCGATGCCCCCTGGTCATGATCACAAAATAGGTGTCCGCGTCTCCGCTCACCTGCCGGAGGCTGTTCTCAAAGGAATCAACAAGCACTTCATCGGCGCCCTGCCGTCTCGCGTTGTCTGCGTACGCCGGCCGATCCTCCAGCACGGTAACATGGCAGCCCAGCATCCGCCCCATGGTAATGATCGGCATGGACACATGCCCGCCGCCGCAGATCACGATTTTCTTTTCATTTCCGAGGATCTCACTGTAAATGCGGTTCCCCGCCAGATCGGCCAGACCGCAGATCTCAATCCCGGAAACTGCTTTTTCGTGACTGGAAAAAAAGCCCCTGTCCTCCGTTTCCCACACGAGCTTTCCGTTTGAAAACAACGCCTTTTTTCCGATTTGATCACCCTCAATCACCGTAAAGACCTGATTCCTGTAATTTGGGTTGATCCTGCTGATTTTTTCATATAATTCGATCATATAAAGC
>JAJBVI010000112.1 GCA_020859905.1 Lachnospiraceae bacterium | reverse complement strand
CTGCCTCTGCTGTTGTTCGGGAACAGATCGCCAAAATCAATATCCGGCCCGAACACCCCCGGGAAGCCCATGTTCGCCATGCCGTCGAAAGTCTTCTGCATGCAGTCCATACAGATATTCACACTGTTCGGCACGCGGATCAGCCGTCCGCACACACTCTCCGGGCGGTGGCACATGGAGCAATACTCCTCATAATGTGTCTCGTTTTCCCTGTTTCCTGATGTCGTGTCTGTATCTTTGATATCGTTATTGTCAGCCATAATATTACTCTCCTGTCACGATGCATTTTTCCTGAATCACAATGCATTTTTTCTTCCTGCCGCGATGCAGCGGTTCGTCCGCGGTTTTGTATCGGTCTTACCGATGACTGCAATTGTAGTAAGTATACCACACTGAAAGGCGGATGACTATTTCTTTTCTCTAAAATCTTTGAAAACTTTAATTCCCCTGTTGTACTTCTCGTTTATTCCGTCAGTACCCTGCTCTGTTTCAGGCAAAACGCGATCCCGTAATGCCTGATACTCTTCGGATTTCGTTGACTGAAATACGCATCATATTAGTTACTTAATATTCGATGTACTAGTGTGTCGTCTCAATCATTTTTTAAGTTATAGTGTTGGATATGCCGTCATTCCGCAAGGCGGAGGAAGGAGGCGTAGCGGTGGCTACGTCGACTGACGACAACGCAGCGGATGGCGACATAGGCAGTGCTATAATTAAAAATATGATTGAGACGACACACTAGTATCATAGCAAAAAACCCATGTCGGTTCAAGGTGAGATTTTAAACGGAAACAGGTTGAAATATTGCAGTGTATATGATACGATTCTTTTGTTAAAATTCACTTCATGGCGGATTCAAAAGGACATGACCCGGAGCACATGGTCTGGATTTTTGTCCTTTTTTCAAGTGTACTGTATGTTCACTCAGTTTATCAGACGGTATACCGGCTGCGGGGCGGCGCGGCGGAATGAAAATCAGAATGCAGGGACGGAGATCAGCATGAATTTAGACCGAAAAGATATTCTTCTCTATGCCGTGACCGACAGATCCTGGCTGCGGAGCAGTTCACAACCCGGTCAGTCATCTCAAGCGCAGGGAACAGCGCCGCAGCACGGGCAATCCTCTCAGGTGCAGGGGACAGAATCACTGTATGATCAGGCGGAACAGGCGCTGCGGGGCGGCATCACGCTGCTCCAGCTCCGCGAAAAGACGCTGTGCCGCAGGACATTTTTGCAGGAAGCATTTCAGATCAAAGAATTATGTGACACTTACCATGTTCCTCTCATCATAAATGACAATGTCGAAATCGCCGCGGCGGTGGATGCCGCCGGTGTCCACCTGGGTCAGAAGGACATGGAAATCGGTGCGGCGCGGGCAATTCTCGGTCCGGATAAAATCATCGGCATCTCAGCGCGGACGGTGGAACAGGCGATTCTGGCCGAACGGCAGAGCGCGGATTATCTGGGTGTAGGCGCGGTCTTCCCGACGGGTACGAAGCAGGACGCGGAACGCATCACGAAAGACAGGCTGCGGGATATCTGCCGGTCGGTATCCATTCCGGTCGCGGCGATCGGCGGAATTACGGCGGAAAACCTGACAGAACTGCGGGGCAGCGGTATTGACGGCATTGCAGTGGCCAGCGCGGTTTTTGCACAGGATAATATCGAAGAAGCCGTGCGTGAACTGAGGCGGCGTACGGAGCAGATACTGGGTGGGACGACATGAGAAAAACAGCTCTTACGATCGCCGGCAGCGACTGCAGCGGCGGCGCGGGCATTCAGGCGGATATCAAAACAATGATGGCGAACGGCGTGTACGCCATGAGCGCGATCACGGCCATGACCGCACAGAATACAACCGGTGTGTACGCCATCCGGGAGTCCTCGCCGGAGTTCCTGGCACAGCAGCTCGACTGCGTGTTCTCGGATATCTATCCGGATGCCGTAAAGGTCGGCATGGTTTCTTCTGAGGCGCTGATCCGGGTTGTCGCGGACCGGCTGTCTTTTTATAAAGCGAAAAATATCGTGGTCGATCCGGTCATGGTCTCGACCAGCGGATCTCCATTGCTCAGAGAAACGGCGCTTGACGCCATGAAACACAGCCTGTTTGGGCTGGCTGACCTGCTGACGCCGAATATCCCCGAGGCGGAGATTTTGTGCGGGCAGCACATCACCACAGCGGAACAGATGCGGGAAGCCGCGCAGCGTATCGGTGAGACATACGGCTGTTCGGTCCTTCTGAAGGGCGGCCACAGCCTGCATGACGCCGACGATATGTTATATCGGATACCGGCACCCGGTGACACGAACTGCAAACCTGCGACCGGCGATGTGAACCGGGATTCAGTGCCCGGTACCGCAGCCTGGGAATCAACACACTGTACCATGCAGAAAAATGACGGAAGCAGCGCGACCGGCGGATCAGCGACTGCCGTATGCCTGTGGTTTCACGGCACCCGCATCGACAATCCCAACACGCACGGCACGGGATGCACTCTGTCCAGCGCCATCGCAGCGAATCTTGCGAAGGGATACGATATGGAGGCATCGATCAGGCGTGCAAAAGACTATCTGACAGGAGCCCTGTCTGCCATGCTGGATCTCGGTGCGGGAAGCGGACCTGTAGACCACGGATTCCAATACACAGAAGAAAAGTCCTGCCCCGATTTCTAAGGCTGAGCTTCTTCACCCGGCAGGGCTTTTCTTCTGTTAATCCGGCAGTTTCCTCACAATCTGCATCTACTTTTCCAAAAGTTCCTTCACGATCTGGTTGACCATGCCGGGGTTCGCTTTTCCTTTCATGGCTTTCATCGTCTGTCCCACGAGGAAACCCATCGCTTTCTTCTTGCCGTTTCTGTAATCCTCCACAGACTTCGGATTTTCCGCGATGACCTGCTCGATGACGGTACGCAGCTCGCCCTCGTCGTTGACGGCTTTCAGACCGTGCTCCTCGACATATTTCTCCGGGTCGATGTCATTTTTGAATATTTCTTCAAAGACTTCCTTCGCCACGGTGCCGTTGATCATACCGGCATCGGTGAGATCAATGAGGGATGCCAGATGCTGCGGCGCAAAGGAGATATCCCCGGCATCCTGTCCGTTTTCATTCAGCAGGCGCATGGTCTCTCCCATGAGCCAGTTGGAAACCTTCTTCGGTTTGCCGCAGATGGCGCTGGTCGCCTCAAAGAGATCCGCCATGCGCTTGGACTCCGTGAGAATCTTCGCGTCATATTCCGGAATGTCATACTCCGCCTTATAACGCTCCAGCTTCTCCGGACGCAGCTCCGGCTGTGCCGCGCGGATACTGTCGATCCATGCGTCGGAGATCTCCACCGGCACGAGATCCGGGTCGGGGAAATAGCGGTAGTCCTGGGCATCCTCTTTGGAACGCATCGCGTGGGAGGATTCTTTATTGTCATCCCAGCGGCGGGTCTCCTGGATGACCTTCCGCCCCAGTTCCAGGAGCTCGATCTGGCGCTCCCGCTCGCCCTCGATCGCGCGGGCGATGGCTTTAAAGGAGTTCAGGTTTTTCATCTCGGTGCGGGTGCCGAACTTCTGCGACCCCATCTCGCGGACAGAGAGGTTGACGTCGGCACGCATGGAACCCTCGTTTAATTTACAGTCGGACGCGCCGAGATACTGGATTGTCCGGCGCAGTATCTCCAGATAGGCGATGACCTCGTCGGCGGATCGCATATCCGGCTCGGACACGATCTCGATCAGAGGCACGCCGGAACGGTTGAAATCTACGATAGATACGTCTTCCCACTCATCGTGTACCAGCTTGCCGGCGTCCTCCTCCATATGAATCTCGTGAATGCGGATGTTTTTCTTTCCGCCCGCCGTCTCGATCTCCACATGCCCGTCGCGGCAGATGGGGAGATAGAGCTGGGAAATCTGATAGTTCTGCGGATTATCCGGATAAAAATAGTTTTTCCGGTCAAATTTACAGTGCTGTGTGATCTTGCAGTTGGTCGCAAGGCCGACCGCGACGGCATATTCCACCACCTGCTTATTTAATACCGGGAGCGAGCCGGGCATACCGGTACAGACCGGACAGGTGTGGGTGTTCGGCTTTCCGCCGAATTCGGTAGAGCAGGAGCAGAAGATCTTCGTCTTAGTCGCAAGCTCCACATGGACTTCCAGTCCGATGACGGTTTCGTAGTTCTTACTCATATCTTGCTCTCCTCCTTACTCTTCTGCCCGCGCTGCTGCATTTTTCTGTGCATTCCCGGATACAGCAGTCTTCTGTTCCTGCTCCGGCGCCGCCGCGGGTGCGTGCTGATACGTCCGGGTCCGCTCGTAGCTGTAGGCCGCGCGAATGATATTTTTCTCCTTAAAGCAGTCGCCGATCAGCTGCAGTCCGATGGGCAGCCCTCTGCTGTCCGTGCCGCAGGGAAGGCTGATACCCGGAAGCCCCGCCAGGTTAACGGAGATCGTGTAGATATCACCCAGATACATGCGGATCGGGTCGCTTAAGGAGTCGCCCAGCTTCGGCGCCGTGGTCGGCGCGGCAGGACCGAGTATCACATCATATTTCGCAAACGCCTCGTCGAACGCCTTTTTAATCAATGCTTTCACACGGAGCGCTTTCAGATAGTAAGCGTCATAGTAGCCGGAGCTTAGGACAAACGAGCCGAGCATGATGCGGCGCTTCACCTCCGCGCCGAATCCCTCGGAACGGGATTTTTTATACATGTTGTGGAGACCGTCGTACTCCGCGGTGCGGTAGCCGTACTTCACGCCGTCAAACCGGGACAGATTGGAACTGGCCTCGGCGCAGGCGATAACATAGTAAGCCGGGATCGCGTATTCCACAAGCCCGAGGTCAAACTCCTCGACAACAGCGCCTTTCGCCGCCAGTGCCTTTGCCGCCTCCAGAACGGCTTCTTTTACTTCTTCATCCAGACCTTCCCCGAAATAATCCCGCGGGATGCCGATCCGCATCCCCTGCACGTCGTCCACCAGTGCTTCGGTAAATTTCAGATCTTTCCGCTGTACAGAAGTAGAATCCCTACTGTCATAGGAGGAAATCGCCTCCAGAATCGCCGCGCAGTCTGTCACATCCTTCGCGACCGGTCCGATCTGATCCAGAGACGAACCATAGGCGATCAGACCGTAGCGGGATACCGTTCCGTACGTCGGCTTGATACCCGTCACGCCGCAGAAGGAACTGGGCTGACGGATGGAACCGCCGGTGTCGGAGCCGAGCGCGTACGGAACTTCCTCCGCCGCAACCGCCGCGCAGGAGCCGCCGGAGGAACCGCCGGGCACATGTCCCGTGTTCCACGGATTTTTCGTCTCCCCAAACGCGGACGTCTCCGTAGTGCTGCCCATGGCAAACTCATCCATGTTGGTCTTTCCGATGATCACGGCGCCGGCTTTTTCCAGATTTTCCACCGCGGTCGCCGTGTAGGCCGGGATAAAATTATACAATATTTTCGAAGCGCAGGTCGTCAGGATGCCTTTTGTACACATATTGTCCTTGACCGCCGCCGGAACGCCGGCCAGCGGGCCGGTCAGCTCTCCGCTGTCAATCCGCGCCTGCACCTCGTCCGCGCGTCTTAAAACGGCCTCCTCATCCAGGACGGTCACAAAACCGTTGATTTTCTCTTCTCTCGCGCGCACTGCCGCCAGTGCCGCTTTCGCCGCCTCCGCCGCGGTAACTTCTTTTTCCTTTATTTTTCTTCCGAGCTCCACGGCCGTCAGGCTCATCAGGTTTTCATTTGAACGGTCAGAGCAGCAGGCGCCCGAACCGGTCTGAATCACTTTCACTGTACTCATATAAAGTGCCCTCCTACTCTCCGATTGTCTTCGGCACCTTGAAGCCGCCGTCCTTCATCACCGGGGCGTTGGCCAGCGTCGCCGCGCTTCCGTCGCCGTTCGTCACAACATCCTCGCGGAACACATTGTGAACCGGGAATACATGGGACATCGGCTCGATGCCGTCGGTATCCAGTTCATTCAGCTGGTCGATATAATCCAGCATGTCCGCCATATCCTTCTTCGCTGCCTCTGCCTCCTCTGGAGAGAGTTCCAGCTTCGCCAGGATGCCCACATACTCCATCGTCTCGTCCGAAATCACGTTGCGCAGCTTCCCGTCCTCGCCCATCACCTTCGTGACATGGGTCGTCATCGCAGCGTCCTCCTCCGATGTGTCGTCCGCCGCTGCGGCGCTGACTGTTTTCGCGTAAATACCGATATCCACTATGCCGGTATTGTTCCGGCCGGCTCTCTTTAAAACGCCCTCCGGAAGCATCCCGCATTTCTCCATCACCGCGCCGGCATGGACATTCGCCGTGTCAGTTTTCGCCCACACGCGGCCGAATCCAGCCTCTCCCATGAGGAAACGCAGAATCTCTGCAAGCGCCTCCGAGGCATATCCGTGATGCCAGTATTCCTTTCCGATGCGGAAGCTTAACTCAGCGCTTCCGATCCGTTCGTCTGCGGAGACCACCTCGATCACGCCGATCGGCTGCTCCGTGTCATTTAGCTCAATCGCCCAGCGATAGGTCTCGTCATTTTCATATTCACTCTCCCACTGCTTAAGAAAAGCTGCCGTGCTCTCCACACTCTCCTGCGGTTCCCAGGTGAGATACCGGGTCACCTCCGGGTCGCCGGACCAGTTGAAAAACATGTTCCCGGCATCCTCCGCGGTGAACCGGCGCAGGGTCAGGCGCTCGGTCGCGATCATTTGGGTTCCCAGATGTTTCATGTATGTCTCCTTTCTGCTGATCTTGTCTCTGTATCACGCAGTGCCAAACTCAAAATGCTGCGCATTTTTCGCTTTCCGGGCTTCGCTATGGCTCCAGCCTGCTTAAATCCCGGGGGAACAGCGTCGCCTCGCGCACGTTCTCCTCTCCGACCAGATGCATGGTCAGACGCTCCAGGCCGATCCCCAGGCCGCCGTGGGGCGGCATGCCGTGTTTAAAGGCCGCCAGGTAATGCTCCATGCCCTCGGTCTCGATGCCGCGGGCCGCCGCTTTCGCGGTCAGTTCGTGATAATCATGGATTCTCTGTCCGCCGGTCGTGATCTCCAGCCCGCGGAACAGCAGATCGAAGCTCAGCGTGTATACCGGGTCCTCCGGGTCATCCATCGCGTAAAACGGACGTTTCTTCGACGGATAGTGCGTGACAAACACAAAATCCGCGTCATACTCTTCTTTAAAAAACTGTCCGATCAGGTACTCCTCCTCCGGCTCCAGGTCGAAGGGATTCCGGAACTTACGGTCATATTTCTCCGCCGCCATCTGTTTCGCCTCGGAAAAACGAACCTGCGGGATGCTGTCCACGCGCGGCGTCTTAATGCCCAGGATGTCCAGATCCGCGGCGTACTCCCGGTTCAGCAGATCCATCGTATATTGCAAAAATCCGGTCTCCATCGCCATGATCTCCTCAAAGCTGTCGATGTAACCCATCTCAAAATCAAGGGATGTATATTCGTTCAGATGGCGCTTTGTATTATGCTTCTCGGCACGGAACACCGGCGCGGTCTCAAACACCCGGTCAAACACGCCCACCATCATCTGCTTGTAAAACTGAGGACTCTGCTGCAGGATCGCCGGCCGGTGGAAATACTCCAGCTTAAACATGTTCGCGCCGCCCTCCGCGCTCTTCGCGCTGATCTTCGGCGTATGGATCTCCGTAAAGCCCTGCCCGTACAGGAAATCCCGGAATCCTCTGGTAATGCCCTCCTGGATGCGGAACTTCGCCCTCTCCCGGACATTGCGCAGGGAAACCGCGCGGTTGTTTAATTTCGCGTCCAGCGACGTATTCATCTTCCATTTGGAAATCTGCAGCGGCATCGGTTCCGAAGGTTCCGAGAGAATCCGCACCGTCCGGATACGGATTTCAAATCCCTGCGGCGCTCTCTCCTCCCGGTTCACGCACCCCGTAAACTCCACGGTGTCGCCCTCACGGATATCCTTCAGGTCAAACCCGGCGACCCCCTTCTCATAGACGCACTGCAGCAGGCCCTCACGCTTTCTCAGCACGATAAACGCCACATCGCTCATGTCACGGATCGCGTGCACGGCGCCGTTTACCCTGACCTCGCAGCCGTTCAGATCCCGCGCCAGGATCTCGCTGATCTCATAAGTTTCTTTCTTCGCAACTCCTGTGATAACTTTCATGATCATTTACTCCTGTCTTCGTGTTTCTTCGGAAAGTTATGTTCCAAAATAAATGCGCATCCCCGTGTGGCGTTCTTTTCACAGAATAAACTTTCCTTAATATGGAAAAAGCCCCGAAATGCTTTCTATAGCTATAGCATTTCGGGGCGAAATAATCCTATTCCGCGGTACCACCCGCATTAAGAGCAAAAACTGCGCTCTCAGTCTGTGACGCAGTATCCCTGTCGGTCTCTGAAAACCAGAGCCTCCATCCCTGCATTTCTCTGTCTTTTAAATGTCGGTGCGCTGCGTCAGCAACGCACGAACAGTCGTATCATAGCATATTTACAGGGGGTTGGCAAGCGGGAAATTAATGTGGACGGTCTCTATTCACGGTGCCGCGCCTTATGCGCACTCGTGCAGCATCTCCCTTTCAGAATTTAACGCAGCAGCACCTCCCGCACCTGTGCGTAATTTTCCGGCAGCACTTCTGACAAAATCCCTTCCGCGGTGATACGGAACACCGTACCGTCCCCGTAGGCAACCGCAAGCACCATACGCTGCGGATCCGCCAGCCCCTCCGTATCGGACACGTTCTCCCAGGAAAAGACGCCAAGCTCTTCCAGGCGCACAGCCAGCTGCGCCCCGCCTGTGTTTTCTTCCGCCTCCGTCTGGTTCAGATCTGAAAACAGATACAGATCGGTCGCCCGGTATCTGCAGCCTTCCGCCACATCGTAATATACACACTCACTGCCTGTTCCGACATTCTCGTAAAAAGCAATAGCGGCCACATCCTCCGTATAATCGGAAGCCCGCGTCTCTGCGGAGGCATTCAGCAGACCGCTGACATCTTTTATCCCGCAGATGTCCGCATATTCTTCCAGCAGAAGCGAAATATTCAGCGTGCCGACATTATCCTCCGTAATCTCATAATCTTCGATAAACTGCTCCAGGACGGCCGTACTGTACTGACCCTCCTCTATTTCTGTCCGGCGGATCAGCTGTGCCGCCGTCAGCAATTCTGTTTTTTCCATTTGTTCTGTCTCCTCACTTCCTGATTCTGCGCCTCTGCCGTCCGAACATCCCGTGGCCAGTATGGTCAGGAACAGCAGAGTGAGTAACAATCTTTTCAAACCATTTCCTTCTTTCCGCAACTGCTGCACTCCGACGTGCTCAGTTCGCGAGCCGTCGGCCCGCAGCTCTGCATAAGTTCGATTACGCAAATTGAAAAATCCGCTATCTCACTTATCACTGTCCGGGCTTCGCCGAATGCGCAAGCGCATTCTTCTCACTTGCGCTCACTGTATCATGGATGCGGCCATTTCGTCCAGAAATTCTGCGGCGGTCGGGAAATGGTCCCGCAGCCGGGCCAGCGCCTCCTCATTTCCCGTGATACAGTAGCTGTAATATTCCGCCCACAGTTCCTTCGACTGGGCGCCAGTCGCCGTTTTGTTCGCACTGTACCAGTATGTATCGGACCAGTGCCCGTAGGAACCGTGGATGATATTGTTCGTCACTCCTCCGTATACATCGCTGCACGCCTCATTCACGGCGCCGGCCATCTCCGTCTTGTAGTACTGCTGAATGTTTTCCAGAAGCTTTTTCTCCGCCGCCGAGAGTGAATCCAGGCTGACATTCCCCGCACCCATGATATACTCCGTGAGTATCTGCTGCGCCTCCTCGTTTGCGGTATACCGCGCGACCGTCTGCACGATATCATTTCGCACATCCTCATAGATAACGTCCTGCAGGGACTTTCCCTCCTCATTGCGCCAGGACAGGGAAAAATAAGTCCCGTCATCCTGATAATTATAATCAATCGCATGACCGCACTCATGGTAGAATGTGGTAAATGCACCGCGTGGGTTCGTCTCCTCCTGCGACATATCCACATTGACCGTATTCATCAACGACGAAAAATAGCCCGTGTCATCGCCGCTCAGATTTCCCATCCGGTAACTCTCCAGCTCCGCCAGATAGATACTGCGGTACGGCTCATCAGAGGTATAAAGAATATATTTGACTTCCCTCAGCTGATCCTCAGACAGGCCGTCCAGCAAACTTTCCAGCCTGTCTGTATACTCCGCATAGTATATCTCAAACAGGCGAATATACGCATCCATTTCCTCCGACGTAACCGTTCCCTTTTTCTTATACTCCTCTAACAGATCCTCCAGGGAAGTATCCCAGCGGACCGTTGTACGGAACAGGGCAGCATAGGCGCCAAAAGCCCCCTGCAGGAGAGCATGGATACTTCCCGCGGTCATATTACCGCCGGAACCCGGCAGAATAATATCGTTACATGTCAGCAAAAGCTGGTTCAGCGCCCTGCAGATCTCGATCGTCTGCGATAATCGCCGGTGATACTCTGACTCAACCGCGGCAACCTGATTAAATATGGATTCCAGCTGCGCCAGCGTCATATTATTCTTATCGATCACCTTCCTGTGGTACCTGTTGACATTCTCCAGACCCTCCCGCAGGGACAGAGCTCCGATCCACTCTTCAAAATCGTACCAGCGGTCGCCGACCCAGTCAGTAAAATCACAGAGCTTTTCGTCTTCCACCCGGCTGACCAGCTCTCTCAATTCGTTTTTCGCGTTCTCTGAAAAATCGCGAATCATGTACAAGCCTCCTATCATACAATGGCTGTGTCCAATGTGTTCTCTCCCCGCGCCGGCAGTTTCCCGCGGATCATTCTTTGAGGGAGCTATTGCAACTACGTTCTCTCCCCGCGGCGGCAGTTTACCGAACAATTCTTACAGCAGCCGAAACCTCGTGCCTGTTGTTCCTTGCAGCGGTCGACACCTCATACCTGTCGTTTACGACAGCTCCGCCGCCGCGTCCCGGTCCGCCTTCCGCATCTGTCCCGCACAATTTTCCACAAAGAGAATCGTACTTTCGATCAGACGGTTCAGGCTGTCCCGGATCGCGCAGGCTGTCCCGTAAAGCGCCGCGAGATCATCCGCCGTATCGCCGCTTCCGTTTCCTGACGCCTGACCGATCCGGACAGCCTCACTCGTTTTCAGCAGCATTCGCAGAGCAATCAGGCTCTGCTCCGCACTCACTTCGTTAAAATTGATTCTGCTCTGCATTATAATCCTCCTCAAAATAAATACTGATCCGCTTCATCGATCGCCGTCAGATAAGATTGCATCAGGCTCGATGTGTTAGCGCCAATCTCCTCCAAATGACCCTGAATCTGTTTCGCATACCCAATATAAACCCGCAGCGCCTCCGCCGTCGCCCCTTCCCGGATCGACTGCACGGCCAGATTGTTCAGACAGGCAATATACCTGTCAATGACACTGTTCAGGTCAGAAAGTCCCGCCTTCAGATAAGATGCCTGCTCCTGAACATACGCATCGTCTATAATCAAATGATCTGCCACTTTTCTCCCCCTGTCACGCTGTTATCACCCTCGTGTGTCGTCATGGTGCTGTCACCCCGGCCGCCTCCGCATACTCTTTCATGCCCCGGCTGCCTCCGCATATACTGCTTCCCGCTCCGCATACTCTTTCATGCCTCCGCCCCGCATATACCGCTTCCCGCTCTGCTTACTCTTTCATGCCTCCGCCTGCACTGCCTTCTGATACGCGCACTCTAATTGATTGATTTCGGTACTATATGCATTTATCTGTGAACGGCAGATGCTGATCTCTTCCTCTGCCTGCCTCTGTTTCTTTCGGATTTTCGAAATTGACTCCGAAATTCCGTTGTACGCACCGGAAAATTCACTGCCGTTTAACAGGCTGTGCATGCCCCTGCAATAGCCCGAAACACTATTCATATTCGAAGCATGTTCGAGAACGGATAGAGCGTTCTTTCGCTCACTCTGGTGAGCCTCAAAGGAACTCTGAAGATTCCGGTACTTGCCGGCAAGCAATTCCAGTTCCTCATTGTCCTGTTCCAGTTCACGTATTTCCTTTTGGAGACTTTCGATCCGGCTTTCGTAACGCCGGATCTGTCTCATGATCTGATCCGTCCCCATTACACTCATCTCCTGTCTGTCGAATCTTTCTCCTTTTACATCCGGCAGACGGCCGTCGCGCGGCCGCCTGCCTTTCCGCACCTGCCGTACATGACCCTGCGTGCGTCTTTTCACCCCCGCTATTGTCATCGAGCATGTTCATTCTCAAACATGTCCCCTGCACGCGTCTTTGCACGCCTTTCCTGCACATGTCTGCTGCATACACCTGCTGCACACAGCTGCCATATGCGTCTGCTACATGCGGAACTGACTTGCGATCTGCTGATCGGTGGACTCAACTGCCGCAGCTGTTTTGTCCAATGCTGCCGCGATGTCGTCAATCAAATCCCTGGCCGCGACAAACGACGGGCGAAGTTCTGCAAATTTCGCCGCATACGCTTCGGATGCAGAGCCTTCCCACTCAGACTGCAGCGCAGTGAGCAGGCGATCCATTTTGCTGATCACGTCAGATACATTCTGAGACTCAGTTCTGTACTCGTTTGCTCTGGTCCGCATTGTGTCCGGAGTCATTCTGATCTGTCCTGATGCCATTTTCCCCCTCCTTCCTCCTGTAACACACCCCGGAACCGGTTGTTCCGGATTTTTGAGAGTAACCTTTATAGTAAAGACAAAATCCTTTGTCATTCACTATCATTCATTCGCAGGCAGCGGCGTCCTGAGCCGGAAGCAATCGCTGCCTGATATGTAAAACGCATCTCCCGGTCCCGTCTTTTTACGATGTGTGCGCAGCATCGCGTGCGGCACATCCGCCAGTCTGCACGTATCAAGATTGCCGAAAAACAGAATCTGTCCGGTTTCCTTCACCAGTTTGTACGCCTCCGGCGAACCATACGTAATCTGTGCGTTCGGAACCGCCCCGAACAGTACAAAAATGTGCAGCATCCTGTATTTACCAACCATGTCTTTCAGCATGGAAAACAGCATCTCATCACTGCTGATCTGTGTATATACATCCTCCGTGTTAAAAACAAGGATCTTCCGATCCGCCGGGAGTTCATCTCCGGCGATTAACTGCCGGTACCGGTTTTGCAGGTGCAGATCCAGGTGAGTCAGTGTCTCCCGAAGCTTATCCGGTCCGACGTGATAGGAAATCCGGCTCTGCGGCACACTTTCCCGGCAGGCAATCTGACTCTGCACCGCGTCACATTGGGCGGAAATCTGTTCCTGCGCCGCATCACATCGGCCGGAAATCTGTTCCTGTTCCGCGGCGCTCCCGGACGAACCGGAAACGCTGCGCAGCGATGCCAGCTTTTTCCGGTAATCATCAAAGATAAACACTTCCGCCTGCCCCTCATACCTCAACATAAAATGAATAAAATAACGGATGAAGCAGTTCATCCCGGCACCATCCGCACCGGAAAGCGCCAGCATATTCACTTTATCTGTATCAAGGAAAAGCGGTGCCACGGTATCATAATCCAATCCCAGTATCAATCTGTTCTCATACGGCATTCCGGCAGTTTGTTTTTCCTCATCCGCCTTCCCGGCAGTCTGCGTATTTTTATCCGACATCCCGGCGACCGGCTTTTTCTCTTCCGACATCCCGGCTGTCTGCCTGTTCTGACTCTTCATCCCCGCAAAATGATCAAATATATACTGCTCAGTCAGGACAGCCGGGATCTCCGGAATCGGGACGGCGCGGATCCCCTTATTTCGACGGTTGACTCTATCCGCAAACTCCTGCATATGCCGCACGCGCTCGATTTCCCGCTCTCCCTCGAAAGCCAGAAACGTCTGGCACTCATATAATGTCTTTTCAACCTCAACCAGGCATCTCCCGGGAGCCTCATCCGGGCGGATCCCGCAGGAACCGAACAGAGCGGTATATTCCCCCGGTTCATTGCAGAACAGGGAAATGCGCACAGCAAAATTTGCCGTATATTTATAACCCAGTCCGGCGGTCTGGGTATTCGCCATAATCACGCTGATGCCGACGGAATTGCCCTCCCGGCACAGGGTCAGCAGCGCGTCATTATCCTGCAGGTATAATTCCTGCAGCGCGGTCATGTTGTCGATCAGCAAAACGATCTGCGGCAGATCGGAATACCCGGCTTCTTTATAGGAGATAAAAGAACTGACGCCGGCCGACAGCAGTTTTTCTCTCCGCACTGCCATCTGGTCACCCAGATACCGAAACAGGTTTTTCAGTTTTTCGTCATCCGCCGGGCAGACCACGCCTCCCACATGCGCGAGGTTTTCAAAATTCTTCAGTACCATGGACGCAAAATCAATGATATACAGATGAATTTCCGACGGCATATAGGTCTCAGCAAGGCTGCGGATAAACACCTCCAGCAGATTCGTCTTCCCATACTGCGGGGATCCGATGATCAGCGTATTGGCCGTTCCGACGGATACGGCCGCCCGGTCCTGCCGCTGATGATCCGGGTCATCATAAATTCCGACCGCAATGCGCATTTCCGGATTCTTCGCAAGACCCGGCTTCACCGTATCGCACACAATGACGTGTTCCAGTTCGGGCGGACAAATGTCCGGCAGACGTACGATCCCGTTTTTCTCACAATACCTGTGTACATAATCCACAATCGCCTCCAGCTGTGTACGGGAACCCGTACATTTCTGCGGTCTCCGGCGAAACACCGGCGTTCTGTTTCCCTTAAAATCCAGCGCATAGATATCAAAGGATTTCTGGCTGCCGGAATCGCCCTTCTCCGGGCTGCCGGAAAATCCCGACTGGAAAAGCTCGAAGACCTCGTTGTTCCCAACCTGCAGATACGCACGGCCCGGTTCCCGGATTTCGGCCGCCAGCGGAGATTTCAGCACTTCGCTGCTGTCTTCCCGCGTCTGAACCTTCAGGCACAGTCTGAATTTTGAATTGCTCCAGATCTGTTCATTGACCTGTCCCGCCGGTTTCTGCGTGGCAAGGATCAGATGCACCCCCAGGCTCCGCCCGATGCGTGCCGCACTGATCAGTTCTTTCATGAATTCCGGCTGCTCTGCTTTCAGCTCGGCAAACTCATCCACCACGATCACCAGATGCGGCAGCGCGGTTTCTGCCTTTCCGGATTTATATGCTTTGATATAGTTATCAATATGGTTGACCTCCGCCGCCGCAAACAGTTCCTGGCGTTTGAGCAGTTCCGCCTTAATGGATTTCAGGGAACGGTTGATCGCTTTTCCGTCAATATTGGTGATCGCGCCGATCAGGTGGGGAAGATCACGGAACTGATTGACCATACCGCCGCCCTTAAAATCAATGATGACAAACCCGATTTCATACGGGTGAAACAGCGTCGCCGCGCCCAGGATAAACGTCTGCAGAATCTCACTTTTGCCGGATCCGGTCGTTCCGGCGACCAGGCCGTGGGGACCATGGAATTTCTCATGCAGGTCAAGATAAACGATATCATCCTTTGCGTTGACCCCCAGAGGCACTGCCATCGAGTCATATATGCCGGCTGCCTGCCAGCGTTTTCCAAGATCCAGATCCCCCGCACTGTAAATCCCCAGGAGTTCAAACAGTGAAATACTCTTCCGCAAAGAACTTTCCAGGCTGATCTCCTCACAAAAAACGGGAGCCAGTGTGTGAACCGCATGCGCCAGGCGCACATCCGGAACAGGGGTATACGTAAAGACTTTCCGATCCGCACGGTTTTTCGCATCGAACAGAACCGCCCGGTTCCCATCCTGCAGCCGGATGATCCTGCTGCAGTGCAGCGGCAAAAGATCCGTTTCGGGTTCGAAAAACAGAAACACCGTCTGCAGGGAGGATGCGTTTTCAATAAATCGGGAAACAGGATGGCTTTTGATACCCCTCTCATCCATCACAAAAATGATCAGGTATCCGGCCTGCTGCTTCGACTCGCTCCTCGCTGTCAGTTCTTTGTACAGTTCCTCGAAAACTGCGTTTCTGCTCTCGCTGTCACAGGCGATATTTCTCCGGCCGATGCTGCCGCGGATATGAGGAAGCAGGCGAACCCAGCCATATCGGCCGCAGCAGCCATGCGGATCGCAGTATCCGCCCGGTTCTCTGCGGCAGTCCGGATGGCTGTTTCCACCCGGCTTGCTGCAGCCGTAAGACTCAAAGTGTTCACCCGGTTCGCAGCGGCCGTATGCTTCGCAGCGACCGCCCGATTCACGGAGATCCGGCAGCAGCAGATATAATCTGACATCGCCGAAGTACTGGCGGCTGACCAGATCGATCAGCATACACTTCATCATGTCATACAATCCGGATTCTTCCCCGACCACACCGACCGCGTTCGCATCTTTCAGGCTGACTGTCACCGGCGCTTCCGGAATATATTTATATTCTTCAGAAAGCCGGCCCGGTATCGCGCACAGATCATCGCCCGCCTCCAGCTTCTCCTGCCGCTTATAATCAATGGCTCGCCGGGCCGGGGTCGTTCCGATGCCGAGATATACATCCAGAAAATCATCATCCTCCGGAATCCGGTCAACCAGGCAGGGACGAAACCGCTCCAGGTGCTCAAGATCCTGCAGTGTGTCATAATACTGCTCCCTCAGGCAATCCCGCTCTTCACGGCGCGCAGCTTCGATTTCTGCCCGCTTTTTCCGGATATAGGCATCATACGCGGACTGCCGCTCCTCACAGTCCTCCAGGTACTTTCGTTTCGTGTTGACCAGGCTGACGGCGGATGTAACAACGCCGAGTCCCATGGAACAGATACTGAATAGTACAAAGCTGCCGCCGCTTGTGCTCAGCACGCCCCGGAGTATAAACACGAGCGCGAACATGGCGATCGCCGGCATAAGCGAAGTCACGATATTCAGATCCGGCTTCACAGGTATTTCCGGAGGATCCAATATCTTCATCTTCGTCTCATCGCAAACGGATCGGATCCGCGTATTCCGGACGAACATCGGGTAAGCCGTATCCGTCTCCGGACCGACCGCTGTCTTGTCGATCTTACGCGTCCTCACATTCTGATGGCTGAAATACAGCATACCGTCTCTGTAATACGCAAAGAAATCCGCGATAGAAATGAAGTCCGAATCCCGCAGGATCACCGGCTCCGATATCCTTTTTCCGTTAACGCAGATACCGTAACGCGATTTTATTTCCGTAAGCTCGGTCTGACCGGCCCATGTCCGGAGTACCGCCAGCGTATTTTCCCCGAATTCACTTTCCAGCACAATCTCGGATTCCGCGTGATCACCGATGTCAATCCGATCTGTCCGGGACAAGTCAGTTTTCCAGTCATAGCGCGGCATTTCAGCTTCAAAATCAATAAGGAAGCGCAGGGTCAGCGCGGTCTCCCCCGACGCCGCGTAGCAGATCAAAAACACGTCACCCTGATTCAGTTCTGTAACATATAATTTCCGGACATCACCGCGGCTGATAAAGAGCCGGTCGGAACACCGCAGTGACCACGTTTCCTCTCTTTCCACGAAAACCTCTATCTCTCCAAAGAAAAGATCAGGATTCAGGCGGAACTCACACGCCGAAGTAGTCCCCAGTATTACATGATCCATATCGGGCAGGATTTCAAATTCCTTATAAATATTTTTATTGTGAACCGTCAGTTTATACTGATAACTCATCCGCAGTCTCCCTTTCTTTCCGACTCTTCTCAACGCTTCGGCTTCCTTTTCCGTTTATGTATGATCACGGTTCTGCCGCAGCGCCCTTTCTTTCCGACTGTGATCATCGGCTCAGCTCTCTTTCCCGTTGATGTATGCTCACGGTTACGTTTCTGACCCCGAATTAAGAAAGGTTGTTATTCCCCCTCAGAAAAGCAATCGGATGCTCCGCCGCGAAATAACAGCGAAAAATGTTTTCGACATCCATATCCAGGCAAAACGCTTCATTCAATGCCAGGATCAGGTCGGAGGCCGTGATATCCGTCGGTATTTCAAGTTCCGTTTCACGGCCGCTGCAGCAGTCGCGAAATGTTACAATCGCAGTCTCATTCATAGCATTTGCTCCTCTTCATGATGCGGCAATTCACTCCTCCTCGTTTCAGATCTCAAAAATACTCAACGCAGCACCACTGCCTCTCCGTTTTTGAAATGCATTCCCGGAAAAAACATTGTGCGTATAAAATCCAGCGTCATTATGAGATGCTACTTCAGCAGATATGCCGCCCGCCGGAGGGATGCCTGCTCCGCAAAATCAGCGCACCCCATCTGATCATACTGATCAAAATGCTCTACATATTCACTGATCTCGAATTTCTGCAGCACCTGCGGCTCCTGCAACATCTGCGGCTCCCGCGATATCTGCGGCACCTGCGATGTCTGCGGCTCCCGCGATATCTGCAGCTCCTGTGATACCTGCAGCACTTTCGATATCTGCGGTATCTGCGTCCGTGGTATCTGCGGTGCGCCTCGGACGTTATCCGTTTCCGGCACAAAGTCATTTCCGAGAAATATAAATTTCTCTCTGTCAATCCCATTGATATTCTCAACCAGAATATTCGTCGCCTCAATTGAAGCCGCGTTCTGCCCGGTCACGAAGAGTACCTGATCCGCCAGTTCCAACAGGGTCATTTTGTTTTCATCAAAGCTGCAGTCCGCGTCAAGAAGAATATAGTCAAATTCCCCTGTGCGCTTTGCCGATTCCGCGATTTTCACAAACACATCCCCGCAGATGCCGAGCGAGATAAGCGGCGCTTTCAACGGCGGCAGATAACTGAACTGTTCTTTCCGGACACCATGCCGGATTTTGCCGTAGACGGTATCGTCTGCGTGCATCAGTTCGGTGTATATGTCATTTTCCGAAATCGGCGTCCGGTTTCGCAGCATATGCCGGAATGTCTGAAGCGGGTCCGTACTGATATACAGAACCCTCTTATAATTTGTACTCAGAACCGCCGCCAGCCCCATGGCCGCTGTCGTCTTTCCGACGCCGCCCGATGCCGAAGTCACCACGACCAGCCGCGTGCCTTTGTTTATCTCCGTCTCCGTTTGAAGAACGTCCTCACTCCTGCATGTAATTTCATGAAAGATATCCCGGA
>JAJBVI010000154.1 GCA_020859905.1 Lachnospiraceae bacterium | reverse complement strand
AGAATGATGAAAAAATACTGGGTTTGTTGAAAGAAAATCTGGAGTATTGCAAATCTCATATTTTCCTGTTTGCTTCTATGGGATTATTTAACATGAAGAGGAGCTGGCTTGGGAGACGGAGGTCTGGATCGCGGAGATGCCGGATCACATGATACATTTGAATGGTGATAAGTTCATGGGACCGAGATAAGGAGAGAACTTAATATATAAGAAAAAAGTTTTTGTTATTTCAACGTAATTCGGACAAGAAGCGTTTTATAATCTTTTGTGTGGTTGTAAAAGATGAATAATAGTACCGGGCGGTGCCAGGAGAACGGTGCGGGAAGAGAGGAATTGCCTGTGAACAGAGTAACAATACTGGACGGCGCCATGGGGACGATGCTGCAGAATGCCGGGCTGGCGCTGGGCGCGCGGCCGGAGGTGTTCGGCATGGAGCACCCGGAGATCCTGGAGCGGATCCAGCGGGAGTATGTGGAAGCTGGCAGCGACGTCATCTATGCGAATACGTTCGGCGCGAACGCGCATAAATTAAGAGGCACGGGTTACACGGTGCGGGAACTGGTGGAGGCGAATGTGGCTGCTGCGCGGCGCGCGGCGGGTTCTTCCGTGCGGGTTGCCCTGGATGTCGGTCCGATCGGCGAGCTGATGGAGCCTCTGGGCACACTGTCCTTTGATGACGCGTATGAGATATATAAGGAAATGGCGGTCGCCGGGGAGCGTGCCGGGGCAGATCTGGTCGTGTTTGAGACGATGACGGATCTGTATGAGGTGAAGGCCGCGGTGCTGGCGGCGCGTGAGAATACAGATCTTCCCATCTGGGTGACGATGAGCTTTGAGGCGGCCGGGCGCACCTTTACGGGCACGACGGTCGCCTCCATGGCGGCGACGCTGGACGGCCTGGGTGTGGACGCCATGGGCATCAACTGTTCGCTCGGCCCCGGTGAGATTTTCCCGATGATCGAGGAAATGAAAAAGTGGACGGGCCGGCCGCTCATCGTAAAGCCGAACGCGGGGCTGCCCGATCCGGCGACTGGAGCATACGATATGGACGCGGAGGAATTCGCGCGTCAGATGCGGCCGTTCCTGGAACTCGGCATCTCGATGGCGGGCGGCTGCTGCGGCACGACGCCGGCATTTATCGCGGGACTAGCGGCGCTGGCGGGAGAGGAAAATGACAGCGCAGAGGCATCCGGAGCAAACGGACGCACGGAGACCGTCCGGGCGGCAGCTGCGGTCGATGCAGTCCGCCCCGACATGTCATCCACCCCTGGCGTGCTGAGCCGCCGCGGCGTCTGCTCCGCCGGGAAGATGGTGGATTTCGGCGGGGTGCGCGTCATCGGCGAGCGCATCAACCCGACCGGTAAGAAACGCTTTGCCCAGGCGCTGCGCGAGCACGACATGAACTATATCATGGGGCGCGCGATTGAGCAGGCGGAGGCCGGCGCCGATATTCTGGATATCAATGTCGGCCTGCCGGGGCTTGACGAGCCGCGGATGATGGCGGACGTGGTGCAGGCGGTGCAGAGCGTGGTCGACCTGCCGCTGCAGATCGATTCCTCCGATCCTGCGGCGATTGAGACAGGCCTGCGCCTCTGCAGCGGCCGCGCGATCGTGAATTCCGTGAACGCGGAGGATGAGGTGCTTGAGAATGTTCTCCCGATTGTGAAAAAATACGGCGCCGCGGTGGTTGGCCTGACTATGGACAGGTCAGGCATCCCGGACACGGCAGAGCAGAGATTTGCGCTGGCGGAAAAGATCCTACGGGCGGCACTCGCCGCCGGCATCCCGAGGGAGGATGTTCTGATCGACTGCCTGACGCTGACGATCTCTGCGCAGCAGGAACAGGCGGCGGAGACATTAAAGGCGGTGCGGATGGTGCATGAGCGCCTCGGGCTTCACTGTGTGCTGGGCGTCAGCAACATTTCGTTCGGCCTGCCGAAGCGGAACCACATCACGACCAGCTTCCTGACGCAGGCGATGCAGTGCGGACTGGACCTGCCGATCATCAACCCGAACCAGGCAGAGATCATGGACACGGTGGTTTCCTTCCGCGCCCTCTCCGGCGAAGACGTGCAGTGCGCGGCCTATATCGAGCGGTTTGCCGGGGTGGAAGAGGAGAAAACGCCTGCTGTGCCGCGCGAGATGACAGTGCAGTCAGCTGCCCCCGCTGCGGTGCATAATGTGCAGACGGGAGGAAGCAGAAATGGCAAAAGCACAGCCGCCCTTGCCGCGGCGCATAATGAGGAATTAAAGGCAAAAACGCAGAGAATGACAGTGGAGACCGCGATTCTGAGGGGATTAAAGCAGGAGACGCGGGAGCAGACGGCACAGCTTCTTGAGACGATGAGCGAACTGGATGTGATCAACACCAGGCTGATCCCGGCGCTGGATATCGTGGGAGACCGGTACGAAAAACAGCAGATTTTTCTCCCCCAGCTGATCAACTCCGCTAACGCGGCCTGCGCCGGGTTCGACCTGATCAAAGAGCGGATCGCGAAGCGCGGCGGTGAGAGCGTTTCAAAAGGCAAGATTATCATGGCGACCGTGGAGGGCGACATCCATGACATCGGCAAGAACATTGTCCGCGTCGTCCTGGAAAACTACGGTTACCGGGTGATCGACCTGGGGCGCGACGTGCCGGTGCAGAAGGTTGTGGACACCGCGATCGCGGAGGACGTCCGTCTGATCGGCCTGTCGGCGCTTATGACGACCACTGTGGTTTCCATGAAAAAAACGATCGAGGCGCTCCGCGCGTCCGGGCACGACTGCAAAGTATTCGTGGGCGGCGCCGTTCTGACGCCGGAGTACGCGGAGGAAATCGGAGCGGATTATTATACAAAGGACGCTAAGGCATCCGTAGACGTGGCGAAGGAGGTGCTGGGGTAAACATCTAGTACTAGTGTGGCGTCTCAATCATATTTTTAATTATAGCACTGCCTATGTCGCCA
>JAJBVI010000083.1 GCA_020859905.1 Lachnospiraceae bacterium | reverse complement strand
GTACATATACATATACCTTTTTACAACTTTGTACAACCAATTCACATTTTATAGATATTTTACACTATTTATGGCATGATTTCAAGTGTTGAAACAAATTTCTGGCCGGAATTGTGTTGAAACAAATTTCTGACCGGAATTTCAAGAATTTTTATGCGTACAACCGGTTTTGGAGAGTGGTCACGAAACGGCAGTGGTCAAAATCGTGGTCAGTACCCCTGAACACTTATTTATAGTGCGCCTGGTGGCGCACGTTTCTAATAAGAAAGAGAGATCATAATTATATGGGCAGAAGAGGAGAAAACATCCGCAAGAGGAAGGACGGAAGATGGGAAGCGCGTGTAGTCCGGGGGAAACCGGTTGACGGAAAAACGGATTACAAGTATCTGTATGGGAAAACGTATCAGGATGTGCGCCGTAAGAAGATTTCTTATCTGGCGGATTGCCAACCCGGGCAATCGGAAACGCATCCCCTTCCGGAGCAGGAATCCGCTGCTAGAGCCCCGCTGTTTCGGGATATTGCGGCACAATGGCTGGCGTCTAAAAAATCAGTGGTCAGAGAATCCACCTGGGCCTGCTATACCATCATGGTCGGGAAACACATTGTCCCTGAACTGGGGGAGGTTCCTGTCAGCAAAGGCAGCCGTAACAGGCTGGAAGAGTTCCTGATAAAAAAGAAACAGAACGGCAGGCTGGGCGGAGGGGCACTCTCCGATAAAACGATTTCCGATATGAAAGTGATTCTGATGCAGATCCTGCGCTTTGCTAAAAACGAGAACCTGATCAGCTCCCTCCCGGAATGCCCGCCTGTCTCCTGCAGACAGCCCGCCGTCAGCGTTTTTACACAGGCGGAGCAAAAAAGGATCGAAGAAAAAGCTCTGGAGGAAGATAACCCGTTCAGCCTCGGCGTGCTGCTCTCCCTTTACGGCGGCCTTCGGATCGGCGAGGTGTGCGGTCTGCAGTGGAAGGATTTCGACTGGCAGAACGGAACGCTTACCGTCAGCCGGACCGTCTACCGTGTCGCGGCTGCGGATGACCGGGCGGGCGCTAAGACAAAAGTGGTCATCGGCACGCCCAAGACGGACTGCTCCATCCGCACAATCCCGCTGCCCGTTTCAGTTTTCCGATATTTTCTGCAGTGCCGCCGTGACGGGGAATCCTATGTCGTGACGGGAACCGCCAGATATATGGAACCGCGGGTATGTCTTGACCGCTACAAACGGTTCCTTCGCAGGGCGGACGTCGCCGGCCATACATTCCATGCACTGCGCCATACTTTTGCAACCGGCTGTGTAGAACACGGTGTTGACGTGAAATCCCTCAGCGAGATCATGGGGCATTCCGATGTAAGGATTACCCTGCAGCGTTACGTCCACCCTTCCATGGAAGCAAAAAAAGCACAAATCAATAAGCTGCCCTGCTTTCACAGTGGTCAGATTAGTGGTCAGAATATAAGGAGATTGCCTGATTTTCCCACACTTCTTCGTTCCGGATCTTAAAGTAAAGGACTTAAAGAGTATTTTCCCGAATATCAGCCTGTGTCGGGGTTATCCCGAAGCCGCAGGGCATCCGGTTCCAATATAGTATCATACGGATCCGGGATTTTCATACAGCGAAAATCGGCAGCTGCCGCCAGACCGGATGACTGCATCCGAAAGCAGGGTGAAATGAATCATGGCAGACAAAGAATTGCGGAGGATGAACCGCACGGAGCTGATTGAGATTATCTACGTGCTGCAGCAGAATGAGCATTCTCTCCGTGCAGAGAAGGAAGAACTGCAAAGGCAGCTGGATGAAAAGGTCCTGCGCCTGGAGAAAGCAGGCTCCATAGCGGAAGCGGCGCTGAGTCTGAACCATGTTTTTGAAGATGCACAGAGTGCCGCCGCGCAATACCTGAACAGCCTGCGCACCGCGAGTGACAGTGCGGCGCAGATTTTGGAGGAGGCGCTGCAGAAAGCGGATGAGATCCTGTCTTCCGCAAAGGAGCAGATCCGCCGGACTGAGGACGAATGCAGGGAAATGCGGGAGCGTGCCGCGCAGGATATAAAAAAGCAGAAAGAGGCTTTTATCCGCAGCGTCAGCCTGATTCTTGAGAAGCATCCTGAACTCGCCTCCCATCTGCGGGAAGAGTCCGACACATCATAGCAAAGCCTTCCGCGGTGTTTGCAGCATAGAGAGGGGTGATGTCATATGCCGCCAAATGGCAGGATTATAAAAAATGTTCCCGGACAAAACTTTCCAAAGATGGCGAGCGTTCCCAGTACAGATGCGGTTGCTGCCGAGCGGGAACGGCTGCAGTACCGGAGGAAGTTCCGGCGCACGCTGCGCAGCACGGTTTATGCGCTGATCGTGGTAGCGGCTGTGGCGATCCTTGCCGCAACCATGTTCCTTCCGGTTCTGCAGGTGTCGGGCAGCAGCATGGAACCGACCCTTTCAGACGGCGATGTCATTGTGTTATTTAAGTCAGGGAGTTTTGAGACCGGTGACCTGGCAGGCTTCTACTACCAGAACAAGCTCCTGTTAAAGCGGGTCATTGCCGGACCGAGCGATACGGTCGATATTGATGAGGAAGGCAATGTATATGTCAATGATGAACTGATCGACGAGCCGTATCTGGCAGAGAAGGCTTTGGGGAAAACCGACCTGGATTATCCGATACAGGTTCCGGAAGGGCGATACTTTGTGATGGGCGACAACCGGACGACCTCGATCGACTCCCGCAGCAGCGCGATCGGCTATATCGAAGCGGATCAGATCGTGGGGAAGGTTATTCTCCGCATTTGGCCGGCCAGCCGCATATCGATTCTGACGTAGATGGGAGGGCAAAGAATGCGGAAGTTTCGGAGAAGCAGATCCGCCCATAAACGGGGCGCGAGGGATCCATGAGGGGGGGGGTAGACGGGATCCTCCCTGTTTTGATATTTACTATTAAAGTGTCATCAATAGACAGACAGATGGACA
>JAJBVI010000130.1 GCA_020859905.1 Lachnospiraceae bacterium | reverse complement strand
GAATGACGGCATATCCAGCACTATAACTTAAAAAATGATTGAGACGACACACTGGATGCCTTTCAGAGAAAATTTTCTGAAAGGATCCGGAAGCGGTATCTGGTATATACCAAAGACATCAGGAAGGATATGGATATCATATGCCTGCCGGTCTATATGGTGCCTTTTTTATAATAGGAGGCACATGTCCTTCGTATACACAGCAGGGAAACTAAAGCCGCGAAAACCTGGCTGACAAGCATCCCCCATAGATATGCTTTCAGCCCGACAGCCGGAATACCCAGCCCGATGAATGCGATGCGAATCAGTGAGGCTGACAGGTTGATCGCCAGTGTTGCAGCCGCTTTGCCTAGTCCGTGCAGGACGCTGCCGAGCGTGCTGCCGAGGAAAATAAAAGGACAGATCCAGCACAACGTTTTCAGATAGACGCCAGCAAGGGTATTCTCAAACAGATGGCTGCCGATCCAGTCTCCGCAAAAAAGGAAACCGAAGGTGCACAGGAACCCCAGTATGGTGCAGATTTCAACTGTTCTCCGCACAGCCTGGCGGATGAGAAACAGGTTTTTCTTTGCGCAGGCATTGGAGATAGAAGGCAGCAGCATGACGGACAGTGAGTTGCTTAAGACTGCCGGAAACATAATCGTTGAAAAAACCATGCCTGTCAGAATGCCGTAAACGCTCAGAGCATCCGTGCCTGTGTAGCCGTAAACTCGCAGTGAGAACGGGATCAGCAGAGATTCCGCGCTGGCAAACAGACTGCTGATGAGGCGATTCGCGGTCAGGGGAACCGCCATAGACAGGAGGTTTTTATAATACATGATCAGAGAGCGCAAACCGTTTTGACGGATGAAGCTCTTTTTTTTGTTTACATGTTTTTTTTCTGTTTTCTGTTCTGTTTGGATGTTTTTCTGAAATCTCGACCGGCGCGATTGTCTGCCGTCAAAATCTCGTATCGGATGGCAGGATTGATTGGTACGGAAAAAACAGAGTGCCGTCATGCAGTAAAGCACGGCACCGATTTCGCCGATAAAAATTCCCCATACAGCGTCAGAGACAGATGGAATCCGTCCCTGTGATAATGAGATCTGCATAAACAGCCGCACACCGGCAACGCGTACAATCTGTTCAAAGAGCTGTGAAAAGGCGGGAACCATGGCCTTTTTTCTGCCGAAGTAATAGCCGTTGATACAGGAGTGTATGGAAGCGAGAGGAATGGCCCATGTCATAATCAGCAGCAGATTTGCGGCATCCATGCCTTCCATCATGATCCGGCAGAACCAGTCCGCCCTCGCGCGGATCAGGAGTACGCAGAAAGCGGAGAGCGTGACGGATATGGATAATCCGGCTGCCAGATATCCCTTTGCTTCCCGGTCTGTCCGGCAGGAGGCGCAGAATCGGGAGATGGCTGTCTGGATTCCGGCAGAGGACACGGCGAGAAACAGTGCGAAAATCGGAAAAATCAGCTGATACATGCCGAGTCCATCCGCACCAATTTCCCTTGAGAGGAATATTTTATAATAAAAACCGATACATCTGCTGATGATTCCCGTGACCGTCAGGATCAGTGTGCCTGAAATCAGGCTGCTTTTGAATAGATTTTTCTCTTTCAATGGTTTGGTCTCCCGGTAAAGATTGTAATAGCCTGATAGTACACTATATGAGCAGGAATGTCGGTGAGAACTGAGAATAAAAGGAAATTCTGATGAGACAGACAATATATTTTGATCACGCGGCGACCACACGGCCTTTTCCGGAGGTGCTGGAAGCGATGCTCCCGTATTACAGCGCCAGTTTCGGGAATCCATCCTCCGCTTATGAGCTGGGGGAGGAGAGCAAACAGGCGCTTGAACAGGCGCGGAACACGGTCGCAGCGACGTTGAACGTTGAACCGGAAACAATTTATTTTACTTCGGGAGGAACGGAATCGGATAATTGGGCACTGCGGTACGCGGTAAGTGAAGTGGTGGGGAAAATGAAAGATAAAGCTGCGGGAAGAGACTGGCAGTGCGCATCCCGCGCCGGGAATCATCCGGAACAGATGTATGAACGGAACGGACGGCAGCCGCACATCATAACCACGGCGATCGAACACCATGCTGTCCTCCGCACCTGTGAGGCGCTGGAGCGTGAGGGCGTGCGTATCACATATCTTCCGGTTGACCGAACCGGGATCGTGGATCTGAATGCCCTGGAACGGGCTGTCTGCCCGGAAACCGTGCTGATTTCCGTGATGTACGCGAACAATGAGATCGGAACGATTCAGCCGGTGGCACAGGCGGCGGGGATCGCGAAACGCAGCGGCATCCTGTTCCACAGCGACGCCGTTCAGGCATACGGTCAGATACCTGTCGATCCGCGGCGGCCGGGTATCGATCTGCTGTCGGCCAGCGGCCATAAATTCAACGGACCGAAAGGCGTCGGATTTCTGTATGCGCGACAGGATATTGATTTAAAGCCGATGCTGCGCGGCGGATTCCAGGAAAGGAAAATGCGGGCCGGAACCGAGAATGTCCCGGGCATTGTCGGCATGGGAACCGCGGCTTCCATGTCCCGCCGGATGCTGCGGGAAAAAATGTACCGCGAGACAGAACTGCGCAATTATTTCATGAAACGTCTTCTGACAGAAATACCCGGGATCAGAATAAACGGATCCACGCAGCAGCGGCTGCCGAACAATATCAACTGCTGTATCAGCGGCATCAACGGCGGCGCACTGGTAGCGCTGCTGGACCTGGAGGGAATCTGCGTCTCCGCTGCCTCCGCCTGCACCGCCGGCAGCGACGAACCCTCCCACGTACAGCTCGCCATCGGAAATACCCCCGCGGAAGCACGAAGCGCCGTCCGTATCACCCTCGGACCGGAAAATACGCGCGAGGAGGTCGACTACGCGGCAGACACCATAAAACGGCTGGTAAAGAAGCTCAGGCAGGCTTAGGAACAGTTTATAAATAACTTTGCATAATTGAGCAGGCTAATGCGCGAACCGCAGATCATAAAAACTTCGTCGCAGTTAATTTTTCTTATACTTCGTCTCGCAGTATTTACACCGGTACACTTCCTTCTCCGGGTCAGTCAGGTAAAACACCTGATCCAGCTCCTGTTCGATGGAAGAGATGCATCGCGGGTTCTTGCATCGGATGACGTTTCTGATCTGCTTCGGCAGCTCCAGATCCTTTTTCTCAACGATCTCCTCATTCCGGATGATGTTCACCGTGATGTTGTGGTCGATGAAGCCGAGTATGTCCAGATCGATGAGCGACGGGTCGCATTCGATCTTCAGGATATCTTTTTTACCCATTTTATTGCTGCGGGCGTTCATGATCATGGCGACTGTGCAGTCCAGCTCATCCAGCTTCATATAGTGATAGATGGAGAGGCTTGTGCCGGTCTTGATGTGGTCGAGCACATAGCCCTCCCGGATCGCGCCTACGTTTAACATTTCATACCTCCGGTTAAAAAAAATGTCTGATACATCGTTTTAGTTTGTTTGTATTGTTTTGTAACCGGGCAATGTTCTTACCGTTACAAAGGATGCGGTAGTGTGGATGATAAAATCTTTGCAGGTACAGTACAGAACGCATTTGCAGTTACACAAGCTCCAGTAATGTGAGAATCAGTGCCATGCGGACATACACGCCGTACTGCGCCTGCTTAAAATAAACGGCCCGCGGGTCGTCGTCCACCTCGACGGAGATCTCGTTCACGCGCGGGAGGGGGTGGAGTACCAGCATGTCCTCCGGAGCCAGCTCCATCTTCGCTTTGTTCAGGATATAGAAATCCTTCATGCGGATGTAGTCTTCCTCATTGAAGAAACGCTCCCGCTGCACTCTCGTCATATACAGAATGTCCAGCTCGGGGATAGCGTCCTCGAGACGGACAGTCTCCCGGAACGGGATGCTGTTCCGAACCAGAACCTCGTCGTGGAGATTGCTGGGAATCCGAAGCTCCTCCGGGGAGATCAGTACGAATCGGATATTCGGATAACGGATCAGGGCGTGGATCAGGGAATGGACGGTGCGGCCGAACTTCAGGTCGCCGCAGAGACCGATGGTCAGGTTATCGAGCCTGCCTTTCAGACTGTAGATCGTCAGAAGGTCGGTCAGAGTCTGGGTGGGATGCTGGTGGCCGCCGTCCCCCGCGTTGATGACGGGAATGGCAGACTTCTCAGAGGCTACCAGCGGGGCACCCTCCTTCGGATGGCGCATGGCGCAGATATCCGCGTAACAGGAGATGACGCGCATGGTATCGGCGACGCTCTCCCCCTTGGAAGCGGATGAATTCGCCTCGTCGGCAAATCCGAGTACGCGTCCGCCGAGATTCAGCATGGCGGATTCGAAGCTCAGGCGCGTCCGGGTACTCGGCTCATAAAAGCAGGTGGCGAGCGTTTTGCCGTCACACGCGTGCGCGTATTTTTCCGGATTATTTTCGATGTCGTTGGCCAGATGGAGAAGCCTGTACAGCTCTTCGACCGAAAAATCCAGGGGGCTGATCAGATGTCTCATGAATACCTCCTCTTCTTGTCCCTGCACTCGGACGGATGCAAAAGCGCATCGGGAGCGCATGAGTTGTGATGTGTGAATATATCCTGTATGTCTCTGTATCAATGCTTATGGATTGTTTCTATCATAGCCCAGCGAGATTTAAAATTCAATAGAAACTTCTGCTTTTCGGGTCAGGTATCCGAAAAGAGACAATCCATGAGGTTTCCGGCATTTTGCGGCGGTTCCCGGGTTTTCCGGCACCAATATTCCGAAAGAGACAATCCGCATCCGATTTCACAACGGTTCGTGCAGGCGGTTGAAACGTGCATATTCGACTGTGATGTTTGCGATTGAAATCTTTTTTCCCCGTCGGCTTGTAATCGGTTTAAAGAAAGGTTATGATACGATACATAATCAGAAAATGCGGCATCAGATAGAAGGAGAATCTGTAAAAACGCGGCAGACAGAAAAGGAATCTGTAAAAATAAGGAGGTACCCATGATCATACCCGGATACTATGAGAATATTACCACACTGAATGTGAATGCGGAGCCGGTCCGCGCTTATTACATCCCGACTTCTCCCGATCAGGATCTGTCCTGGCGGAAGCGGAGCGAGACGGATCGGTTTTATCTTTTAAACGGAAAATGGAAGTTCCGGTATTTCAGCAGCATCTATGATTGTCAGGAAATATTTTATGAGGAGGGATACTGTACGGATGAGTTTGATACGATCCCGGTTCCTTCGAACTGGCAGGATCACGGCTATGGACGGCACCAGTATACGAATACCCGCTATCCGTTTCCCTTTGACCCGCCGTATGTGCCGCATGAGAATCCCTGCGGTGCTTATGCAAAGACTTTTGTGTATCACAAAGCGGAGGGAACCGCGACGTATCATCTGAATTTCGAGGGTGTGGATTCCTGTTATTATGTGTGGCTGAACGGCGTGTTTATCGGTTATCACCAGGTCTCCCATTCCACCGGGGAGTTTGACATCACCGGGCAGCTGCGCGAGGGGGAGAATAAGCTGGCAGTACTGGTGCTGCAGTGGTGTGACGGCAGTTATCTGGAGGATCAGGATAAGTTCCGCAATTCCGGGATTTTCCGCGATGTCTATATTCTGGCGCGGCCGGAGCATTATGTCAGGGATTATTTTACGACGACGACTCTGAAGAACCATTATCGGGACGCCGATGTGAAGATCCGCCTGACCTTTGCGGATGACGGGATCCCGGTTTCCTGGAGACTGATGACCGCATGCGGGTGTACTGCGGCGGAGGGATATGCGGAAGGTTCGGAGATTTCCTTTTCCGTGTCGGATGTAACGCTCTGGAACGCGGAAGCGCCGTATCTGTACACGCTGGTGCTCTCCACGGAGCATGAGGTGATCCGGGACCGCGTCGGCTTCCGTGAGATTGAAGTGCGCGGCGCGGTTGTTTATCTGAACGGCGAGAAGCTCCGGTTCCGCGGCACGAACCGGCATGACAGCGATCCGTTTGTCGGATCCGCCGTGACGATGCACCATATCAAAAAGGATATGGCGCTTATGAAACAGCACAATTTTAACGCGATCCGCACCAGCCATTACCCGAATGCGCCGGAGTTTTATGAGATTTGCGACGAGTACGGTTTCTACGTGATCGATGAGGCTGACCTAGAGGCTCACGGCGTCGTCGATCTGTATAATGTAAATATCTATGAGGAAAAGCTGGAGCATCCGTTCCCGCCGTTTATCTCTGACAACCCGGATTGGAAACAGCCGATCCTGGATCGTGTGCAGAAATGCGTGCTCCGCGATAAGAACCGCCCCTGCGTTCTGATCTGGTCCATGGGCAATGAGTCCGGCTACGGCTGCACGTTTGAGAACGCGCTGGCCTGGACGAAGTCCTATGATTCCACCAGGCTGACGCATTATGAGGGATCCCTGCACCGCCCGCGGAATCCGATCAGCGGCAGAAGTGATTACTCGAACATTGATCTGCGCAGCCGCATGTACGCCTCCATCCCGGAGATGCACGCTTACCTGCAGAACAATCCGGATAAGCCGTTTATCCAGTGCGAATTCATCCATGCCATGGGCAACGGTCCCGGAGACATCGAGGATTACTATGAGCTGGAGGAGATGTACGATTCCTTTGTCGGCGGATTTGTCTGGGAGTGGTGCGACCACGGCGTTTACATGGGCACGACGAATGACGGGCACCGGAAGTTTTACTACGGCGGGGATTCCGGAGAGTTCCCTCACGACGGCAATTTCTGCATGGACGGTCTCGTATATCCGGACCGCACGCCGACACCCGGACTGAAAGAGTATAAGAATGTTCACCGCCCGGTGCGCGTGAAGGCGGAGGATGCCGCGGCCGGCAGATATATCCTGCAGAATAATCTGGACTTCCTGAACCTGAAGGATGCCGTGTACCTGACCTGGTCGGTGTACTGCGACGGCGATCTGCTCTCCTCGGGCGAGGTGCGGGACGAGGGGATTCTGGATGTGGCGCCGAGAACGAAAAAGACGGTCACGCTTCCGATTGAGGCGCCGCAGTGCGAGGGCAAAGCTTATGTCCTGATCCGCTCGCATCAGCTGAAAGCGGACGCCTTCCGCGAGGAAGGTCTTGAGCGCGGGTTTGACCAGATTTTCTTCAACGACGCACCGACCGGGAAGCTGCGTGATTTCCTTGCGTCCGAGATGGCACAGGAGCGGCCGGGTTCTGCGGTTCATGCGCCGGCCGGGAAGCTGAGCGATTTCCCTGTCTCCGAGATGGCACAGGAGCAACCAGATTCCCGTGTTCCCGGTGCGGTGCGGAAACAGCCGGTCCGTTACCGCGAGGATGAACGCTATGCCTATATAGACGGAGAGGAGTTTTCCTACACTTATCATAAACTGACCGGCGTGATCGGCGGGATCGTATACAAAAACCACAGCTTCCTGGATGAGCCGATGGAGCTTAATATCTGGCGTGCGCCCACGGACAATGACCGGGTGATCAGGGCGGAGTGGTATAAGGCCGGATACGACTGCATGCAGACGAGGACCTATGGCAGTGCATTTACGCTGCTTCCGGACGGAAGTCTTCAGATCGTCACGAAATCCGCCATGGCGCCTGTGTACCGGCAGAGGTTCCTTGATTTCGAGATTACCTGGACGATCCGCCCGGACGGGACGATTCACGCGCAGTTTGAAGTGGAGCGTGACGCGGTGATGCGCGGCAGGTACGCCCCGTACTTCTATCATCCGGCCGTGCAAAAAGACAGACACGGCATCGAGGACCGGTTTGAGCTGATCGAGACCTATCTGCCGCGGCTGGGGCTGCGCCTGTGCCTGCCGAAGAACATGTGCAAGGCGGAATATTTCGGATACGGACCGTATGAGAGCTATATCGACAAGCATCAGGCGAGCTGGATGGGACAGTTTAACGCGCATGTGTCTGCGATGCATGAGGATTACATCCGTCCGCAGGAGAACGGGAGCCATTATAACTGCGAGTACGTGACGGTGGCCGACCGGACGCACCGGCTCTGCGTTTATAATGAGACACCGTTTTCATTCAACCTGTCTGAGTATACGGCGGAGGAGCTGACGAAGAAGGCGCACAATTATGAGCTGGAGAAGTCCGGTCATACGATTCTCTGCCTTGACTACCGGCAGAGCGGGATCGGTTCCGGCAGCTGCGGACCGCAGCTCGACCGGAAGTACCAGCTGAACGCGACGTATTTCTCCTTCGGGTTCCATATAAAGCCGGAGGAGCTGTAAGACAGTGATATGAGAAAACAGGAAGGGTCTGCCTGGGCAGACCCTTCCTGTTTTCTGGTCGAGGTACTAAGCGCTGATCATCACAGACGTCGCCTTGATGATCGCGGTCGCTTCCTTTCCGACCTCCAGACCGAGATCGTGTACAGCCTCGATGGAGATCGTGGAGGTGATGCCGATGCCGTCAGGCACATCCAGCTTCACGATGGCGTTGACCGCGCCCTCCTCGATGGAGGAAACCGTGCCGGTCAGCTGATTCCGTGCGCTGATCTTTAATTTGCTGTTGGCCATCATGACGGAGGTCGCCTTGACAACAGCGGTCGCTTCCCTGCCTGCCTTCAGGTCGAGGTCTCTGATGGATTCCATGGAAATGGTGGCGCTGACCTTATTGCCGCCGGGAAGCGCGAGCTTCACGATGCCGTTCACGGCGCCTTCCTTTACTTCGGTGATGGTTCCTTTGAGTTTGTTTCTTGCACTGATCATAATCTGTTCTCCTTTTATACATGTTGTCGCGCTGCGACAGCAGCGCATGGTAGGCCGTCATTCGAACAGGGCAGATGAGAAAACGCTTCTGTACAGTGTTTCGCATGGCTTCCCTATCATAACAGTTATTGTGTGCATATGCAATTATTTTATCCTGATTGGCAATGAACCGTTTAAAGTTTATAAAAATTTTAGAAAGTTTATCTTTTTTTTCCGGGGTCTGACCCCCTAAGGCAGTTTTATAAACTCCGGCTCCCGGTTTCTGAATACCGTGTACCATGAAAACCCGCAGTTTTTTAAAATCTCCGGAACTTTATGAAATGCGCAGGCGATATGTTCCGGCTGATGCGCATCAGACCCGAGGGTGACGATCTCGCCGCCCAGCTCACGGTAGCGCTTTAAGATGTCTTCCGCCGGGTTCGGATGGCCGAGCCCGTATCTGAGGCCGGCTGTGTTGATCTCAATCCCCTTTCCCTTTTCGATGAGAAGCTTCAGGATGTCGCTGATGATGTCCCGATAGGCGTCATAGCTGTAATTTTTATTCCGGTTCGGACCGTAGCGGACGACATAATCCAGATGCCCGTACACGTCAAAATCGTCGAAAGCGCGGATGTTTTCCGGTATGGAGGTAAAATATTCCAGATAGGCTTCCCGTTCTGATCGCCCATCATAGTATGCCGGATAATAGGGGTCGATGCCGTGCACGACATGAGAGGAACCGATGACGAAATCAAAATCCCGTCCTGCCAGCAGAGCGCGGTGCGTTTTTGCGAGATGCGGCTGCAGTCCCAGTTCAATTCCTGTTCGTATGGGAATGATATCCCGGTGCTTTTCCCCAAGAAGGCGAATTGCAGGAACGTAGGTGTCGAGATCCAGCAGAAACAGCTCCGGCTCATCCCGATAATCCAGATCCAGATGATCCGTTACGCAGATGCCGTCAAGACCCAGGTCGATTGCCTTCTGAATCATGTCCTCCGGGGCAGCGGTGCTGTCGCCGGAGAAAGATGTGTGCAAATGTGTATCCCACAACATGGAAAAAGCCTCCGATAATCCAATGAGTTTAAAAATGCGTCATCATCATATCTCATTTTAACCGGCTTGTCAAAAATGGGACAGAAATAATCTGAAATATCGCGGAAAAACTATTGAAAAATCTGCCTGAATTGGTTAGAATAGTAGAGGCTTGGGTATTTTGTCCAATGTCTTAATATGACAGGTTAAGCCTGATATAATTTCTAGGAGGAATGACAAATGGCAGTAAAAGTTGCAATCAATGGTTTTGGCCGTATCGGCCGTCTGGCTTTCAGGCAGATGTTTGGCGCAGAGGGATATGAGATCGTGGCGATCAACGACCTGACCAGCCCGAAGATGCTGGCTCACTTACTGAAGTATGATTCTTCGCAGGGTAAGTATGCAAAAGCCGACACCGTTTCCGCTGGTGAGGATTCCATCACGGTTGACGGACAGGAGATCAAGATCTACGCAGAGCCGGACGCGAACAATTGCCCGTGGGGAGCGCTGGATGTAGATGTTGTCCTGGAGTGTTCCGGATTCTATACATCAAAAGCGAAAGCACAGGCACACATCAACGCGGGTGCGAAGAAAGTCGTTATCTCCGCCCCGGCAGGCAACGATCTTCCGACCGTTGTTTATAATGTAAATCAGAATGTCCTGACTGCGGCGGATACCATTATTTCCGCAGCTTCCTGCACGACGAACTGCCTCGCTCCGATGGCACAGGCTTTGAATAATCTCGCTTCGATCAAGTCCGGTATCATGTGCACCATCCATGCCTACACCGGAGACCAGATGACACTGGACGGACCGCAGAGGAAGGGCGATCTCAGACGTTCCCGCGCGGCCGCGGTGAATATCGTTCCGAACAGCACGGGCGCGGCGAAGGCGATCGGTCTCGTTATCCCGGAGCTTTCCGGCAAGCTGATCGGCGCTGCACAGCGTGTCCCGACCCCGACAGGCTCCACCACCATCCTGAATGCGGTGGTTGAGGGTGCTGTGACGGTTGACCAGATCAACGAGGCGATGAAGGCTGCCTCCAACGAGTCCTTCGGTTACAACGAGGATGAGATCGTTTCCAGCGATATCATCGGCATGACCTACGGTTCCCTGTTCGACGCGACCCAGACGATGGTTCTTCCGCTCGACAACGGCACGACGCAGGTACAGGTTGTTTCCTGGTATGACAATGAGAACAGCTATACAAGCCAGATGGTCCGCACGATCAAGTTCTTTGCGGAGCTGGTATAGGTTTCTGAATCTTTCCGTGCAGCCAATCTGTCCGGTGGATGGTATTGTGTACAGGTATATATATATAAGTCTGCCGGGACGGCAGCGGTTACATTCGGGTGCAGCCCGAAACTAAGACTCTTAAGGGTCCGGTCAGGTAAGGACCGGATCCTTTTTTCAAAGAAGCAGGAACAGGGTGCCGTGGTGCCCGTACTCGCGCGGCGGGTGTGAGGCGGATTCCGCCCTGCCCGGTTTTTACAATTATTCAAGGAGAATATGATATGGGATTAAATAAGAAATCTGTAGACGACATTAATGTCAGGGGCTTGAAGGTTCTCTGCAGATGTGATTTTAACGTACCTCTGAAGGATGGCGTGATCACGGACGAGAACCGTCTGGTTGCGGCGCTTCCCACGATCAGGAAACTGATCGCCGACGGCGGCAGAGTGATCCTCTGCTCCCACCTCGGCAAGATCAAGACGGAAGAGGATAAAAAGACAAAGACACTGGCTCCCGTGGCGGCGCGTCTGACCGAGCTGCTCGGACAGGAGGTGAAGTTCGCGGCGGATCCGGAGGTGGTCGGACCGAACGCGAAGGCTGCTGCCGCGGCGATGCGGGACGGCGATGTGATTCTTCTCGAGAATACCCGGTTCCGTCCGGAGGAGACGAAGAACGGCGAGGCTTTCTCCAAAGACCTGGCCTCCCTCTGCGACGTGTTTGTCAACGACGCGTTCGGCACCGCCCACAGGGCTCACTGCTCGAATGTCGGCGTGGCGCAGCTCGTTGATACGGCGGTGGTCGGATATCTGATGCAGAAGGAGATTGATTTCCTCGGCAACGCCGTGGAGACGCCGGAGCGGCCGTTTGTAGCGATCCTCGGCGGCGCGAAGGTGGCTGACAAGCTGAACGTGATCTCCAATCTGCTGGAAAAATGCGACACCCTGATCATCGGCGGCGGCATGGCCTACACCTTCCAGAAAGCAAAGGGCTATGAGACCGGCACTTCCCTGTTGGATGAGACGAAGATTGATTACTGTAAGGAAATGATGGATAAGGCTCAGAAGCTCGGCAAGAAGCTCCTGCTCCCGATCGACACCATTGTCGCGGACGGTTTTCCGGATCCGATCGACGCGGAGATCGCGGTTGAGGCGGTTGAGGCAGACGCGATTCCGGCTGATAAGATGGGACTGGATATCGGACCGAAGACGCAGGCGCTCTACGCCGACGCCGTGAAGTCCGCGAAGACCGTGGTATGGAACGGTCCGATGGGCGTGTTTGAGAACCCGATCCTGGCAAAGGGGACGATCGCGGTGGCGAAGGCTCTGGCGGAGACGGACGCAACGACAATCATCGGCGGCGGTGACTCCGCGGCGGCTGTGAACCAGCTCGGCTTCGGCGCTCAGATGACCCATATTTCCACAGGCGGCGGCGCCTCCCTTGAATTCCTGGAGGGCAAAGAGCTTCCGGGCGTGGCTACGGCGAACGACAGGTAACCTTCATGCGCTGCTGCCGCAGCGCATCAACATCTATGAAAGTTGAGGAGAATAAATATGGCAAGAAGAATGATTATCGCGGGCAACTGGAAGATGAACAAGACCCCGAGCGAGGCGGTCGCCCTGGTGAATGAACTGAAGCCGCTGGTGGCGAACGACGATGCGGACGTGGTGTTCTGCGTACCGGCGATCGATATTATCCCGGCGATCGAGGCCGCGAAGGGCAGCAATATTCAGATCGGCGCCGAGAATATGTACTATGAGGAGAAGGGTGCCTACACCGGAGAGATCGCTCCGGCGATGCTCACGGACGCGGGCGTGAAATACGTGATCATTGGACATTCCGAGCGGAGAGAATATTTCGCGGAGACCGATGAGACTGTCAATAAGAAGGTTCTGAAGGCGTTTGAGCATGGCCTCACGCCGATCATCTGCTGCGGCGAGACGCTGACCCAGAGGAAGCAGGGTATCTACATCGAGTGGATCCGCATGCAGATTAAGATCGCGTTCCAGAATGTCACTGCAGACCAGGCGAAGACTGCGGTGATCGCTTATGAGCCGATCTGGGCGATCGGGACGGGCGAGACGGCGACGGCCGACCAGGCAGAGGAAGTATGCGGCGCGATCCGCAAGTGCATCGCGGAGGTTTATGACGAGGCGACTGCCGGGGCTATCCGGATTCAGTACGGCGGATCCGTGAACGCGGGCAACGCGGCGGAGCTGTTCGGGAAGCCGGATATCGACGGCGGACTCGTGGGCGGAGCATCGCTCAAGGCTGATTTCGGGAAGATTGTCAATTATTAGAAGGAAGATTTATATTATGAAGAAACCAGTAGTTTTAATGGTTCTGGACGGCTACGGTTTAAATGACAATCCGGAGGGTAATGCCATCGCCATGGCGAAGACGCCGGTGATGGACCGCCTGATGAGAGAGTATCCTTTTGTCCGGGGCAATGCTTCCGGTCTGGCGGTCGGTCTCCCGGACGGCCAGATGGGCAACTCCGAGGTCGGCCATATGAATATCGGGGCGGGCCGCATCATTTATCAGGATCTGACCCGTATCACAAAAGCCATTCAGGACGGGGATTTCTTTGAAAACAAAGCGCTTCTGGCGGCGATGGAGAATTGCAAAAAGCATGATTCCGACCTGCATCTGTGGGGTCTGCTTTCCGACGGCGGCGTACACAGCCACAACACGCATCTGTACGGCCTGCTGGAGATGGCGAAACGAAACGGTCTTTCAAAAGTGTACGTTCACGCGTTCCTGGACGGCAGGGATACCCCGCCGGCATCCGGGAAGGGCTATGTGGAAGAACTCTGTGAGAAAATGGATGAGATCGGCGTGGGCCGGATTGCTTCTCTGTCCGGCCGCTATTATGCCATGGATCGCGACACGAACTGGGATCGGGTGCAGAAAGCCTATGAGTCCCTTGTATCCGGCATCGGCGTGCAGGCGGCTGACCCGGTGCGGGCGATGCAGGATTCCTATGACGCGGGCGTGACGGATGAGTTCGTCCTGCCGACGGTGATCACGGATGAGAGCGGGAAGCCGCTGTCTCTCGTGAAGGAGAATGACTCCGTGATTTTCTTTAATTTCCGCCCGGACCGTGCGCGGGAGATCACCAGAGCCTTCTGTGACGATGAGTTCACCGGGTTTGAGAGAGAGTTCCTGAAGCTGACCTATGTCTGCTTTAAGGATTACGACGAGACGATCCCGAACAAGCGCATCGCTTTTGAGAAGGAGACCATCGTCAATACGTTCGGGGAGTTCCTCGCAAAGGAAGGAAAAAAACAGCTCCGGCTGGCGGAGACCGAGAAATACGCGCATGTGACGTTTTTCTTTAACGGCGGCGTGGAGGAGCCGAATGCGGATGAGGCCCGTCTGCTCGTAGCATCCCCGAAGGAGGTCGCAACCTACGACCTGAAGCCGGAGATGAGTGCGCCCGAGGTCGGCATGGATCTGGTGGAGGCCATCAAATCCGACAAATATGATGTGATTATCATCAACTTCGCGAACCCTGACATGGTCGGACACACCGGCGTACTTAAGGCGGCCATCGCTGCAGTGGAGCGCGTGGACAGCCTGGTCGGCGATGCGGTCGACGCGATCCGGGATGTGGACGGTATCCTCTTCGTCTGCGCCGATCACGGAAACGCCGAGAAGATGATCGATTATGAGACCGGGAAACCGCACACCGCGCACACGACGAACCAGGTGCCGTTTATCCTGGTGAACGCCGATCCCTCCTGCAAACTGGCGGAGGGCGGATGCCTCGCGGATATCGTGCCGACGCTGATCGAGCTGATGGAGCTGGAACATCCGCCGGAGATGACGGGGCACTCGCTGCTGATCAGGTGAGAATCTGTTATAAATTCAGAGTAAACTTCCATGCGCTGCTGTCGCAGCGCGCCAACATCTATGAAAGTCGATTGCTCCGCAGCAAGCTGCTCCCGCAATCGCCGCCGGTATTCGCAATCCGCGCTGTCGCGCTACTTGCTCATACCGTCTTGGTCATCCAATATCCAGACATCTGGCCATGCAAGCATGTCCATCTGTCTGTCTATTGATGACACTTTCATAATAAATAAAAAAGAAAAGAAAAGTAAAAAAGAATGCGCCGGGGCGCATTCTTTTTTGTTTTCCCATATTGACGAATGGTTTTATGAAGCGCTATACTGTAAGCGGCTTGTAAGAGAACGGACAGGCGATGACAGAAAGGAATGGAGAAGATGACAGAGTTTAAACCGGTAAAAGAGGGAAAGGTACGTGAGATTTATGACATCGGAGACAGCCTGATCATGACGGCGACCGATCGCATTTCCGCATTTGACGTGATTTTAAAGAATAAGGTGGCGGACAAGGGGGCGATCCTGACGCAGATGTCGAAGTTCTGGTTCGATTTCACTGCGGACATTGTCCCGAACCACATGATTTCCGTGGATGTGAAGGATATGCCGGAGTTTTTCCGGAAGGATGCGTTTGACGGGAACAGCATGAAATGCAGGAAGCTTAAGATGCTTCCGGTAGAATGTATTGTGCGCGGTTATATCACCGGCAGCGGCTGGGCGGGTTATCAGAAGGACGGCACAGTCTGCGGGATCCGTCTGCCGAAGGGGCTTCAGGAGTCTGAGAAGCTGCCGGAACCGATCTACACGCCGTCTACCAAGGCCGAGATCGGAGATCACGATGAGAATGTCAGCTATGAGAAGACGATCGAGCTGCTGGAGAAACAGTTCCCCGGAAAAGGCGAGGAGTACGCGTCGAAGCTGAAGGAATATACGCTTGCTTTATATAAGAAATGTGCGGCATACGCTTATGAGTGCGGCATCATCATCGCGGATACCAAGTTTGAATTCGGTCTGGATGAGGAGGGGGATATCATTCTCGGCGATGAGATGCTGACGCCGGACAGTTCCAGATTCTGGCCGCTTGCGGGCTATCAGCCGGGCAAGAGCCAGCCGTCCTATGACAAGCAGTTTGTGAGAGACTGGCTGAAGGAGAATCCGGACAGCGATTACCTGCTGCCGGAGGATGTGATTGAGAAAACGGCTGATAAATATAAAGAGGCGTTCGAATTGCTGACAGGAAAGAAGTTCAGTTAGCGGAATGTGACGGCCGGCCGGTTTTTACCGGTACGGTCTGCCCTTATCCTTTGGAGGAACCCAATATGCAGGAGAAAATGACAGAAGCTGTCCTGCCGGAGAAGCTTCATGAGGAATGCGGCGTTTTCGGCATCTATGATTTTGACGGGAACGACGTGGCATCCACGATCTATTACGGGCTGTTTGCACTGCAGCACCGCGGTCAGGAGAGCTGCGGCATCGCGGTCAGCGACACCCACGGACCAAAAGGAAAGATCACATCCCACAAGGAGATGGGACTTGTCAGCGAGGGCTTTACAGCGGATCAGCTGAAAGCCATGCGGGGCGACATCGGCGTCGGCCATGTCCGCTACTCGACGGCGGGGGCTTCGTCGCGGGAGAATGCCCAGCCTCTGGTGTTAAATTATGTGAAAGGAACCCTTGCGCTGGCTCACAACGGCAATCTGATCAATGCCGTTGACCTGCGCCATGACCTGGAATATACCGGCGCTATTTTTCAGACAACCATTGACTCGGAGGTCATCGCCTACCATATCGCCCGGGAGCGCCTGCGCGCCGGAACGGTGGAGGAGGCGGTTCAGAGGGCGGCTCATAAGATGAAAGGAGCCTATTCCCTGGTGGTCATGAGTCCGAGGAAGATGATCGGAGCGAGGGATCCCTACGGGTTTAAGCCGCTCTGCATCGGGAAACGCGATAACGCCTGGATCATCACATCGGAGACCTGTGCGCTGGATACCATCGGCGCGGAGTTTGTCCGGGATGTCCTGCCCGGCGAGGTGGTCACGGTCACGGAAAAGGGGGATCTCATATCCGATCTGACCAACGCCATCCCGGAGAGCCGGCACGGGAGATGCATTTTCGAGTATATTTATTTTGCGCGGACGGACAGCCGGTTTGACGGCGTCAGCGTCTACGACGCGCGGATCATGGCGGGGCGTTTCCTGGCGAAGGACTCTCCGGTGGAGGCGGACCTGGTGGTCGGCGTTCCGGAATCCGGCAACGCGGCGGCTCTCGGCTATGCGATGGAGTCCGGCATTCCCTACGGGGTCGCCTTTATGAAAAACAGTTATGTGGGACGCACCTTTATCAAACCGAAGCAGAACAGCCGGGAACAGAGCGTCCGCGTAAAGCTGAACGTCATCCGCGAGGCGGTGGCCGGCAAACGGATTATCATGATCGACGATTCCATTGTGCGCGGCACGACGTCGAATCTGATCGTAAATATGTTAAAAGAGGCGGGAGCCGCGGAGGTTCACGTGCGCATCAGCTCGCCGCCATTTCTGTGGCCCTGTTATTTCGGGACGGACATACCGGTGCGGGAGCAGCTGATCGCCTATAACCGTTCCATCGAGGACATCCGGGAGATCATAGGGGCGGATTCCCTCGCCTATCTGGAGATTGGCCGGCTCGACGCGATGGCAGGCGGACTGCCGATCTGCCGCGGCTGCTTCACGGGGGAATACCCCCTTGCGCCGCCCGAAGGGGATATTCGAGGCGATTATGAGCGATAAGCGACAAGAATGCGACATTTGCAGGCGGTTTTGCCTGCTTGCAGGCACAAACCGCCTGTAAACGCCGCATTTGAGTGCAACGGACACCGAAAAATGCGCAAGCATTTTGAGGTGCTCGTCGCTTATCGCGGAGTGAAGGGAGGAAAATATGAATTACGATAAATACACCAGTCCTCTTTCGGAGCGTTACGCCAGCAAAGAGATGCAGTACATTTTTTCGCCGGAGAAGAAATTCCGCACCTGGCGGCGGCTCTGGATCGCTCTGGCCGAAACTGAGAAGGAACTCGGCCTTAATATCACGGACGAGCAGATAGAGGAGTTAAAGGCTCACAAAGACGATATCAACTTCGAGGTGGCGAAGGAAAAGGAAAAAGAAGTCCGTCACGATGTGATGTCCCATGTTTATGCCTATGGCGTACAGTGCCCGAAAGCGAAGGGCATCATCCATCTGGGCGCGACTTCCTGTTATGTGGGCGACAACACTGACATCATTCTGATGTCCGAGGCGCTGCGGTTCATCCGCGTCAAGCTGGTGAACGTTATTGCGGAGCTTGCCGCTTTTGCTGACCGGTACAAAGCCCTGCCGACACTGGGGTTTACGCATTTCCAGCCGGCGCAGCCGACGACCGTGGGCAAACGCGCCACGCTCTGGACACAGGATTTTCTGATGGATCTGGAGGATCTGGACTATGTCCTCGGCTCCCTGAAGCTGCTCGGTTCCAAGGGAACCACCGGCACGCAGGCGAGCTTTCTGGAATTGTTTGACGGGGATCAGGAGACAATTGATAAGATCGACCCGATGATCGCGGAGAAGATGGGTTTTTCGGCATGCTATCCGGTTTCCGGGCAGACCTATTCCAGAAAAGTGGACACCCGGGTGATGAATGTGGTGGCGGGGATTGCGGCGAGCGCACACAAGATGTCCAACGACATCCGTCTGCTGCAGCATTTAAAAGAAGTGGAGGAGCCTTTCGAGAAAAGCCAGATCGGCTCGTCCGCTATGGCATATAAGAGAAACCCGATGCGGAGCGAGCGGATTGCCTCTATCTCGCGTTATGTGATGATCGATGCGCTGAACCCGGCGATTACCTCGGCGACCCAGTGGTTTGAGCGGACGCTGGATGATTCCGCCAACAAGCGGATCTCCGTTGCGGAGGGATTCCTCGCGATCGACGGTGTGCTGGATCTCTGCCTCAACGTTGTGGACGGGCTTGTCGTTTACGATAAAGTGATACAGAAACGGCTGATGAGCGAGCTCCCGTTTATGGCGACCGAGAATATCATGATGGACGCGGTGAAAAAGGGCGGCGACCGCCAGGAGCTTCATGAGCGGATCCGCCGGCTTTCCATGGAGGCGGGCAGGAACGTTAAAAAGTACGGGCTGGACAACAACCTCCTGGAGCTGATCGCCGCGGACGAGACCTTCGGCCTGACGCCGGAGGAACTGACAGCCGCCATGGATCCGTCAAAATACACCGGCAGAGCCCGGCTTCAGGTGGAGAAGTTTCTGGAGGACTGTGTGAACCCGGTGCTGGAGGCGAACAGGGACATCCTCGGGGTAAAGGCTGAGATTAACGTCTGACTGTTTTTTTCTTGCTAAAATGCAGAAAATTAAATATAATGATTCGAGCGACAAAAGGGTATGATACTACGGATTGCTCCGCACTTT
>JAJBVI010000207.1 GCA_020859905.1 Lachnospiraceae bacterium | reverse complement strand
CAGCAGTTCCTTCAGCTTCTGGGATACAGTCGTTTTCCCGACACCCATAAACCCGATCAGGAAAATGTGTTTTTTCATCCGTCTCCTCCTGAAAATTTATGATTTTTTCCGTTCTTCTGCCCTGCAAGGTTCTAAGGAACTGTTGGAAAATAACTTGTGCATCTTGCACCACCTAATACGCGAATCGCAGGCTCTAAAAGCCTCGCCGGTCTACACTCCGTTTCGGTCGGCGCTGAGCAAACGTCCCCCGGACGTTTAGCGCCCCACTACGGCTACATTTTTAGAGCCTGTGCTTCACGCATTATCCGGCACAATCTGCACAAGTTATTTTTCAACAGTTCCTAATTCATTGACTCATGCAGCGCGTCCAGAATCCCGGCGAGCGTATCCATCTGCATCTGTCCCGGCGCCGAGACCTCACCGTCCGCGCCAAATGTAATACAGGAGCCGAACGCTTCCCCCGCCACACGGCTGATCACGCCCAGTCCGCCCATGGACATCGTAACAACCGGCAGTCCCGGATACCTCTCTCTCGTGTCATTCGTCAGTTTCATGATGCGGAGCACATCGTCCGGCGTTTGCGGCATTACCGCAAGCTTCGCAATATCCGCGCCGCCCTGTTTCATCTGATCCATCAGCATGCGAAGGATCCGTTCATCCGGCGTCGCCTGAAAGTCATGATGCGAAGCAATCACACGGACGCCCATCCTCTGCAGCCTGCGTATCTCCCGCTCCGGCCTGGTCGCCTCAAAAAACTCCAGATCGACCAGATCGATGACCCCGCTTTTCGCCGCGATCTGATTCAGATACAGGATATTTTTCTCATATGTCACGGCATTGCCGCCCTGCTGCTTCGTGCGAATGGTAAACAGCATCACGGTATCATGTACATACGGACGAACCCCCTCGAGAATATCCCTCACCTGATCCGGCTGATCCATCCCGGAAAAACAGTCCGCACGCCACTCGATCATCTGAACCTTTTTCTCTGTCAGGATGCGTATCTTCTGTATGACCGCATCCTTTTCCCTCTCCACGACCGGCACACAAATCACCGGCCGTCCTTCCCCGAAACGGATGCCCTTTACATCAAACGGTGCTTGCATAGACCGTATCCCCCTTCTTTTCACAGTATACTCTCATGCGCTGCTGTCGCAGCGCACCAACATCTATGAAAGTCGATTGCAGCTCTGCATAAGTTCGATAACGGAAATCAGAGATTTCCTATCTCACTTATCCGCAGCAAGCTGCTCCCGCAATCGCCGCCGGTATTCGCAATCCGGGCTATCGCCCTGCTTGCTCATACCATCCACTTTCATAGTATAATTTATTTTCAAAAAACTTGCAAGCCATTGACTTTATTTGATTCCTGTTTTATTCTATTATAGTTACTATTCACGGGGATCGGAAAATGCAGAAAAAGACGCGTCGAGTTTGCTCGCAAGCGGCAATTTCTGTATTTTCCGGATTCCTGTGAAACAGGGAACCGCCCCCAAATGAACAATCTTAGATCCGTAAGGGGCGAGAAAGTACGCGGAGCGGACGAGATTGCGAATGCAGGAGCGGAGCCCGTGAATAGCAGCCTATTATATCAATAGAAACAACTGCTTCGCAGTCACCATCTTTTCAGCGAAAGGAACTCACTTTTATGGAAATATCAGGAAAAACAGGCCTGACCGGACTGATCGGCTGCCCGGTCTCGCACAGTATTTCCCCGAAAATGCATAATCTCGCGTTTCAGGTACTCGGTCTCGACTATGTCTACCTCGCCTTTGATCTCGGACACTCCGACTTCGGGAAAGCGATCGAGGGGCTTAGAGAGATCGGCATTCTGGGATATAATGTCACGATGCCCTACAAGACAAGGATTCTGGAGTTTACGGATGAACTGACCCCGGCCGCGCAGCTTGCGGGATCATGTAACACAGTCATCATGAAGGACGGCCGCATGATCGGCCATACTACCGACGGCATCGGATTCATGCGTTCCGTGCAGGATTTCGGACATGATATCATCGGGAAAAAGATGTCGATCCTGGGTGCCGGGGGCGCTGCCGCTCCCATCATCAGCCAGGCTGCCCTGGACGGTGTAGATGCGATCGACATTTTCCGGCGGAAACGCCCGGAAGCCTTCGCCAAAACCATCGCCTTCGCGGAAAAGGTTCAGGACATGACCGGCTGCTCCGTCCGTGTATACGACTTTGCCGACACGGTACAGATGAGGAAAAGCTTTGCGGAAAGCGCCATTCTGGCGAACGCGACCAACGTCGGCATGGCGCCGGAAACGGATGCCTGCCCGATCACGGATCCGTCCCTGCTGCATCCGGAACTGATCGTCTATGACATTATATACAACCCCCGCCGGACCAGGCTGTTTGACATGGCTGAGAAGGCCGGCTGCCCGACACACAACGGGGAGAGCATGATCCTGTTTCAGGGAGCAGCCTCTTTTCAGTGCTGGACCGGGATGGAGATGCCGGTGGAACTCATACGCGGGCAGATTATCACCCGGTGACAGGGTCAATCGGATGCTGATCGCCATCATTCGCCTTTATCATTTCAGTTTTGTCTGGTAATTTGAGTTTTGTACAACACGCATTCCGAATATGCAGCTTTTTGTGTCTATGTATGTTCGGAAAGAGGCGCTGCTTTCATCTCAGATTGAAGGCACGCAGGCTACTCTGGATGATATTCTCGACCCATTATTAGACGAGAATGCAAATCGTGATGCAGCTGATGTCGTTAATTACATTCGTGCTGTCAATTTTGCTGTGGAACGTCTTCAGTCTCTGCCGCTCTGCAATCGGCTGATCCGTGAAACACATGCTGTTCTCATGGAAAATGTCCGCGGTCAGGAAAAAAATCCCGGTGAATTTCGCTTTTCTCAAAACTGGACAGGCGGACAGGGCAGCACCTTAAGACACTAAAACTTAAGTTATTACGTAGATAGATTACGCCGCTAAATTCGTTAGTTG
>JAJBVI010000152.1 GCA_020859905.1 Lachnospiraceae bacterium | reverse complement strand
GAAATGCGGATGCGAGCATCCGATTTCTGACCTTTTGTCCCTTGTATCATATAATTCGGATTGTGAATAAAAGGACAAACGGGGATTTTGTTTCAATAAAAGAGAAGCAGCCGCGCTGCTGCATGGGTGCGTTTATTGGAATCAGCGTATTTTTACAGATGGAGGGTATCATATGGTAACTCAGTTAATGCAGGATTTTATCCGGATTTTCGGCGGCGGGGGAGACATCCGGAAGTATTTTGCCCCCGGCCGGGTGAACATGATCGGGGAGCACACCGATTACAACGGCGGGCATGTGTTCCCGTGCGCACTCACGATCGGCACCTACGCCATTGCCCGCCTGCGGGACGACAGGAGCATCCGCTTTTATTCTCAGAATTTCGAGGATCTCGGCATCGTGGAGGGCAGCCTGGATCATCTGGTATATGAGAAGGCGGCGGGCTGGACGAACTATCCCCTCGGCGTGATCGCGGCTTTGGGGGAACATGGTTATACTGTTGACCGCGGTATGGACATCTTACTGTTCGGCAATATACCGAACAGTTCCGGCCTTTCCTCATCCTCTTCCGTGGAGGTGGTGATCGGCGTGATGCTGCGCGATCTGTTCGGTTTTGATGAGGTGACGATGACGGACATTGCTCTGTACGGCCAGTACTGCGAGAATCATTTTATCGGCGTGAACTGCGGGATCATGGATCAGTTTTCCATCGCCATGGGCAAAAAGGACCAGGCGATCTTCCTCGACTGCAGCGACCTTTCCTATACCTATGTTCCGCTGGAGCTGAAGGATGCCGGGATCGTTATTGCCTGCAGCAATAAAAAACGCGGGCTCGGCGATTCAAAATATAACGAACGCCGCGCCGAGTGCGAGGAGGCTGCGGCGGAGCTGCGGGCGAGGCTGGATATTCAGACCCTGGGCGAGCTGACGGAGGAGGAGTTTGAGGCGAATAAGGATCTGATCAGAAACGAGGTGAGACAGCGCCGTGCGCGGCATGCCGTATATGAGAATCAGCGCACCCTGAAAGCGGTGGAGGTTCTGCGGAAGGGGGACCTGGCGGAGTTCGGCAGGCTGATGAACGCATCCCACATTTCCCTGCGCGACGACTATGAGGTGACCGGCATAGAGCTGGATACTCTGGTGGAGACGGCGTGGGAGCAGGACGGGGTGATCGGTTCCCGCATGACAGGCGCCGGTTTCGGCGGCTGCACCGTGAGTATCGTGAAGGAGGACTGCATCGACGCGTTTATTGAGAATGTCGGGAAGGTTTATCAAGAGAAAATCGGCTATGCGGCGGATTTCTATGTCGTGGAGATCGGAGACGGAGGCCGAGTGCTGTAGTCAAAAACCGCAGCGCTTTCTTCCTGCCCTGCGGCAGCGCATGAAAGTTTGCGGAGAGTTTGGATTGGTTTTAGAAGGGAAGGTATCGTATGACAGATACGTATATTGCCAGACTGGTTCAGTATGGGATCGAGTCCGGTCTGATCCCGGAAGAAGAGAGGATCTACAGCACGAATCAGATTCTGGAGGTGCTGAGGAAGGATGAGTATGAGGCTCCGGATGGAACAGAGCAGGGTCAGATATACGGCAGCCCGGCGGGAATGCCGCGGAAGCCGTGCCAGGATTCGGCAGCGCGGGAGTCCGGCATCGACCTGGCGGATACGCTGGATCACCTTGTGCAGTATGCGCTGGAAACCGGAGTTCTGGAGGACGGCGGTGTTGTCTCGAGGGATCTGTTTGACACGAAGCTGATGAATTGTATCACGCCGCGCCCGGCTGAGGTGATCCGCGCGTTCCGTGAGAATTACGCGGAAAGTCCCCGGAAGGCGACGGATGCCTATTACAGATTCAGTGTGGCGACCAATTATATCCGGAAGGATCGGATCGCGAAAGACCGCAAGTGGAAGGTGCCGTCCCGGTACGGCGATATAGACATAACAATTAATTTAAGCAAGCCGGAGAAGGATCTGAAGGCGATCGCGGCGGCCAGGCTGGCGAAGCAGTCGTCCTATCCGAAGTGCCAGCTCTGCATGGAGAATGAGGGGTATGCCGGCCGCATGGATCATCCGGCGAGGCAGAACCACCGCATTATCCCTGTCATGATCAACGGCAGTGCGTGGGGCTTCCAGTACTCCCCGTATGTTTACTATAATGAGCATTGCATCGTATTCAACGGGCAGCACATCCCGATGAAGATCGACCGTGCGGCGTTCCGCAAGCTCTTTGATTTTGTAAAGCAGTTTCCGCATTATTTCCTGGGGTCGAACGCGGATCTGCCCATCGTGGGAGGTTCCATCCTGAGCCATGATCATTTTCAGGGCGGACACTATACGTTTGCCATGGAGACTGCGGGTCTTGAAAAGACATTCACGGTTCCGGGTTATGAGGACGTGGAGGCGGGCATTGTCCACTGGCCGCTGTCCGTGATCCGTCTTCGCGGGAAGGACGATGAGCGCATGATCGATCTCGCGGAACATATTCTCGGGAAATGGCGGGCGTATACCGATGAGGACGCGTTTGTTTTTGCGGAGACGGACGGAGAGCCTCACAATACCATCACGCCCATTGCCCGGATGAGGAACGGATTGTACGAGCTGGATCTGGCGCTCCGGAATAATATCACGACAGAAGAGTTTCCGCTGGGCATGTATCATCCCCATGCTGAGCTGCATCATATCAAGAAAGAAAATATCGGGCTGATCGAGGTGATGGGTCTGGCCGTGCTTCCGGCGCGTCTCCAGACGGAGATGCAGAGGATGGCGGAGTTTATCCTGGAGGGGAAAGACCTTCGCGCGGATGAGGTGCTCGAAAAGCATGCCGACTGGTATGACAGCTTTCGGGACGCGTACCGTTTCACGCCAGAGAATGCGGATGCCATTCTGCGGGATGAGATCGGGAAGGTATTTGTGAGAGTGCTGGAGGATGCCGGAGTGTATAAGTGCACACCGGAAGGCAGAGCGGCGTTTGACCGGTTTCTTGCCATATTATGATTCGGGCGACAAAAGGGTATGATACTACGGATTGCAGCTTTGCATAAGTT
>JAJBVI010000008.1 GCA_020859905.1 Lachnospiraceae bacterium | reverse complement strand
CCTATGAGCTGTTGCCTTACCATCGATTTGGAGAACGAAAATATGAATTGTTAGGGCGGAAGGGAGAGTGTTATGGGTTTTCTGCCGGATGAGAGAGAATTAAAAAAGTATATTTCAGGGGGCAGGTTCGGATTAGAAAAAGAAAGCCTTCGCGTGGATCAACACGGTTACCTTTCACACACGCCGCACCCTTTCCCTGACAACAGCCGGATTGACCGTGACTTCTGTGAAAATCAGGTGGAACTGATTACCGGTGTGAACGACAGTATTGAAGAAGTGTGGGCGGAGCTGGCCGGACTTTATCGGGAAACGGCGGATCGGCTGTTAGAGTTAGAGACAGGCAGGGAGTATCTCTGGCCTTTTTCCAATCCTCCCTACGTCTGCGGAGAGGCGGATATACCGATTGCAGCCTTTACCGGAAGACAGGAGGGCAAGGGTGTCTATCGGGAGTATCTGGCGGGAAAATATGGGAAGAAGAAAATGCTGTACTCCGGAATCCACTATAACTTTTCTTTTCCGGAGGATTTGCTGCGGGCGGATTTCGCCTGTCGCGGGAAGAAAAAAGCTGTAAGTGAGACCGAGAGGAATCTTGTATCCAATAACAAACGGAAGAAGGCTGATTTACGCGAAGAAAACTGTGCAGCCGGAGAGAAAGAACAGGAATTTCGGGAATACAAGGATCAGATGTATCTGGAACTGGGGAAAAAGGCGGTCAAATACAGCTGGCTGATCGTATATCTGACGGCGGCGAGTCCTGTTCTGGACGGCTCTTATTACCGGGTCGGAGATTTGAACGAAACGGTAGTGAGCCGATATGCTTCCCCGCGCTGCAGTGAGATCGGCTATTGGAACGCCTTTGTACCGATTCTGGATTTTTCGTTTCTGGATGCTTATGCGGACAGTATCGACGGGTATGTGAAGAACCGGATGATCACGGCATCTACGGAACTCTATTATCCCGTGCGTCTAAAAGCCCGCGGTGAAAATACCACAGACAATCTCAGAAAAAATGGCGTCAGTCATGTGGAACTGCGAATGTTGGATTTAAACCCACTCTGCCCGGTGGGAATCCGGCGGCAGGATCTTCGATTTATCCATCTGCTTCTGGTATGGCTGATGCTTCAGGAGGATGAAACAATCGGGACGGCGGAACAGATGATCGCAATTCGAAATATGAAAGAGGCTGCTCTTTTTCAGGCGGATGAGATTCAGATTGAGTGCGGCTGGCATCAGAGTCAGCCGGTGAGGGAAGCTGCTGCGGAGATTCTGAACACGATGGAAGAAATCCTGCCGGAGTATTTTGCCGGACAGGAGGATATCGTTCGGGAGTGCCTGGCTTTCCAACGGGAAAAAGTGGAGGATCCGTCCAAACGATATGCGGCGCAGGTTCGGGAGCGGTTTCAGAAAGGGTATGTGAAGAAAGGCATTCGTCTCGCAGAAGGATATGCGGAAAAGTTTCAGGTATCGTCATAACAGAAGGTGGCAGGGCGGATGAAATTTTGCCATAGTCGTCTGATTGTTGTGGTGAATGTAAATGGAGCGGAGAGTCAACTGCGTAATAATAACGATGTGAGGATTTTGTCATGTGTGAATTATTCGGTGTGTGTGCGCGCCAACCGGTTGAGTGCCGGGATGATCTGAGAGAATTTTATCGTCACAGCTGCCGGCACCCGAACGGATGGGGGTTGGCGATTCTGGATGGAAACAGTGCGGTTATAGAAAAGGAGCCGTTGGAGGCAGACAAAAGCAGTTATCTCCATGAGAGGCTGACGGTCCCGGTGGAGGGAAAGCTGATCCTGGCGCATATCCGTTATGCGACCATCGGAAATGTGGAGTATAAAAACTGTCATCCCTTTTCGGGTGCGGACTGCACCGGGCGGAAGTGGACTCTGATCCACAATGGGACAATTTTTGAATATGAGCCGCTGAACCGTTATGTGGGACGCCAGGTCGGAGATATGGACAGTGAGCGGATTTTTCTCTTCCTTTTGGACGAGGTGAATCGTAGGACGCGGTCGGAGGGGAAACTGGATGCGGAGAAACGTTTTCGGCTTCTGGATGACCTGATTACTGACATGGCGAAGGGGAATAAGCTGAATCTGATCATCAGCGACGGAGAATATATGTATGTGCATACAAATTATGAGAATTCCCTGCATTTCCGGAAGCGGAAGGGACAGGTGATTTTTTCCACGGAACCGCTGGGACGGGATGTGTGGGAGCCTGTGCCGATGACCACGCTTCTGGCCTGGCGGAACGGGGAGCTGATTTATACCGGAACGAATCACGGTCAGGTGTTTGAGGATAATGAGGAAAATATGAAATTCCTGTATCAGATTTTCTCGAGCCTGTAGGAGGGATGGCCTGAGAGTACAAGCAGTCAGAGAAATTTTGCAGCCGGGAGCGGATGATGAGTTGGGAGGATACCCATGATAGATGAAAAGGCAGTGCGGGAGCGCTTGTATCAGAAATACATAGAACCGACAAAAAATGAACGGGAGCATTATATTGGCATTGAACTGGAACTGCCCATTGTGAATCTGGACAGAGAGGCGGTGGATTTTTCTAAAGTCCATCAGGCGGCAAAGGAATTTGCCGAATATTTTCAATTCCGCCCGACCGGGTGGGATGACGAGGGACATATGTACGCCGCCGAATGTCCGAAGACTGGGGATATTCTCTCTTTTGACTGTTCTTATAATAATCTGGAGCTTTCCATGGGACGGGAAAAGGAGCTTCATACGCTGAATGAACGTTTCCGCAGATATTATCGCTGTCTGAATACGCTTTTCGGGCGTTTTCATTATACACTGACCGGGATGGGGATCAATCCATACCGGATTTATAATCATAATGTCCCTATTGAGAACGGACGATACCGGATGCTTTTTCATCATCTGAGCCTTCGGGATAAATATCAGCAGGAGGAGCCGATGTATTTTCATGAATATCCGGCGTTTGGAACGTTCTGCAGCGCGTCACAGGTGCAGTTGGATGTGAGTTATGATGAGTTACTGCTGACCATGAATGTATTTTCACGCCTGGAACCGCTTACCGTGCTTCTTTTTGGGAATTCCGTTCTTTTGGGGGAGCATGAAGATCTGCTCTGCAGCCGGGATATGCTCTGGGAAAACAGTTCGCAGGGAATCAACCCTCACAACATCGGTATGTTTGACTGTCAGTTTGATACGGTGGACGATTTATTGTCATACATAGAATCCACAAGCATTTATTGTGTTGAACGAGAGGAAAAGTATATTAATTTCCGGCCCGTGTGCGTTCAGGATTACTTTCAAAAAGAATCGGTTCGGGGAGAATATTTTGCAGATGGATGTTATCATGAGGTTGATGTGATACCGCAGATCGAGGATCTGGCCTGGCTGCGGACATTTAAGTTTGAGGATCTGACATTCCGCGGAACGGTAGAGTTTCGGAGCGCGTGCTGCCAGCCGGTTTCTGACAGCATGGCGGTGGCGGCTTTTTACGTGGGACTTAAGGAAAAACTATCGGAGCTTTCTGGTATTCTGGCGAATGATCATGTGATCTATCACCATGGCTATAATCAGATGGAACTGCGGAAACTTTTTGTGAAAAGAGATCTGCCGGGGTTTGTGGATGCCGATCATCTGTATCATCTGGTCGGCCGGATCGTGAAGCTGGCAGAGGAGGGGCTGCGAGAGAGAGGGTTTGGCGAGGAATGCTATCTTGAACCTTTGTATCACCGCGTAAAATCGAGAGAGAATCCGGCACGGCGGATGCTGCGGGAACGCGACGCCGGACATAGCATGGAAGAGATTATTCTGGAATATCGGGAATTGTGAAATACGGTAAGGAACTGCGCAGCGGAGCGTCGGGCTCTCGAGCAGATAAGGCGGAGTATGTGATGAAGAATGACCTGCTATAGATTGAAACTATAGCGGGTTATTTTTTTTATGTATTAGACAGATTTCAGAGATAATGATATGATTCCTTACATAACATATATGTTTACTATGATAAACAGGGAGGAAACTATGTTTTACCATATTGTATTTGTGTCAGCAGGAGGAAAATCTTTCTGTTGCGTGAGAAAAGAGCAGAAAAGGAAAAGTGTATGGCGTTCCGGAGCAGCCGGAAGCTGTACCGGACATCAGGGAAGCTATGAGGAAGTTTTATGAAGAAATTGAGTACAGAAAGAAGAATCTCAGTTATAACCGTTGTTGTGATTTTGCTGGGATGGTGGCTGCTGACAAAATTCGGGACGTTCCCGGAAATTATCATTCCGTCGCCAAAGAGTGTCTGGACCAGTTTTGTGACGATCATACAGAACGGGTATAAAGGGTATACGCTTCTGCAGCATCTGGGAACCAGCTTAAAGCGGCTGGGGATCGCCTACCTGCTGGTCGTTGTTACGGCAGTTCCGTTGGGTTTGCTCAGCGGTTATGTTTCAAAGATCAGGGCGATTCTGGAGCCGATCGTAGAATTTTACCGCCCACTGCCGCCGCTTGCTTATTACACAATTCTGGTGCTGTGGATGGGAATCGGTGAGAGTTCCAAGCTGACGCTTTTGTATCTGGCAGGTTTTGCGCCGGTTTACATCGCCTGTGTTGCGGGTGTTATTCGAATCAAAGAAGACTACATTAATGGCGCGAAGACGTTGGGAGCGGGAAAAGGGCAGATTTTTTTCTATGTTGTCTTTCCCGCCGCGCTGACGGATGTCTTCACCGGCCTCAGAACCGCGCTTGGCGTAGAATATACGACGCTGGTTGCCGCAGAGATGGTAGCGGCCGCGAAAGGAATCGGCTGGCTGGTTCTGGATGCAAGCAATTATCTGCGGAGCGATATTGTATTTATGGGCGTTATTCTGATGGGAATCACCGGTATTGTGCTGGATCAGCTGATCCGGCTGGCGGAACGAAAGATCGTCCATTGGAAAGGAAAGAGTTAAAGCGAAAATCTTTCCGGTAAGTTTATAAAATGAAAAGGAGTATGAAAACGATGAAACAGAGAGTAAAGAAATTATTGGCATTGACGGCAGCAGCAACAGCAGCGATGGCGCTTTTAGCCGGATGCGGATCATCATCCGCAGACAGTGACGATGCAGCCGCGGAAACTGAGAACATTGAGGACAGCAGCACAGCAGAGGAGACCGCGGACAGCGAAGCTTCGGAGGATACAGGCAGTGACTCCGGTTCGGATGTAACTGTGCGGATCGGTACCATGGACCTGGTCAACGGCGATCTGATCGCGCGGTATGAGGAACTCTACGAACAAGAGCTCGGGGTAGATGTGGAGATTGTCAGTTTCGATTCGGGAAGCGACGTCAATACAGCGTTGGCAGCCGGAAGTATTGATATCTCAGAACTGGGTTCCTCTCCGACCGCTTTGGGTATTTCCAACGGTTTGGAATATGAGGTGATCTGGATCGGGGATGTCATCGGTTCGGCGGAGACTCTGGTAGCTACGGAAGAGTCCGGGGTTACTTCCGTGGAAGAACTGGCAGGGAAAACGATTGCCACTCCGTTTGCCTCTACGGCACATTACAGCCTGCTGAACGCGTTAGAACTGGCGGGTCTTTCCGAGACGGATGTTACGGTTCTGGATATGCAGCCGGATGACATCTACGCGGCATGGCTTCGCGGCGACATCGACGCGGCTTATGTATGGTATCCGGTTTTGAGTGAATTGCAGGAGACCGGCGTCAATATTACGGATTCCGCGCAGCTGGCGGATCAGGGCGTGATCACGGCGGATCTGGTTGTGGCAAGGACTGCATTCGCCGAACAGTATCCGGAAATTGTGGAGAATTATATCAAAGTTCAGATCCAGGCAAATGAGGTTCTGCTGGATGATCCGGAGACCGCTGCAACAGAGATTGCAAGCGTTCTGGAAATCACGGAAGAGGACGCGGCGGATCAGATCACGCAGTATGTTTATCTGAGAGGCGAGGAGCAGGCGGACTACCTGAATGATTACATCGCGGATGCCCTGAAGGCGACAGCAGACTTTCTGGTGGAACAGCAGAGCATTACCAGCGCGCCGGATCTGGAGACTTTCGTAAACAGTATTAATACCTCCTATCTGGAGGCCGCTCTGGCGGATTAAAGGAGCAAGTTTATGGCAGATTACAGAGACCTGCAGGAACCGTGCGGCGAACTGGTTTCCGTAGAACACCTGCGTTATGAGGGGAAAGAGCCGATCACCGAGGAAGAACTGATTTCGATTCAGAATGTGGATCTGTATTATGAGGCGAAGCAGGATCAGATCAAGGCTCTGGATGATATTACATTCAACATATACAGAGGAGAGTTTATCTGTGTGCTGGGTCCATCCGGCTGCGGTAAGAGTACGCTGCTCAAAATACTGGCGGGTTTTATTAAGCCAACGGACGGGACCGTCCGTCTGGATGGGGAGCTGATTGACGGCATTGACAAAAACCGGGGCGTCGTCTTTCAAAATCCGCCGCTTTACGAATGGTTTTCCGTCCGCAATAACGTGAATTTCGGTCCGAGAATGAGCAATGTTCCGAAGGCTGAGTATGAAAAACTCACCGATGAGTATCTGGAAAAAGTAGGTCTGACAGAATTCGCGGACAAGAAAATATATGAACTTTCCGGTGGTATGCGGCAGAGAGTGTCCATTGCCAGAGCGCTGATCAACAATCCGGAAATCCTGCTTATGGATGAGCCGTTCGGTGCTCTGGATGCCCTGACGAGAGAGAACATGCAGAATCTGACCCGAAAAATATGGTGGGATACGGGAAAAACGATACTCTTTATCACGCATGACGTGGAGGAAGCACTGCTTCTGGGTTCCCGGATTCTGGTGCTGAGCAAACGGCCGGGACGGCTGATTGAGGATATTCAGGTGGCCTTCTCCCGGCAGATTGTCGAGGATGGAGCGGAAGATATTCAGTTTAGCGAGAAGTTTTATAAGTACCGTGAGAAGCTGCTGCGGCTGATCAACGAGCAGATTTAAGAAACTGCGCGGAGCGGATATAAAAATCGGATTTCGGATTGTGAGATGTGCAGGTATAAAATCCGGCGGAATCATTGAGTATCTGTGACCGGAGTATTAAGCAGGAGAAAAACAGATGGATTGGAACTATCAGCAGCCGGTAAGGCTGATTTTCGGAAATGGCAGAGTGAATGAAGTGCAGAGGCTTCTGGCCGGGAGTCGGCGCCCGCTGCTGGTTTGTGACCCCTCAGCTGTGAAAAATAAGACGGCGGACAGAATTCTGGCGATGCATGATCATATGGAGGTTTTTTCCGGGGTATCCCCCAACCCTGATGTGACGGAGGTGAACCGCTGCAGTGCGATTGTACGTGAGAAAAAGATTGACCACATTATCGCCATGGGCGGAGGGAGCGTCATGGATCTTGCAAAGGCAGCATCTGCGGCGGTGCAGTACATTGAAGAGTATCACGGGACGGGAAAGCCGATACCGGAGATTACGATTCCTCTGACCGCAGTGCCGACGACTGCGGGAACAGGGAGTGAGGTTACCTGCGTCGCGGTGCTGACAGACCGTGCGTGCGGGAAAAAAGCGCCCATCAATTCAGACTTCTTTTACCCGAAGACAGCGGTGATCGACCCGGAACTGACACTTACCCTTCCGCCGCAGGTTACGGCGTCGTGTGGAATTGATGTTCTCTGCCATGCCGTGGAAGGATATTGGAGCCGGGGACATCAGCCGATCTGCAGCGCATTGGCGGTGTGCGCGATTCGGACGGTATTTCGGTATTTGCCGACGGCATACCGGCAGCCGGAGAATCTTGCCGCGCGGGAGAAGATGGCGGAAGCTTCTGTCCTGGCCGGACTGGCGTTTACTTTGCCGAAGACAACATCTTCCCATGCGTGTTCCTTTCCGCTGACCAGCCGCTACGGAATTCCCCATGGGGAAGCCTGCGGGCTGACATTGGACTATTTTATACGCTTGAATACAGGTGACAGTCGCACGCGGGAACTGGCGGATTTACTGGGATACGATAGCGTCGGGGATTTTGCGGACGCGGTTCTGGCTTTGAAACGGGAACTGCATCTGCGCACGAATCTGAAAGACCTGCGCCTGTCGGAGGAGGAAATCCGGGAGCTGGCGGAGGCAAGCCATCATCCGAATCTGGATAACAATCCGGTAAAAGTCAGTCACAGAGATCTGGAATGGCTGTATCAGAGTTTGTGTGAATCGTAAAGTATAAGAGAATAATAAGGTTTGTTTGTGATGGAGATGGAAAGATGGCAGAACTGACAAGAGAACAGATTTTGGAGTATGACAGGGAATATAACCAGCATCCCTGGCTGACAGGTACGGTGAACGCAATCCCCGTGGAGCGCGCCGACGGTATTTATTTCTGGGATTATAACGGAAAGCGCCACTATGACATGTCCTCCCAGTTGGCTAATGTAAATCTGGGCTATGGGAACAAAGACATCATCGAGGCGGTGCAGAAACAGGTAGAGGTTCTTCCTTACATCGCGCCGGCATTTGCCTCCGGGCCTCGCTCGGAGCTTGCCAAAATGCTGATTGATCTTGCACCGGATAATATGGGCAAAGTCCTCTTTACCTGCGGCGGCTCCGATGCGAACGAGGCGGCCATTTATGCGGCGCGGACATTTACTGGAAAAAATAAAATTATGTCCCGTTATCGGAGCTATCACGGTTCTACACTGGGTTCCGGAAATCTCTCCGGCGATCCCCGGCGGTTTGCCCTCGAGCGGCCGGCAGCCACGGGATTTTTAAAGTTTTATGATCCGTATGTGTATCGCTCAAAAATACCGTTTCGGGATGACGCGGAAGCTTCCGCTCATTATCTGGAGCAATTGGAGGAACAGATTCAGTATGAGGGACCGGATCAGATCGCGGCCATCGAGGTGGAGTCTGTTACGGGGGCCAACGGCGTGATCATCCCGCCGGACGGATATCTCCAGGGGCTGCGGGCGCTTTGTGATAAATATGGGATTCTGTTAATTTGTGATGAGGTAATGGCCGGATTTGGCCGAACCGGAACAATGTTTGCCTTTGAACACTGGGGAATCAAACCGGATATCATTTCCTTTGCCAAGGGCGTCACCTGCGGGTATGTACAGTTGGGCGGTATCATTATGAGCCAGGAGATCGCAGATTATTTTAAGGATAAGACATTTCTCTATGGGCTGACCTACAGCGGGCACAGCCTGGCCTGCGCGGCCGGCGTTGCGGCGGTTAATTATTATCGGGAGCATCATATCCTGGAGCATGTAAATGAGGTCGGGAAAGTCTTCGGAGAACTCTTGGAGAGCATGAAAGAAAAGCACCGGTCTGTCGGAGACATCCGTTATATCGGGCTTTTCGGCGCGGTGGAACTGATGAAGGACCGGGAGAAAAAGATTCCGCTGGTTCCCTACGGTTATGATGAGAATGCGACGATGGCGCGGATCCTGATGCTTTTAAAAGAGCGTGGATTTTCTGCTTTCGGACGGGAAAATAATATAAATATTACGCCGCCGCTGATCATTACGGAGGAGGAGCTGAGAGAGGGTTTTGAGATACTGGATGAGGTGCTGACGATTGTGGATGAAACGTTTCTTTCCTGAAGTGCAGTCTGCTTATTAGTATGAAGCAGTTCTCTGTAGAAAGAATCTATAGCGGTTTTCGATGCACCATACCTTTTTGTGGATTCCACCATGATATAGTTACATTTAATATAAGGCTTTTATGATTCAGTTCGATAAGGAGGAAATCATGGCAGCATATGCATTATCTCCGCAGGAAGAGCGAATCCGCGGACATTACAGGCCGGAAGAGAAACGAACCCGGCAAATCCTTGAGACGTTTGCGGGCACGCGTCCCAGCATAGATATTGAACGGGGAAAATATTTTACGGAGTCTTTTCGGGAGACGGAAGGGCAGCCATTGATTTTGCGGTGGGCGAAGGCGTTGTATCGCTATGCGGAGCGGGCGACAGTATATATTGACGACCGACAGCTGATTGTAGGAAGAGCCGGACGGGAAGGGCGGTATGGCATCCTTTACCCGGAGCTGGACGGCGACGTGCTGGATGAGGCGATTAAAAGTCTGCCGTCCCGGGAGACCTCTCCGTTTGATATTACTGCGGAGGACGCGGAGTACGTGATTCAGGAGATTGCGCCCTATTGGAAAGGGAAAACCTTTCATGAGGCTCTGGTAAATGCACTGCCTGAGGAGACCAAACGGGTCACATATAATGACAATGAGGAGAATTCATCCCGTTATATCGTAAACGAAACGGCCTCTTTCCGTTCTTCCATCCAGTGGGTGCATGATTACGAAAAGCCCTTAAAAACCGGTTTTCTCGGTATCCGCCGCGAGGCGGAGGAAGCTCTGAATCAGCTGGATGAATTTTCGGCGGTAGACAGCACGGAGAAGAAGCCGTTTTTGGAGGCGGTGATCCTGACAGCGGACGCCATCATTCTCTGGGCAAATCGACACGCGGACGAGGCGGAGAAAAAAGCGCGGTTTACGTCCAATCTGCAGCGCAAGGCGGAGCTCACGGAAATTGCCCGCATCTGCCGGAAAGTGCCGGCTTATCCGGCAGAAACATTTCACGAGGCTGTGCAGAGCCAGTGGTTTATCCAGCTGTTTTCCCGTATAGAGCAGAAGACCGGGACGGTCATTTCTAACGGAAGGATGGACCAGTATCTCTACCCGTTTTATAAGGCAGATAAGGAAAAAGGAATTCTGGACGATGATCGGGCGGAGGAGCTTCTGGAGTGTGTCTGGGTGTCCATGGCGCAGTATATTGATCTTTATCTTTCGAAGGCGGGCGGCAGTTTCAATGAAGGTTATGCCCACTGGGAGGCGGTAACCATCGGCGGACAGACGAAAGACGGCGCTGACGCTACGAATGAGCTGACCTATCTGTTTCTTCGTTCCAAACGTGAATTCCCGTTAAACTATCCGGATCTGGCGGCACGGATTCACACGCGGTCTCCGGAGCGTTATCTCTATGAGGTGGCGGAGACGATTAAGGACGGTTCCGGGTTTCCGAAGCTGATTAACGATGAGGAAGTGATTCCTCTGCTGCTGGCCAAAGGTGCGACATTCGAGGAGGCTTATGATTACTCCGTGTCCGGCTGCGCCGAGGTGCGGATGCCGAATCGGGATACCTACACCTCTCCCTGCGCCTATATCAACTTTGCGGCGGCGCTGGAAATGACACTGTATAACGGGAAAATGCAGAAATACGGTGATGAATTGATTGGCCTTGCGACAGGGGAACCGGAGGAGTTTGCGACCTTTGATGAATTCCTGGAGGCATATTTAAAGCAGCAGAAGAATTTTATGAAGCACGCGTTCATTCAGCAGCATGAAATCATCCGTCTGCGCGGGAATTATTTCGGATCGCCGCTGGGCTCCATGCTTCATGAGCTCTGCATGAAACAATGCAGGAACATTCATGAGCCGAAGATTGAGGGCGGCATTGACCTGGGATATTTTGAATTTATCGGATACGGGACTGTTATTGATTCCCTGGCAGCCATCAAAAAGGTAGTCTACGAAGATAAGAGGCTGACTCTGGCCAGGGTAAAGGAGGCGCTGCTTCATAACTTCGAGGGGTATGAGATTGAAAGGCAGATTTTAAAAAATGCGCCGGCTTACGGAAACGCCGACGACTATGCGGATGAGATCGGCAAGCGCCTCGACCGGGAACTTCTCGCTTTTACAAAACAATATTCCGAGGAATTGGGCGTTCATCTGGATCTGCGTTATGTACCTTTTACATCCAATGTGCCTTTCGGGAAAGTGGTTTCTGCGACGTCGAACGGAAGATATGCATGGACGCCGCTTTCCGATGGCTCCTCCGCATCTCAGGGTGCGGATAAAAACGGACCGACGGCGATCCTATTGTCTAATTATGCGACGAAAAATTACGATTTCCGCAACCGGGCGGCACGGCTGCTGAATGTGAAGCTGAGTCCGCAGTGCGTCAAAGGCGAGGAGGGGATGAAGAAGCTGGTTGCCTACATTAAGAGCTGGCGTGATTTAAAACTCTGGCATCTTCAGTTCAATATCATCAACCGTCAGACGCTTCTTGAAGCACAGAAGCACCCGGAGAATTACGGGAATCTGCTGGTTCGTGTGGCAGGTTACAGTGCGTATTTCTGCGAATTATCCAGAGATTTGCAGGATGATATTATCGCGAGGACGGAGCACGGAGGGTTCTGAGGGAAGGCGCGGAGCGGATCATAAATATGAGCAGCAGCTGTCTTACAGCCCGACAGCCTGAAACGCCTGATCCAGATCCTGTATGAGGTCTTCGGGAGACTCGAGCCCAACGCTGAAACGGATAAAGCCGTTCCGAAACCTCTCCGGATACAGATGGATTCGCTCGTCATAGCTCGGCTGCGGGAAAATCAGGCTTTCGTCATGTCCGAGGGAGACGGCGAAGGTGACGACCTTCAGCTTCGCGCAAAACCGTTCGACCGTTTTGTCGTCCACGTTTACGCCGAAGGAAATCACGCCGCCGAACCCGTTTTTCATCTGCCGCCCGGCCAGCTCGTGTTCCGGATGGCTCGGGAGTCCGGGGTAGGACACGAAAGTAACATTTTCCCGTTGCTCCAGCCACTCGGCAATCGCCTGGGCGGAATGATTGATCCGTTCCATGCGCAGTGGGAAGGTAACGGAGCCGCGGAAAATCTGCCAGGCGTTAAACGGGCTGATCACAGCGCCCACATTGACCTGCGCTTCGTAGCGGATCCGATCCATGGTTTCCAGATCATTGGATATGATTGCGCCTCCCTGCGCGTCCCCGTGGCCGTTGATAAATTTTGTGAGGGCATCCACCACAAAGTCGGCTCCCAGCTCCAGCGGTCGCTGGTTCAGGGGTGAGGCAAAGGTGTTGTCCACCGACAGGACAGCGCCGTTTTCGTGCGCGATTTTTGCGATCGCCGCGATGTCTGTCACTCCTACCGTCGGATTGTCGGGTGTCTCAATGTGAACCAGTTTTGTGCCGGGCGTAATTGCTTTCTTTACCGCATCAAGGTCTGTCATGTCTACCATAACAGTTTCTACACCGAATTTCTTATTGAACAGCTCATGGAACATCCGGTAGACCGCCATGTAACTGACGTTCGGATACAGTACACGGTCTCCTGTCTCTAACAGTGTCCAGAACAGCGCATGCAGCGCCCCGACCCCGCTGGCCAGTACGATCGTGTCGTTGGCGTGATAAAGGGCTGCGATTTTTTCCTCCAGCCAGTGCTGGTTGGCGCTGCCGTTTCTGGAATACATTAAAAGATCTGTGGAGGAGTAGTTGACCTGGGAAAGGTCATCCGGCAGCTTGTAGCTGTTCGCCATGTGCAGCGGGCGGCGGACGGCGCCGGTTTCCTCATCATAATCGGTTCCGGTATGGATGGCCTGTGTGGAAATATCGTAATCTCTGAATTTGTTTTCTTTCTTTGACATTTTAATAGCCTCCTGATTGAAATTTAGAGTAAAAATTATATCCCGTGTTCCGTTATCAGTATGAAATCTGATGCACTTATTCTATCACCTTTAACATACTATATCAATAGGATTAGTAGGATAAATACAAAAAAGTAAAAGCATAACATTCTGTGAGGATTTGCGATATCTAATTGGTAACCGTACTTATGTTAATTTTCTGTGAAGAAATGACATTTTCTTGACATATATCCATCACGGGTATAAAATTCGTGTAATGCCTAGTAATATAGTAGGATTTGATAAAGTATTGAAAGCTGAGGTATCAATCATGCGAAAAAAAAGAATGCGGCTCTTTACCGGAATCCTTGCAGCAGCGGCAATTGCTGCTATGACCGGCTGTTCTTCCGGAACAGTCTCAGAAGCAGAGACTGAGGAAGCACAGGAAAGTGCATCCGATGTGGGAAATGCAGGTATTGTAATTAATGTGGAAGATGTAGGCACCCAGGCCAGCTATTATGACACAACAGTTGACGGAACAGACGTGGAGATCTTTGCCGTTCTCGCTTCCGATGGCACCGTTCGCCTTGCTATGAATACCTGATACATTTGCATTCGAAACATCCGATTTATGTGCTTTGCCATACCGGAGATCAGAGCATGGATATCGCATATGAACTTTCCGAGGCCGGATTTCCTGCGGTCAGCGTCAAAGGAGGTTATCACGCCTTTTTGAAAAGCAAACTCGCCGGTCTGATGGCAGCACAGAAAGAAAAGCAGGAAAAACGTGCAGAAATTGAGCGAAGCCTGATTAAGAAGTTTCGAAAAAAAATATGGTGCAAGTTTACAAAGGGTATTAATGAGTATGAACTGATCCGGGACGGAGATAAAATCGCCGTCTGTATTTCCGGAGGCAAGGATTCCATGCTGATGGCAAAACTATTCCAGGAACTTCAAAAACATGGGAGAGCTAATTTTGAACTGGTTTTTTTGATCATGAATCCGGGATATAATGAGGAAAACTGGCAGCTGATTCAGGATAATGCCGAATTGCTCGGAATACCGCTGACGGTATTTCATACTGATATCTTTGATACGGTCGCAGCAATAGACAGGAATCCCTGTTATCTGTGCGCAAGAATGCGGAGAGGGCATCTGTATGCTCACGCAAAGGAACTGGGTTGCAACAAAATTGCGTTGGGGCATCATTTTGACGATGTGATTGAGACGATTCTGATGGGGATGTTCTACGGCGGTAAGGTGGAGACGATGATGCCGAAGCTCCACAGCAAAAACTTTGAGGGGATGGAACTGATTCGCCCCATGTATCTGATTCGGGAAGAAGATATCAAAGCGTGAGGAAATGAAGAAACTGATTGCACAGCTGCGTGAGAAGAGCGAGTTTATTGAGATGAATATATTCCGCAGTGTTCATAATGTAAATCTGAAGACAATCATTGGTTATCATAGGGACGGTCAGAAATATAGCTTTCTGGATGATTATGATGAGCATCAATGGACTTCGAATCAAGGAGATGTGCCGGGATGAGAACGGGAAAATGCATCTGAAACAGAGTCGGAGAACGAATTGTTATGCCGGGCTATAGCCTGAAACTATAGCCGGTTATTTTTTTTGTGTATTAGACAGAAACTTCGGACAATGATAATATTGCATATATAACTTATATGAATACTATGAAATATATGCCGCTGGAATGAACAACTACAAGAGGAATACGGAGTGGAGTTTGAGATGAAATTTAACACGACTTTACTACACGGGACGAAGGAGATTCCCTTCTATGGTGATACGGAATCGGGAGCAACTCTGCCGCCCGTCTGTCAATCCAGTGCATTTCGGCATACATCGGCGAAACGTATGGAACAGATTTTTCACAATAAAGCGCCGGGATTTTCTTATACAAGATTAGGGAATCCGACGGTGGAGGCTTTTGAAAAGCGGATGACTGTTTTAGAGGGAGGAATAGCCAGCGTGGCCTGTGCTTCCGGGATGGCGGCGGTGTTTAATGCACTGATGAATATCCTGCAAGCGGGAGATGAGATTGTCTCCAGTGCCAGCCTGTACGGCGGCACGATCGACCTGTTCCGCGAGTTGGAGATCTTCGGAATTTCCACACACTATGTGAAGAATAATGACCTGAATGCATTCCGGGAGAAGACAAACGACCATACTCGATGTTATTTTGCGGAGACGATTGGAAACCCGAAGTTGGATGTCACAGATATCCGAAGTTTGGCGGATCTGGCTCACAGTCAGGGTTTGCCGCTTTTTGTAGATAATACAGTGGCGACGGCTTATCTTGTAAAACCGATTGAACTGGGAGCGGATATTGTTATCAATTCTACTTCGAAATATGTCAACGGCAGCAGTAATTCCATCAGCGGGGTGATTACGGACGGGGGAAATTTTCATTGGGATGCGAAAAAATATCCGGATCTGTGCGAGTTTGCGAAGTTCGGTCCGTTTGCTTATATGGTGAAACTGCGTAACGGATTTTTCAGAAATGCAGGAGGATGTCTGTCCCCGCAGAATGCGTTTTACAATATTATAGGAATGGAGACTCTGGGACTTCGGATGGAACGGATTTCTGACAATGCGCTGGTATTGGCGCGGTGGATGCAGAAAGAGTTTCCGGATTATACGATAAATTATCCCGGGCTGGAGATGAATTCCTGTCATGAGATTGCAAAGAAACAGTTTGGAAATCATTTTGGTGGGATTCTTACTATCCGCGTCGGAAGCAGGGAGCGGGCGTATCAAATTCTGGACAGCTTAAGGATACCGCTGCAGGTGTCTAACATTGGAGATACAAAAACGCTGGTGCTCCATCCGGAGTCTACGTTGGCTGTGCACAGCACGGAAGAGGAAAAGGCGGCGGCCGGGATTTATGATGACCTGATCCGGGTCAGTGTCGGGATTGAAGATGTGGAAGATCTTATGGAAGATTTTGGAAGGGCGATTCGAGAGGCGTAACTGATCAGCTGAAAGGTGAAGATTAAAAAGTGGTTTCACGAGGAAAGACATTATTCGAATGAATGAAAATTGAAAAGACGTGTAAAAATAACCCGATAATCAGCTAAAAAGGAAGTATGACAGGGAGGAAACAAGATGGCAGATATTGATTATGCAACACTGAAAAAAGGCGGATTTATGCGTCAGAAACAGAAAGGATATTTCTCTCTGCGTTTACAGGTGACCGGCGGACATTTGACAGCAGAGAATATTCGGACGATCGCCGAGGTGGCGGATGAGTTTGGAAAAGGGTACATACATATGACTTCCCGCCAGGGCGTGGAGATCCCTTTTATCCACATTGATGATATCGAAAAAGTGAAAGAGCGTCTTGCCAAGGGCGGCGTAAGCCCCGGCGTCTGCGGTCCGCGTGTTCGGACTGTGACGGCCTGTCAGGGTGGGGCGATTTGTCCGAGCGGGTGTATTGACACTGCAGATCTGGCCGAGAAGCTCAACGACCGTTATTTCGGCAGGGAATTGCCCCACAAGTTTAAATTCGGCGTCACCGGCTGCCAAAACAACTGCCTGAAGGCGGAGGAAAATGATCTCGGCGTTAAGGGCGGGATGGAAGTAACATGGAAACCGGATCTCTGTATCAACTGCGGCGTCTGTGAAAAGACCTGCCGCGAGGGAGCAATTACCTGTACAGATACCGAAGTCCTGATTGACCGGGAGAAGTGTAATTGCTGCGGACGCTGTGTGAAATCATGCCCTACCGATGCATGGGAGGGTGAGAGCGGCTATCTGGTTTCTTTCGGCGGCCTGTTTGGAAATAAGATATATACCGGAGAGCAGTTCCTGCCTCTGATCAAAGATGAGGAGACGTTTTTCCGTGTCGCGGATGCGGCGATTACTTTTTTTGAGGAGAACGCCGAAGCGGGAGAGCGCTTCCGCTTCACCCTGCAGCGGGTAGGGGAGGAAAAGTTTCGCAGGAAGATGTGGGCGGCTTATAACAACAAGTGATAAAACCCGATATGGTAAAAGTGTGTCATCGAAAACACAACGGGTTGAACTGTACTTCCCCAATTTGCATTTGATCAGATAAACAGACAGGAAGGGCAGGAATTTGAGGAAATAAACAATAAAATTATAGAAGGGATGGAATGTGTATGGGCACAGTATATGAAATTGACGAAACCGTCGATATTACCGACGTGGTATGCCCGGTCACTTTTGTGAAAACGAAGGTGGCACTGGAAGAAATGGATGAGGGTCAGATTCTCTCGATTCACATGAATGATGGGGAACCGGTGCAGAATGTCCCGCGCAGCATTAAGGAAGAAGGGCATCAGATTCTGAAGCTGTTGAAAAATGAGGATGATACCTATGACTTGATTGTGAGAAAGGTGGGTGATTAAGTTATGGCAAAGAGATGGACGGAGGCGGATTTTGATACAGAAGTTTTAAATAGTGATAAACTGGCAATCGTGGATTTTTATTCAGACAGCTGCCTGCCATGCAAGGCTCTTTCACCGATGTTAGCAGAAGTGGAGGAAGCTTACGCGGATCAGGTGATAGTGGGCAAGGTGAATGCGGTGTATGAGCGCGGGCTGGTTTTTCGTTGGGAGATAGCTTCGGTTCCGACGATATTGTTTTTGAAAAATGGAAAAGAGATTGCCCGGTTTTGCGGAGCGCGGAGGAAAGAAGAACTTGTTCGAGAGATAGAGAAGAATTTGTAGTTGCAAAAGGATATGCCAAAAACTGACAGGAAGGAATGAGAGTATCATGAATATTATCGTAGCAGGCGAAAAGAAAGCGTATGAGGAAGGAATTACGGTAGAAAAGTTAATCGAAGAGGAAAATGTGGAGACGCCGCAGTACGTGACGGTTTCTGTCAACGAGGAATTTGTACAGAAAGCGGACTTTTCCGCCCGTCAGCTTGCGGAAGGAGACGAGGTGGAATTTCTTTATTTCATGGGAGGCGGGAGGTAATGGCTTTCACGAATGAACAGATGGAGCGCTATTCCAGACATATTATTCTAAAAGAAATTGGTGTGAAAGGTCAGAAAAAACTTCTCAACGCCAGAGTGCTGATTATAGGCGCCGGAGGGCTGGGAGCTCCTGCCGCCATGTATCTTGCGGCAGCCGGAGTCGGGACGATTGGTATCGCCGATGCAGACGAGGTGGATCTTTCAAACCTGCAGCGCCAGATTATCCATGGAACGCCTGATGTGGGTAAGGCAAAAGTACAGTCGGCGAAGGAAACAATGAATCGGATGAACCTGGATGTAAAAGTTAACACGTATCGAACATTTGTGGCAGCGGACAATATTCTGGATTTGATCTGTGATTATGATTTTATTGTTGATGGGACAGACAATTTCCCGGCAAAATTTTTGATTAATGATGCCTGCGTGATGGCTGGAAAACCGTTTTCCCATGCCGGGATTATTCGTTTCCAGGGGCAACTGATGACCTATGTGCCGGGAGAAGGGCCTTGTTACCGCTGTGTATTTCGTGATCCGCCGCCAAAGGATGCGGTTCCGACCTGTAAGCAGGCAGGCGTGGTGGGTGCCATGGGCGGTGTGATCGGAAGCCTGCAGGCCATGGAAGCGATCAAATATATCGTTGGGCAGGGCGAACTTCTGACGGGGACGCTTTTGACATATGACGCATTGACTATGACCTTCCGGAAAGTACCGCTGCCGAAGAACACCGATGATTGTCCCGTTTGCGGGAAGCATCCGACGATCACACGGCTGATTGATTATGAACAGACGGAGTGTGAAGGTATATAAAAGCGGATATGAATGAGGTATTTGCATCCGACTGGCTTATGACAGCACCGCGAGCTACCTGATTCTGTCTCTTGAGAATGAGGATGAGCCGGTTCTCAATTCTTTTCATGTGGAGAATGGCAATGTAGACAGAGAGGAGCTTGTAATAAAGAAAAATTAGCTTTGAAAGTGAAACAAATATGCGGTTATTTTTGTATATTTGCCGTATCCGCAGCGACTGTAACAGAAAGGTGAGAAACATGGTAGAACACAAATTTGGATCGGAGTATTCCCGGAAGTGCCGCCGCATGTGGAATATACCTTGACGGATCTGGGTTACAGTCTGAAACCTGTTCTGGATGCTTTATGGAAGTGGGGAGAAAATTATAAGGCTCAAAACGAAAGCGACTAAAAAAGCCGCCAGACATGATACGTAACCACACAGCCACTTGAATAAAACAATATAAAATTCCAATGCAGGGCAGATGACAGAGATGATGTTGTCTGCCCTATTTTTTATTATATTTTTTATAGGATTGTATGTTTACTCATTATAAT
>JAJBVI010000190.1 GCA_020859905.1 Lachnospiraceae bacterium | reverse complement strand
ATGTGGAGTTGGGCAGTGACATAATCCTTACTGATGCGTTGGGGGACGCGCTGGCCTTTGCGGATCATGTTTTCATCGCAGTAGAGGAACAGAATCTCCGTAGCCTTTTAGGAAAGATTATCTGTTATCCGTATCAGGGTAAGACATTTATCCTGTGTATGAAAGGAATTGAAAATCATACATGTAAAAGGATGTCTGAGGTCGCACTGGAATTTGTGGGAGACAGCGCCGGGATCGCGGTACTGCTGGGACCCGGGCAGCCGAAAGAGCTGGTAAAGCAAATACCGACCCGCATGGTGGTTGACTCTGCGGATGCCGGGATTTCCGAAATGATTGCGGCAAATTACGGGAGGCAGTGGATCCGTCTCTCTGTCGGCAGTGATCTCATTGGAAATGAGATCGGTGCTGCCGTGAATAAAATGGTCGGCATAGCCGGCGGCATTCTGGACGGGCTGGGCTGTTCATCGCTGAAAGGAGCCCTGATGGTGAAAGGCACACGGGAAATAGCGGAGATGATCAGCGCATTGGGAGGCCGGGCATCGTCGGCATACGGCCTGTGCTGTCTCGGCGATTACCAGACCAGCCTGTTCTGTGAAACCAGCAACAGTGTGGCCTTTGGGCGCTCGCTGGTTTCTGGAGAGGGATTTACCAGGCATGTGCCCGGGGTTTTTACGGCAGGGTCGGTGGCGCAGATTATCCGGGAGCGGCAGCTTAACCTGCCGCTTCTGGCTTCGGTATCAGACATAGTTGCAGGGGAGGGAAAGGCGTTTTCCTTAATAGACGAAATACTTTGACGGGTGGGAGGGGATAAGATGAAAGTCAGGGCAAAGGGGATACGGACAGTGGTACAGCCGGCTTGGATCGGCGTAAGCACGATTGTTACACTGGTCAGCGGGGCGCTCACGTCAATCGGATACAACCTGCAGGAAGGGGCGGTGGCGGCAGCCCTGCCGGCTACACTGGTGATATTCTGTGTAGGCATGTCGTCGGTACTGGCGCAGATCCTGATATCGGTACATTTATGTAACGAGAATCTGGAGTGTCTGCGGGCGGATGCTGAAGGGATTTTTCCGCCCAACAATGCAGAACAGGTACAGAATGACTTGAAAAAATTTTTGAACGATGCCAACACCGATGTAAAAACAATGAAAATCATCTGCTATGGGACAGGCGGCTACGACAACATCATTGATGATATTGCGGGTGGGAAATTCATTCATAAGATAGGTCTTGATGTTCTGGTATGCCCGCCGGAGCTTGTATTAAATCAACGTGATGCGGATACGATCAGTTCTGTCGCGGCCCAGAGCCATGGAAATGATAACATCCATTTCTTTTACGCCAAAGAAAATCCTACGATCAGGGCATGTATCGCATATAACAGCCATGGGGAGCCGGTCTGGTCATGTCTCCAGACCTATTTTTTTAATGCGGGGCATTTCCCGTCTGTACTTTACAGAGAATGTTATGCCATTGTGGGCACCGTCAATGACAATCATTCATTTATATTAGAAAACAACACGAAAATTATTGAAGAAGAATTCAGGCGGCTGAAAGGAAATGAAGTGAAATGAAGTGAAAAGGAGACGCAGGGATGAATATTCCGAACAGGCTGACATTGTCCCGTTTTGTGATTGCGCCCCTGGCTGCATGGGTTCTGCTTTCCGGTTTCTTCAGCTCAGATTATCGTGATTTTATTGCCCTGTGCATTTTCCTGGCAGGCGCGTCTACGGATTTCCTTGACGGGTATATAGCAAGGAGCAGGGACATGATCACGACATTCGGCATATTTACGGATCCGGTGGCGGATAAGGTGCTGCTCCTATGTACGATGATTTCTCTGGTGGCGCTGGGGCGGATGCCGCCGGGGCTTGTGATTGCCCTGGTCAGCCGTGATACCGTCATGACGGGATTCCGGTTAATTGCGGCTGAGAGGCAGCAGGTGATAGCCGCGCTTCCGTTAGGCAAGGTAAAAACCGTGGCGGAGATGCTGCTGGCGGCATGTCTGCTCATGAAACCGCATATGAATATCCCGCAGGGGCTGGTTTTTCTGCTGGCGGCCGCGTCGGTGGCCTTTGCTTATATTTCCCTGGTTCAGGTTTTGATACAAAACCGGGGGCTGCTGAAAGACACGGGACAGAGACAAAAATGAATGAGATTCGGAGGTCAATGTGAACGAAAACTGCAGATTCTGCGCAATGATGGAAGAAAAGGGGACGAAAGCCGCGGAAGACACCATCCTTTATGAGGATGAGAGCTTTTTTATCGTCCCGGCTTTAGGTTGTCTGGTAAAAAATTACATAATGATTGTAAGTAAAAGGCATGTTTTGTCCATGTGCTGCCTGGATGACAGGGAACAGGCAGACCTGACAGCTCTGCTGAACAGGGTGAGGTCGATGCTGAAAGAAAAATATGGGTTTTATCCGCTTGTGTTCGAACACGGGGCGGCCGATGGCAGCGAAAATAAGGGCGCGTGCTGTGTCCTGCACGCGCATCTGCATATCGTCCCATACAGGATCGGCAGGCAGGCGGAAATGATAGATTCCCTGAAACTGGAACAGCGGAACGGGTTTGTTGATTTTTTCTCTTCCGGGCAGGGGAACCCGTACCTCTTTTTCATGGATAACGCCGGGATGCTTTACCACAGGAACCTGACAGATACTGCCCTGCCCGGCCAGGTGATACGGAAATGGATCGCGGCAGATATAGGAAGGCCGGCAGAATGGGACTGGAAATACCATCCGTTCCGGAAAAACATAGAAGATACCGTCGATGAGCTGAAACCGCTGATCAGGCAGAACATCTGCTGCGGGGATTACCGGCTGAAATATGTATACTACTGCCGTGCAATGGACGGGCTGGATGTGGATGAGATTGAGTCAGAATACGAATATGTCCGGTCGCGGCTGGCCGAGCAGGGGCGGGTTCTGGTGAATCCTTTTGAAAAAAACGAACACCGGAAGCTGGGCGTGAACAAGATCAATGCGGAACTGATCGTCAAAGATAACCTCAGGGGGATTTCGTGCGCCGACTGTGTTGTAGTCAACCTTTCCATCAGAAACCATGCTTATGTAGGGTGCATTGCGGAAATGGTCTATGCAAAACAAA
>JAJBVI010000212.1:9104-20028 GCA_020859905.1 Lachnospiraceae bacterium | reverse complement strand
TCCCGTAAGCTCTGGGGCGTCGAGGACAAATAAGAGTTCCATCATAAGTAATTTGGAGAGAACCGCTGTTTCTTTAAACAATAAGCGGTTCTCTTTTACATATCTGCCCCCGCAGTCAGGAATAGCCTGTTGGCCGCTGATCGACCCTGCGGGGACAGAATGAAATCATCATTCTAACGGAGGATAATATGCGAAAAGACTGGAATTACCGCCGCGGCGATGTATATCTCGCTGACTGCGGCGACTGGAATGGTTCGATACAGGGCGGCATCCGCCCTGTAGTCGTTATCCAGAATGATATCGGGAACAGATACAGCCCGACATTGAGTGTAGTGAAACTGACATCCAGAATAAACAAAAAACCCAATCAGCCTACGCACTGCATACTGAAAGGCATACGCGGGATTCCCACTGCATCCATGGTTCTGGCAGAGCAGCCGCATACCATAAATAAAGCAGACATCATTCAGTACATGGCCCATCTTTCAGAAGAACAGATGGAAAAAATTGTTCATTGTATACAGGTGGAAATGGGGCTGTGTGAACCGGTCCGCACCGTATCTGAATAAACCGGAAAATATTGGCAAAAATATCAACAAAGGTGGTGACCGCAGATGACAGATAAAAAACAGGCAGAAGTTCCGTTTCCCGAACAGCTGGTGGATATACGGGATGTAACAATAGACCGCTCTCTTCCCGGCGATGAGCGGCTAAAATCATTCGTGGAGCAGATAAAAAATCCGTATCTGTTTAAAGTTGGCGGTACAGTCGTAAAAGTGTCGTTTGCGAATACGCAGAACACGATTACCGACAACTTCATTAACATGATTGCATCCATGTGATGATACCAATAATTGGCATGTATTTTTTACGGTAACAAACTGGAGCTTTGCTGTACGCTATGTTATCATAGCCCTGGACAAAATCAGCGAAGCTCTTCTTTGTTTTCGGCATCTAATCGAAAATCAGAAGGGAGCGGCGCATTATGCAAACATATTTAGATAAAACCTATCATGCAGCCATCTACCTGCGATTATCGAGAGAAGATGGCGATTTCACCGGTCTTGGTGAAAAAAAGGAAAGCAACAGTATCGCAAATCAGCGGAAACTGATTGAGGATTTCTTAAAAAATCATCCTGAGATTATATCATATCAGGAATTCTGTGACGACGGCTATACCGGAACCAATTTTGACCGTCCGGATTTTCAGCGTATGCTGGATCAGATCAAAAAGAGGGAGATCAACTGCATTGTAGTAAAGGATCTCTCCCGCTTCGGCCGCGATTACATTGATTCCGGCAAATACATTGAAAAAATTTTCCCCGCACTCGGGGTTCGTTTTATTGCAATCAATGACAACTATGACTCTGCCATGACACAACAGGCCGGGAATGAGATTATCCTGCCTTTCAAAAATCTGATCAATGATTCCTACAGCAGAGACATTTCCATAAAGGTTCGCTCCAATCTGGAAATCAAGAGACGGAACGGCGAATACGTCGGAACCCATGTAATGTATGGTTATCGGCGCTCAGAAGAGAACAAAAACCAACTGGTGATTGACCCGGACGCAGCACCGGTAGTCCAGACAATCTTTCGGATGAAGATTGATGGGTACAGTCCTGCTCAGATTGCGAACAAACTGAATGTGGACGGCATACCGTCTCCTGCAGAGTATAAACGGCTCTGCGGCGACAAATACCGATCCGCCTTCCAGAAATCCGTCCATCCGCTCTGGAGCGCGATGACGATTTACCGAATCCTGAAAAATGAGGTTTACACCAGCACTCTGGTTCAGGGAAAATCCTCAAGTCCTAATTATAAGGTAAAAACACGTACGCAAAAAGACCCTTCCGAATGGGTGCGCGTAGAGGATACCCACGAAGCCATCATCAGCGCTGCAAATTTTGATCTTGTACAGCGGCTGATGCTGGACGATACCAGAAGTCCCTCCGGGAAACAGGGCGTGCATTTATTCTCCGGGAAAGTTTTTTGCGGGGACTGCCACGCCTCCATGGTCCGAAAAGCGAAAAAATCCTGCGGCAGAGATTACATTTATCTCATGTGCAGTGCGCACCAGAAAGACAGTCATTTTTGTTTTACTCACGCAATACGGGAACAGACCGTGTATGACGCGGTTCTCGCCGTGATTCAGGCGCAGGTTTCTCTTGCCCTGGATCTCGAGAAAGCACTGAAAAAACTGGACGGCGTCTCATGGGAACGCCGGGAACTCCAGCAAATCCAGCGCAAAATCGTCCGTCAGGAAGAAATCATCGATTATAACATGAAGATGAAGCTGAACATCTACGAGGATTTTAAGATGGAAGTCATCACAATGGAAGAATATAAAATGTTCAAAGAGGACTGTGACAAAAAGATACAGGAAGCCAAAAATGCTATTTCCAGGCTGCAGGGAAACCGCAACCTGGTAAAATCCGGTCTTACAGAACAGCAGAGCTGGCTTTCGCAGTTTAAGGAATATAAAAATATCAAGACTCTGACCCGCCGGGTCATTGTACATTTTGTGGACCGGATCGAAATCTCTGCAGATAAAGAAGTTCATGTCACCCTGAACAACGCAGATCAGTTTCAGGCTATTACAGAGTTTCTTGATATCTATCAGAAAAATCCAGCTGCCGAAAAAGCATCCGGGAAAGAAACGAAAGAGGTGAGATGATGGCAAGAAAATCACGCAAAACACCAGAACCGGCTATGCAAATTACTCCGCAGGAGCCGGAATACAAAATATATAAAACAGCAATATATGCCCGTCTCTCCCGCGAAGACAACTTAAACCATTCGGAATCCATTGAAAATCAGGTCTCTCTTCTGGAAAGATATGTGAATGACCGCCCATACCTTCATCTGGTTGGTATATTTAAGGACAACGGTTTTACCGGCACTGATTTTAACCGGCCGGAGTGGCAGCACCTGATGGAGCTGGTCCGAAACGGCGAGGTGAACTGCATCCTCGTCAAAGACCTCTCCCGGCCGGGAAGAAATTATATAGAGACAGGCGAATTTCTCGAAAAGATATTTCCGTTCTTCGGAATCCGTTTCATTGCGGTCAATGACGGCTTCGATACGGAGACAGCTGAATCCAACGGGCAGCTGTCCGTGTCCCTTTCCAATATCATTAACGATTATTATGCGAAGGACATCTCACGTAAGGTATCTTCCGCACTGAGAATCAAAATGGAAAACGGTAAATATATCGGCTCGTGGGAAAAATACGGATATCTTAAGGATCCGAGTGACAAAAACCACCTGGTCATCAACCCGGACACCGCACCCATCGTCCGAATGATCTACGAATGGCGCAGCGAGGGCATGAGCTATATGGGAATCAACAGCAACCTCAATGATATGGATATCCCCTCCCCCGGTCAATATAAAGCGAACCGCGGCATTGTAACAAACAACAACCAGAAAGATCGGAAAATCCTTTGGAACAAGCATATCATTACAGATATTCTCAGGGACATCACGTATCTTGGTCATCTGGCTCAGAGAAAGACCACACAATGCCTTTACGCCGGCATTCCTTATTCGCACCCTGCTATGCAGGATTGGATTTTAGTTGAGAATACGCATGAGGCCATCATAGAGCCGGAACTTTTTGACAAAGTACAGAGAATCAACCGTGCAGCCTCAGCAACAGCCAAATTCAATAGCCACAGGTATGATTATCTTCCGAAGGCAAACAATGTTTACGGAAAAAAATTTACCTGCGCAGACTGCGGAGCCGTAATGAAGCTGGTGCGGTCCATCAGCAGGAAAAAAGATAAAGCATACTTCACCTATAAATGCCCGAATTTCGCCGAGCATGGCTCCAGAGCCTGCAACGCAAAGCGAATCCGAAAGGCCGATCTGGATGAGGCTGTGCTGACCGCAATCAAAGCGCAATTCGACCTGTTTCTGGATAAACAGGAAACCCTCCACAGGCTTTTGAAAGTAAAGCAGGCAGCCACAAAAAAGAAAGACAAATCTTCAGAGGTCAGGAGCCTGAAGAATAAGATTGAACATAAAAAGGCTCTGTTCAGCGGTTTATACCGCGATCTTCGCGATGGATTGTTGGATGAGAATGATTATGCTGAAGCTCGCGAAGTTCTTACTAAAGAAATACATCAGCTGGAAATCCAACTGGCAGAAATACTCGGAACAAATACACAATCCAAAGAACAGGTCGAAGGCGAAAAGTTTTGGAGCGATCTGGCAAAAAAATATTATGAAGCACAGAGTATTACACCGGAACTTGTGGAGGCGATGATCGAATCCATGCAGTTGGATCAAGACAATTCTCTCCGCATTCAGTTCCGGTATATGGATGAGTTTAAAACTGTCCTTGATACGGTAGAGATTTTAAAAAAGGAGGTCGCATGAAAACAAAGAAATGTATCGGCATGTATCTTCGTCTGTCTCAGGAAGACATGGACAAAAAGAAAAATATCGCAAAAGATGACAGCAACAGCATTACCGCGCAGCGCCATCTGATACTGAATTATATTGCACAGAATCCCTATCTTGCCGGACTTCCCAGAGTAGAGTTCTGTGACGATGGTTTTTCCGGTACAAATTTTACCAGACCCGATTTTCAGAGAATGATCGACTGCGTCCGCAACGGTGAGATTCAGATCATTATTGTCAAAGACCTCTCCCGCTTCGGCCGTGATTATCTGGAGGTCGGCGATTATCTGGAACATATTTTTCCGTTTCTCGGCGTGCGTATGATCTCAGTAAATGACCACTATGACAGTGAGAATTACCTCGGCAACACGCCGGGCATGGACATAGCATTTAAAAATCTGGTGTATGACTATTACAGCAAAGACCTTTCCAAAAAAGTAAAGTCGGCTGTACGGATTAAGCAAAAAAAGGATGGCTATGTAACCTGCTGTCCTTACGGCTATAAAACCGTTCCCGGAAACAAACATCAGATGGTGATCGACCCGGAGACGGCTCCGGTAGTCCGCAGAATATTTATGGATATCATTGCCGGAAAATCTACCAGCCAGATTGCCCGGGATCTGAACGCAGAGGAGATACTTACGCCTCTCGCGTACAAAAAATCAGATCGCAGCAATGCCTCAACGAAACATCTCATCTGGACGCACCATAAAGTTCTGGAAATATTGGGAAACCGAAAATATACAGGCTGCATGATCAACCATACACGGGAAAGCCGCAAAATCCGGGACAGTTCTCAGCGACGCGTACCGGAAGACGAATGGTTCGTTCACGAAAACGCACATGAAGCGATTGTATCTCAGGAAGAATATGACGCCGCGCACGCAAAGCTGCGCAAAGTCACGCCTCATCAAAAGAAACTGGCGGAGGAAACATTTCCTTTCTACTGCGCACACTGCGGCCGAAAGCTGCAGCGGACATTCGGAAATGATATCCACTTTTACTGCGTCACCTCTTATTGGGATGACGGTGCAGAATCCTGCAAACAGGTACGCTGCGACAGAAAGGATATTGAAAACGTCATTCTGGAGACACTCAAGGCACAGATTTCCATAATGAAAGTAAATGTAAGAAACCAGGCACAGACCGCCGCCTCCAGAGGAATATTACTCCGGGAGCGTCAACGTATGCTTACGGAAAAACTGGAATCCGAAAACTCTGACAAGGTGAAAAGCTATCTGGACTACCGTGAGGGAAGAATTACCAGGGAAGAATTTACCGCACAGCGTGCCAGACGCGAAAATGAACTCAAAGAAGCGAAGGAAGCACTCCGCAAAGCGGAGGATGAATACAAAGTGTTTCTGAAAGAACAGGAACAGTCCGGCAAAGAGAGAGACATCTATATGCGTACAAGAAACCTGGATGATGAAGCCCTCCGGGCACAGATGTACGAAGCGATTGAGCGGGTCGAGATTTCCGATAAAAACCATATCGAAATCATCTGGAAATTCGACGATCTGTTTGCGTCGGCGTAGGCACTCGATTTCGCTTGACAATCACACCCAATGGGTGTATTATTATGGTGAGGTGATAGTAATGACAATTCGTGAAATGAGAACAAGCCTGGGAGATACCCAAAGCCAATTTGCTGCACGATACAATATTCCATTCCGTACCATTCAAAATTGGGAAACAGGAGTACGCAGACCGCCGGAATATGTTGTTAAGCTCTTGGAGAAGCGTACTCAATCTGATTTAAGCAACCGAAAGACAGTTACACTGCCAGTACATGATCCGCAAAAGCGTGAACTTCCGAAGCGCAATGAGTATGTAGGCGCTATTTCATGGCTCAAAGCGGTACAAGACTGTATCGGCGAATCCTTTGTCTTTGCGTTAGATGAGGCGCTAATGTGTCAGGGTAGCTTTGGCGGACGTAGCGATGAGTATCTTGTGTGGGGATATGGTGATGATTCCACCTCTCGCTTTAATGGTGTTGTACTGCTTGGGAACCACGTAAGTACCTATAATGTAAAGGAAAAAAACGGACTGCGATATACCGATTTTAACCGAACAGTCGCAGATGCACTTGCTAATGAATCGATTCTGGATATGCAAGGCATTACAGAAGCTCTCAGCCGATATTACTATTCCAATGGTGAAAGCTTTGAAAACATCTTTGTAGTTCCTGAGTACCAGAGTAGATTTGAGCAGTTGGCCAACGATGCGATTGACTATTATGAAAGCTAAGAGGTGCATAATGAATCTGACAGCAGAAGAAAAACTGATGTATGAAGTAATGAAGGCAATATATGACAGTGGAATCCCTATTGATTTTAAGGGATCCATGGTATTAAAAGCCTGTCTGCTCGAAGCAGGGTATACAGAAGAAATCCGTCATACAGTTGATATTGATGCAAACTGGTATTCAGACACCCCGCCATCACCTGAACAAATGACGGATTCTTTACAGCAGGCACTCAGAAAAAATGGTATTAATTTGACAGTAAATCTTTATCGAATGTACGGAAAAGGCCGCTCTGCCGGATTTGAATTGAAGGATCCGGCAACAGACGAAATCCTCTTCTCTATGGATATAGACGTAAACCGCCCCGCTCCACCAACAAAAATATATGAAATTGCGGGATTTCGTTTTCGCGGCGTCTCGTCAAGTCAAATGCTGGCTGATAAAATTTCAGTTATATCCGGTGATAAGGTATTCAGGAGAATTAAAGATATTGTAGACCTGTATTACATTTCAAAAGTTATAGACTTTGAAACTACTGAAATATTACAGATATTAAAAAATAATGATAGGATTTTAGGCAGCTTCAATGGCTTCCTTCACAAACAGGATGATTTGAGACATGCCTATGAAAAGTTCCGTTTTACAGGCGATGTTGATAAACCACTTTTTGACGATGTATACCGTACTGTTAGATCCTATATTAAAGAGGTTCTTCCAAAGGAAAATTAGATCCACAGATGAAACCAAAAACTTTTGAAAATCATCAAAATTTCGTAAATGGCCATATAATTACTTAATGGGTGGCGAAAATCTGAACCCATTATGTTATCTAAAGGTATAACCCGAAAATCGAGAAACCCAGTGTTTTCAACGGTTTTTCGGGGTTCCAAAAATTTTTTTACCTTTACTTGACACAATGGGATGATCTGGGCCGGGTCGTCGTCCCAAAGGAGATCCGGCGCACGCTGCGGATCCGCGAGGGCGACCCTCTGGAAATATATACAGACCGGGAAGGTGAGATCATCCTGAAAAAATATTCCCCCATCGGCGAGCTTTCCGCTTTTGCCGAACAGTACGCGGAAAGCCTCGCGCAGACGATGGGTGGTCTGGTGTGCGTCAGCGACCGGGACCACATCATCGCCGCCGCCGGAAGCGGCAAAAAGGACTATAACGGGAAACAGATCAGCCGGCAGCTGGAGTCCGTAATCCAGAACCGCGTCCACCGGGTGACCGACAGAAATGATTCGAATTTCGTAAGAATTACGACAGACGACAGAGCCGACTATCAGACACAGGCTATCAGTACCATTATCAGCGACGGGGATGCCGTCGGAGCTGTGATCCTGTGCAGCGCGGACAGCCTGGAAAAATCCGGCGGCGCCCAGGAAAAGCTGGTGCAGACCGCCGCCGGTTTTCTCGGGCGGCAGATGGAATCCTGACTGATCCCGAATAATCCCAACCGGACACATAACAGACCATAACCGGGTCGAACAGACATACCCCTTGCGGAGCATGTCTGCTCGACCGCAGTCATATCATAGTCCCGGATGCTGATCGTCTTATCCATGAATTTCATAAACAACTGCTCCGCTTCCTCTGCCTCGCCGTTTTTCAGCGCCCGGCAGAATGCGTCCGCCGCCTCGCCGTCCTCTGCCACTTCCTTTTCAAAAAGCTTCAGTATGAAATCACTGAAAATTGACCGGACTTCGGCATTCGGGATCACCAGCGGGGAACCGCTCTGCTTTTCCGCACCCCGTGAAAAGTAACTAACCTGGTTTTCAAAAACCCCCTTGTAATCCGGGATACAGTGTGTTATCATATGTTCTGCGAATAAACAGATAATATTCTTCAGGGCAGGGTGCGATTCCCGACCGGCGGTACAGCCCGCGAGCGCGAGAGCGTTGATCCGGTGATTTCCACGTGGATATTCCGGAGCCGACAGTATAGTCTGGATGGAAGACGGATGTTATGCAATACACTTTCACCGGTGCATACCCCCTGAGATTTGTCTCGGGGGTTTTTGTGTCATACTAAGTGCAGCATCTCAATCATATTTTTATAGTGAACGACAAAAAGAATTTGTTGTTCACTATAAAGGGGATGCACATGATCGCGCAAGGAAGGCAGAATAAATCATGAATCAGGAAGATTATATGCGCCGCGCCTTAGAACTCGCTGAACAGGGAGCCGGCCATACCAATCCGAACCCGATGGTCGGCTGTGTGGTCGTAAAGGACGGCCGCATCATCAGCGAGGGATATCACGAGAGATACGGCGGGTTCCACGCGGAGAGAAACGCGCTGACCCGGTGCGCAGAGGATCCGGCCGGTGCCGACCTGTACGTCACGCTGGAGCCATGCTGCCACCACGGGAAGACGCCGCCCTGCACGGACATTATCATTGAGAAACAGATCGCCAGGGTCTTCGTCGGCAGCACAGATTCCAATCCGCTGGTCGCGGGGAAAGGCATCCGTCTCCTGCGGGAGGCCGGGATCGAGGTCGATACCGGCATACTCGAAGACGAGTGCCTGCGGCTGAACGAGGTGTTTTTCCATTTCATTGAGACAAAGCTTCCGTTTGTCGTCATGAAATACGCCATGTCCCTGGACGGAAAGATCGCCTGCGCGACCGGCGACTCCAAATGGGTGACCGGCGAAGCGGCCAGGGAATATGTGCATGAGCTCCGCCGGCGGTACCGCGGCATTATGGTCGGCATCGGGACCGTACTGGCGGACGACCCCATGCTGAACTGCCGGATTGCCGGGGGTGTCGACCCGATCCGCATCGTCTGCGACAGCAGGCTCCGGATACCGGCCGGCTGCCGGCTGGTACGCACAGCCCGCGAGATCCCCGTGATCGTCGCCTGTTCGCACACCGCGTATCAGTCAGAAAGAAATAACGCAAAGATACGGCAGCTGCAGGATGCCGGGATACAGATCATCCCGACGAGCGGTTCACACGGCGTGAATTTAAAAGAACTCATGGCAGAGCTCGGCCGGCAGGATATTGACAGCATCCTGCTCGAGGGAGGCGGCACGCTGAATTCCTCCGCTCTGGACGAGCGGATCGTCAGCAAAGTGTACGCTTACATTTCCCCCAAACTGATCGGCGGTAGGGACGCGCCCACGCCGGTATCCGGGATGGGCGCCGACCGCATGTCGGAGGCCGTACAGCTGCGGGATCTGGATATCCGCTCCATCGGGGAGGATCTCTGCATCAGGGGATATCCCGTTTACCGCTGACCGGAGCGGAGACGCAGACAGCCTTCTCAATCTGCAAAGTTATTTTTGAACAGATCCTAAGCGAGACAGGAAATCTCCGATTTCCGTTATCGAACTCATGCAGATCTGCAATCGACCTTCACAGATGTTGGCGCACTGCGCCGGCAACGCATGCGGGTTTGACGCACTGCGTCAGAAGCGCATAAAGTTTTATACAGGCTCAGAGGTGAGAAAATGTTTACAGGGTTAATCGAAGAGGTTGGCGTGATTCAGAATATCCGGCGCGCGCAGCGATCCTGCGTCCTGACGATCGGATGCCGCGATGTCCTGAACGGTTCCGCGGTCGGGGACAGCATCGCGGTGAACGGTGTCTGCCTGACCGTCACTTCGATGGGCAGCCATTCCTACACGGCCGACGTGATGGCGGAGACCATGAACCGCAGCTCTCTCGGCCGCATGTCTCCGGGAGACTGCGTGAACCTGGAGCGCGCCGTGCCGGCCGGCGGCCGGTTCGGCGGACACATCGTCTCCGGACACATCGACGGAACCGGAACAGTGCAGACCGTCGAACAGGACGACAATGCCGTCTGGTACACTGTCTCTGCGGCACCCGATCTCCTGCGCTATATCGTGGAAAAGGGATCCGTTGCCGTCGACGGCATCAGCCTGACGGTGGCTTATGTGGATGATACCTGCTTCAAAGTTTCCGTCATCCCGCACACGCAGCAGGTTACAGCACTCCGCAGCCGGCGCACCGGCGACATCGTCAATCTCGAATGTGACATCATCGGAAAATATGTGGAAAGGCTGCTGACGCATCCGCACTCCGAAAACAGTCCGGAAAATCGTAAGGAGAACCGTGCGGGGAACCGCATGGAAAGCCGCGTCACGGAAGATTTTCTCCGGGAAAACGGGTTCTTCTGAGATCAGGATGTCAGCACGGCATTTTGGGAGAAGCGCCTTTTAAATGATAACATAGCAGGCGCAGCTGCTCATTATAGATAATAGCATATGGGGGCAGCTGCTCATTACAGATGACAGCATATGGGGG
>JAJBVI010000212.1:0-9004 GCA_020859905.1 Lachnospiraceae bacterium | reverse complement strand
GGGGGCAGCTGCTCATTACAGATGACAGCATATGGGGGGCAGCTGCTCATATTAGATACATCGGAGGTATCATAGCATGGCTAAAGAATTAGCAACCATAGACCAGGCGCTGGATGACCTGCGGGGCGGCAGGATCATCCTCGTCATCGACGACCCGGAACGGGAGAACGAAGGGGACATGATCTGCGCGGCAGAGTTCGCCACGCAGCAGAACGTCAACCTCATGGCCAGTGAGGCGAAAGGCCTCATCTGCATGCCGATGAGCGGAGAACTCTGTGACAAACTGGAGCTGAACCAGATGGTAGCGAACAATACCGACAACCACTGTACCGCGTTCACGGTTTCTATTGATCACACGGACACTTCCACCGGCATCTCGGCGGCGGAGCGTTCCGTCACCGCGCTGAAAACCGTAGAGGACGGCGCAAAGCCGACGGACTTCCGCAGACCGGGCCATATGTTCCCGCTCCGCGCCAGGGAGGGCGGCGTGCTGGTGCGCGACGGCCACACCGAAGCGACCGTCGACCTGTGCAAGCTGGCGGGGTTAAAGCCCTGCGGCCTCTGCTGCGAGATCATGCGCGGGGACGGCACCATGATGCGCACCACGGAGCTTCTGGAATTCGCTGACCGGCTGGATCTCAACGTCATCACAATCGCCGATCTGATCGAGTACCGGATGCGCAATGAGAGCCTTGTCAAGCGGCAGGCGGAGGCAAAGCTTCCGACCCGATACGGCGAGTTCAAAATCTACGGCTATGAGAACACACTGAACGGCGCGGAGCACGTTGTCCTCGTCATGGGAGATTTCACAGAGGACGAACCGGTCCTCTGCCGGGTGCATTCCGAATGCCTGACCGGCGATGTCTTCGGTTCCGCGCGCTGCGACTGCGGCGAGCAGCTGGATGCCGCCATGCGCGCCATCGCAGATGAGGGCAAAGGCGTTCTTCTCTACCTGCGGCAGGAGGGCAGGGGCATCGGTCTGCTGAACAAGCTGAAAGCATATGAACTCCAGGAGCATGGCTACGACACGGTCGAGGCCAACATAAAGCTCGGCTTTCCGCCCGACATGAGAGAATACGGCATCGGTGCCCAGATTCTCTGCGACATTGGAGCCAAACGCCTGCGCCTGCTCACCAATAATCCGAGAAAAATCACCGGACTGGCCGGGTACGGCATCACGATCGAGGAGCGGGTGCCCATCCAGATCCGGGCGCAGAAGTTTGACTATTTTTACCTGAAGACAAAGCAGGAAAAGATGAATCACATGACTGACTATGAGTAACCTTTATGAGCTGCTGTCGCAGTGCGCCGGCATCTATGATGAACACACCAGGGTACTGAACCATTACAAACATACAACAGAACGAAAGAATATCACCATGAGAGTCTTAGAAGGAAATGTAGTAGCAGAAGGTATTAAAATCGGAATCGTTGCATCAAGGTTTAACGAATTCATCGTATCAAAGCTCGTCGGCGGCGCACAGGATGCCTGCATCCGCCACGGCGTGAAGGACGGGGATATCGACCTGGCATGGGTGCCCGGCGCGTTCGAACTGCCGATCATCGCACAGAAAATGGCGGAATCCGGTAAATATGACGCGGTGCTCTGCCTCGGCGCCGTCATCCGGGGAGCGACCAGCCACTATGATCTGGTCTGCGCAGAGACCAGCAAAGGCATCGCCTCCGTCGGCTTAAAAACCGGCGTGCCGACGCTGTTCGGCGTCGTCACCACGGACAATATCGAGCAGGCCATCGAGCGCTCCGGTTCAAAAGCGGGCAATAAGGGATACGATGTCGCGTGTTCCGCGATTGAGATGGTAAACCTGATCCGGAATATCTGAGGGGCACCGGAGCACCGTATCCGCGGGTTCACGCCCCCGAACGGCGGTTTCCGCGCATTCGCAGGTTCGCACCTTCGCCCCGACGGCATCCGCGCAATCACGGGTGCGCAGCCCCGATCAGCAGCATACGCGCATTCGCGGGTTTGCAGCCCCGACGGCATCCGCGCAATCACGGGGCCGCACCTTCGCTCAGACACATCCGAACAGGGATATCACTTCCCTCGCAGAGGGAAGTACCGCCGCAGCCTTCTCCGCGATCTCCGGGGAGGGCTGTTTTAAATCAGGGATACAGATAACCGGGATATGCGCGGCGCAGGCCGCGCGGACGCCGTTCTCGGAATCCTCCAGGACAAGCGCATCCTCCGGCCGCACGCCCATCCGCGCACAGGCGGTCAGGAAAATATCCGGTTCCGGCTTGGAGCGGGCGACCTCGTCCCCGCCGGTAATGCACAGAGCGGCGCCGCACGGATCCTCCCGCAAATCTCGTGCGGCGTATCCACGGAAATACACATCCAGCTCCGCCAGCCGCAGGAACTTCTCTACATAAGCGCGGTTCGTGGATGAGGCCACGCAGCAGGGAACGCCGTGATCCCGAAACCACCGCAGCAGTTCTTCAACGCCCGGTTTGACATCCGGTCCGTATGCCTCCGCATAATCATCCAGCGAAGCCCGGGTTCTCCGGGTAATCTCCTCCGCCGGATAATCCGGCCCGTAAATCTCAAGCAGCTTCTCCCGCAGCAGCGTTCCGGACAGACCGATCGTCTTCACATAATCCTCCTCACGCGCCGGGTAGCCCATTTGCCTTAAGATCTCATTTTTCCGTTCCATAAACAGACGCTCCGTGTCAAAAATCAGACCGTCCATATCAAAAATTGCCAGTTTAGGTAATCGCGAATATAACCCCATCAGACAAAAACTCCAATCCCATTTCCTTACGCGCCCTGTGCATCAAAGAAAAAGAACTGCCCTGTTGGCAGGGCAGTTCTTTCCGAAAGATCATCCTATGCTTCCGCATATCTCCGTCTTACTGTAATGAGCATCCCGGCGACCGCTGCCGCAGCCACTACGCCAAGCGTGCGTGCCAGGGGGAATGCACCCGTCTCCGGCGATGTCGTGGAACTGGAATCCGACGACCCGGAAGCGGCTGCGTTTGCGCTCTCTACTGTGTCCTCATCCACATAAATCGCGACAGGACCGGTGTAATAGAGAAGCAAATCCGCATAACCGTCACCGAGCGATGTCACCTCCACGGACTGCCATGCTCCATTATAGTAGAGGAGAGCCACTACCTTGCTGGATGACGTAACGCCGGCGATGTTGAACCGAACCGTCATCGGCCAGGTCACCGCATCAGCATCTCCATCGACAGAGACATTCATAACTGCCTTGAAGACCACGTCGCTTGCTTCCTCCGATGTCAGGACGCCGGAGGACACAAGATCTGACAGCGTTCCCTCCGGATCTGCAGCCAGCGCATTCGCTGCCGCCTCATCCTCATCGCTTGCATAGTCCTGCGAGATCACGACCGAGAAGTGGCTGCCGGTCGAATCAACGGTATAATCATTATCTACCGTGATGCTCGCATCCGATGCCGTGCCGGTACTCGAACTGGCAAACGCGGTCATGGAGCATCCCAGGGCAAGCACTCCCGCCAAAATGATTGCTGCTATTTTTTTCATAATACATCTCCTCCTTTTTTAAGATGTGATCTGTATCTATATTGAGATATGCGGTATGCACATCCAATAAAGCTGTATTACTGCGCTGCGTCCTGCCCACTCTGCTTTATGTGCGGAACCTGCATTGTTCTCCCGCATATGGCGGGGCAAGGTGCAGCTCACTGCGCTTTAAGTGCGGAACATGCACTGTTCTCCCGCACAGGCGGGGCAGGGTGCAGCTCACTCCACTTCTGTATAAAACATGCCAATCAGCAGATCCTGCAGCTCGTCTTCGTCTACGTAGAACTCCTCGTAGTCGCCGTTTGCGACCTCCTCGCCCGGCAGGTAGTAAACCTCATTGGTCAGGTATTCATAAGTCGCCAGCGCGTTGATCTCGTCGGCATCCATATCGGTGAGAATATATTCTCCGATGTAGGGCGAGATCGTATCATAGAACTCCTCCCCGCCGGAGGACCGCATCTTGGAAATCAGGGCGGTCACATACTGCACCTGGCGCTCCATGCGCCCCTGGACGCTGTTGAACTCCGTAATGTCGCGGTAACGGACGAAGGACTCCGCCAGGTCTCCCTCCAGATGAACCGTACTGCCCTCCGTGAAGGACTCATCAATAACGGTCCAGTCCTGCGTCATCGTAACATCCACGCCGCCGAAGGCATCGTTGATCTCGGAAACCCCTTCGATCTCTAGGGCAAAATACCCGTCGATCGTCACGCCGTAGAGCAGCTCCTTCACCTTATCCCTCACCGCGCGGCAGCTGTACTTCCCCCCGATACTGTAGGCATACTGGAGCGTGAGCTGCGCGTATACGGACTTCTGATAGTTCCCGGAGAAATCGTACACCTCCAGATCCATCATGGTATTGCGGTTGATCTGGAGGATGGTGCATTGTTTCGTCTCCGGATCGAGCGACAGCAGCATGATGCAGTCTGACTGTCCGGCCTCGCCCGGCACAGTCTCACTCTCGATCGGGTCTGAAATGTCTACACCCAGAAACAGAATGTTGATGAGGCTGTTGTTATATGTATAAGTCTTGCCTCTCCACTCAACGGTCATCTCCATCGCCTGGCTCTCCGTCTCTGCCGAAAGATCCTCGTATGGCGACGTTTTATGGCTTTTGAGATAAGCCAGCGCGGCAATAAGGAGGGCAGTGATAATCAGAACTGCAGCGGCCGATCTTCTGTTTCTTTTTTTATTACCGCTTCTTCTGTCTGTGTTCACGCTCTTTATCCAGAGGGATCACGCCGAGTACGCCGCATCCCAGATATTTCTCTACATCCTGCTTCGTGCTGATCTTGTCATCCAGCAGATAAGGGATCAGCACCAGTATGGCCATGATCACGAGTCCTGCGACGGCGCCCTCCGCCGCCCTCGTAGTCAGTCCGTTGTCTATGGGTGTATACTCCGGCTCCGCCGTCTCGAAGATAACCGGCGGATCCACGTTGATAATGTTCGCCATCATGTTGGCGGTCGCCTCCGTGACCGCGTTCGCGATGGAACTGGACAGCTCCGGATCCTCCGTGGTGACGGTAAATACCAGTACGTGTGTATCCTCTTCATTCGTCACTGAGAACGAACTGCTGATCTGGCCGCGCGTCAGAGTGACTCCCGTCTCTTCCTCGACCTGCTCGATCGCGGTGTCCAGGACTGCCTTGCTCTTGGCGACGATCGCATAGTCTTCGCTCACCGTCGAACCGAGCTGCAGATCGCTCAGAAGAGAGGATACCGCTGAGGCTGAGGAATCCGTGACGCTGTAGACCAGGGTCCTGGACTGATACTCATAAGGTCTCGTATATACCCACGCGCCGACGATAAACGCGCCGACGACAATGCCCAGCACAAGGAGATTACCTATTCTCAGTACTAAGACGCAGACCTCAACCAGAGCCATCTGCGGAGGCTGAGTCTGCTGGATGCCGGCCGGCTGCCGGCTCTGTTCTCTGTCGCGGGAGAAAGACTGCTTACTCTCCCGCGTCTGGTTTTCTGTATTTTCCATCGGTACTGTCACTTCTCCTCTTTAGCCGCATCAGAATGTCCGTACTCTGCACCATAACCATAACCATAACCATAACCGTATTCATAACCATATTTGCGGCCATATCCGTAGCCGTAGCCGTAGCGCCCGGACTTCTCATCTACCTTATTCAAAACAACGCCCAGCAGATTGCTGTTCGCCCGTCTGAGCTGCGCGGCGTAATCCGCCACGACCCGCCTGCTGATCGTATTCGCCGGGACAACCAGTACAGAACCGTCGCACTCCTGCGCGACAACGATCGAGTCCACCACGGCTCCGATCGGGGGCGTGTCAATAAAGACATAGTCAAACGTCTCACGGAACTTCTCAATCATATTATGGAAACGGGGCTTGCTCAGCAGCTCCGTGGGAGCGGCAGGGAACTTCCCGGTAGGAAGAAAATAAAAGTCAGGAACACTCGTTTTATAAATAACCTGCTCAAGCTTCACCTGCCCCGATAAAAACTGGCTCAGATCCAGCGGCTTTCCATTGACGCCCATGCGGCTCAGCATCGAACTGTTGCGCATATCCGCGTCAACGAACAGGACGGTCTTCGACTTATCCGCGAAACTGCGGGCAAGCTGATAAGACACGGTACTCTTCCCGTCGTCCTTCATACAGCTGGTCACGCAGATGATACGGTTCTCGAGTCCGGTAAGCTCGATATTAGTACGCACCCTGCGGTAAATATCCTTCATAATCGGAGACAGCTCCTGCTCCCCTTCAAAAATAATCGTATCCATCAAAAACTCTCCAAATATAAACTGACATCTGCGGCCGGGCAAAGACATCATCCCCGCAGGTCAGTAAAAATACAGATTTATAATAACTCCATACTATCGGCTGTGTCAAGGGTTTTTATTGAATTAACGACAAACAGGATTTTTATTGAATTAACGACAAACATAATTACCTCCCTGTGTTGTGCCGCGGCGGACGGCACTTTGTTTTTGATCCGTTTAACGGCGATCCGATTCCCGCATTTCTCTTATCCCGCATTGCGGGAGGTACTCTGTTATCGATCCGTTTAACGGCGATCCGATTCCTGCATTTCTCTTATCCCGCATTGCGGGCGGCACTCTGTTTTCGGTCTGTGATATGACGGCGCACACGGTTTACCAGGATCATCCCGCCGCCGATCAGGAACGGAAGAATAAAGGTCGCGATACGATACAGCAGCGTGACTGCCCCCGCTTTATCCACACCCAGCATAATACTGAACAGACCGGTCATGATCAGCTCTGTCGACCCGATTCCCGCCGGGGTCGGGATTACGGTCGCCGTCATCACCGACAGGGATGTGACGGAGACCGAGGACAAAAAGGAAAGCTGCCCCCCGTTCAGCAGAATCAGAAACGGTATACAGTACCAGGCACAAAGCTTCACCATATTTTTTAATATACTGGTCACGATTTTTCCCGCGTTCCCCAGAAGTATTCCCGAGGACTGTTCCAGAACCACAATACTGTCTTCCAGCCTTCGGATCCATCCGTCGTACTTATGCCTGAAATTTAACAGCCGGGCCAGTTTCAGCACCGCACTGTGGAATTTCGGGAAAATCACCAGCAGGATGCAGAGAACGCAGATCACTGCTGTCAGAATATACGCCAGAATCAGATAGACGGCATAGTTTTTATAATGTTCTGACATAATCTGCCAGTTGAGCAGGAAGGTTACCCCGCTGAAAACCGCAACGCTGACCCTGTGGATGATGTACTGGATCGTATACATGCCGGTCGCTTCCGCATAGCCCACGCCGTGCCTCCCCAGATACACGACCGCCGCCACCCCCGATCCGCTCCCCAGCGTGGCGAGACGGTAGAAAGAACAGCAGAAAGCATTGCAGACCGCGTTCCTGTACCGAAACGCCGGGCAGTACAGCTTCGCCAGGGAATACGTGATCCACGCCTCGATCAGATGGTAGATCACGGTGGCTCCCGCGATCAGCGCGAGGATCGGCAGAGCCGTGTCGGCGACCTGCTGCAGAATGCTCTTCCAGGACCCGCGGAACGTATAAATGATGATACCTATTAAAATAAAGGCAAAAATAACTTTTGCCCATGTCCGTCTTTTCTTCATGGATGATATAAAATCCTCTCCCCTGCTCCGGACAGAGCCTTCATCAGGCGCTTATGCTTTCGGATTCTCTCCACTGCTCCGGGCAGAGCTTTCATCAGGCGCCTGTACTCAGAAAATCCCGCACCTGTTCCAGCAGGATCGCCATCAGACGCGCACGCGCCTCTGCGCTCGCCCAGGCAATGTGCGGCGTGATCAGCAGCTTCGTACTGTCCCGGAAGCGGCGCAGCGGATTGTCCTCTGTCATCGGCTCCGTGCGCAGCACATCCAGACCCGCCGCGGCGATCTCGCCCCGCTCCAGGGCATCCGCCAGGTCCTCTTCAACCACGATGGGACCCCGCCCGACATTGATGAAGATTGCGGAGTTTTTCATCTTATGAAAAGCTTCGGCATTCATCAGATCCTGCGTACTCTCATTCAGAGGCGCATGAACAGACACAATATCCGACGTTTCTAATAAAGTATCCAGATCAACCTGTTCGTATCCCTTCTGCCGCGGACTCCCGGAAGCCGAGTAGTAGATCACATGGCAGCCGAACATTCCCGCGATATCCGCCACCCTGCGGCCGATCGCGCCCAGCCCGATAATGCCCCAGGTCAGGCTCTGCAGCTCGTGAAATACATTGGAAAAATGCGTGAACGACTCCCCTGCCGTGTATTTCCCGGACTTCACGTAATCATCATAATAGCTGAGCTTCTCCAGCAGGGCAAACATCAGGGCGAACGTGTGCTGCGCCACGTTTTCCGTGGAATACCCGGCTACGTTCCGCCAGGCGATGCCCCGGCGGCCGAGAAACTCCATGTCAAGATTATTCGTGCCGGTAGCGCTCACGCAGACCAGTTTCAGGCGCGGCGCCTCCCCCACGGTCCGGGCATTGACCTCCGTCTTATTCACAATGATGACATCCGCCTCCCGGATGCGCTCCGGCATCTCGGACTCCCGAGTGGAACCGTATACCGTCACGTCGCCCAGCTCGGAAAAACCAGACAGGTCGATGTCGGAACCGATCGTATCCGCGTCAACAAAAACAATGTTCATCATAATATACCTCGTTTATTCCATTCTATTCTGCTTTGTTCACCTGTTTCTACCTGTTCTGTCCCCTTGTCTCTTTCTGTTCTCTTTTCACAATAACACCGCAAGCGACAGGTTTTACGCAGCGTTTACTTTAAATTTGATTTATTTTACACTAAAATGTCACAAAATGGAAGAGGCAGTTGTATTTCACTTCCCTTCAGTCCAAAAACTCAGGATAAGTTACTTTTCTGAGATTCCAGCGGAAAAAGGTATGGAAATAATTCCAACGGAAAAGGTATGGAAATAATTGACCGGGAGTTTTGGATATGAAAAATTATATATGCAAGTCGTCGGCGACTGGGGGGGTTTTTTATGAAAA
>JAJBVI010000012.1 GCA_020859905.1 Lachnospiraceae bacterium | reverse complement strand
GCTAAAATGAAGCATAAGCAGCAGCGATATGGCCAGGCTGGCAGAGCTGTCGATCAGTACGTCCGAAAACAGACCGGCCCGGCCGTCGACAAACAGCTGATGAAATTCATCGGAACAGGCATACAAAAAAACCGTCAGCATGGCTGCGCCGACCCGCTTCCGCCGCCGAAGCCCGGTCACATGCCATGCTGCCAGTAAAGTCAGGTAAAATAAGGTGTATTCCGTAATATGCGCCGCTTTGCGGATCAGCGTGGATATCGTTTCCGAAAAAACAGCCGGATCCACAGACGGAATCAACCGCGCAAGAATATGCGCGAAATGCTGAGCCATTCTGCCGCTCAGCTGCGCGGATTCGTCACCCGGCTGCGCGGAAAAGCAGAAAATCATAACCGCGGCCGCCGCCGGCAAAATCCAGATCAGATATCGTTTCATTCTCATTTTTCTTCCGGCTTTCTGAATTATTCGACTCCATAATACAACACGAAACAGTAATCTGTCAAACCAGCGCTCATCAGATCCATCTCCGTCTGCACCGTTGGAAACAGTAATCTGTCAAATCCGCGCTCATTTCATCATGTCTTCAATAAAAATTCCGCAACCCTCCCTGGGATTTGAGACGAACACATGCGTAACCGCTCCTATGATCTTTCCGCCCTGGAGAATAGGTACGCCTGAGAAGCCCTGGATAATCCCGCCGGTCTTCTCAATCAGTTCCTCATCCGTAACACGAAACCGGATACTCTTATTTACCTCCGCCGCGTTCAGTTCCACGCTTTCGATCTCAATCGCATACGTTTTCAGTTCCCCGTCCAGTTCGATGAGGATCTGCGCCGGGCCTTCCTCAACCTCCTGTTTGTAACCGACAGAGACAGGCTCCGCTTCGGAAAGCTCCTCCGGCAGGGATGTCAGGGTGCCGAAAATTCCGTCTTCCCGGTTTTCTTCGATATCGCCCAGCACCCGGCTCTCCGTATAACGGATCTGACCCGCCAGTTCCCCCGGATTTCCCTTCTCGCCTTTGATAATGCTCAGAATATCGGCAAGATACAGGGTGCCGCGTTCGATCTCAATCCTGCTGCCGGTGTCTGTGTCGCTGATGCAATGCCCCAGCGCACCGAATTCCCCATCCTCCGTCACATAAGTCAGGGTTCCGATTCCCGCCATATCGTCCCTGACCCATACGCCGATCCGGTACTGTCCATCCGCGTTTTTGACCGGCGCCACCTCGCAATCCACCGTCTCCCCGCCGCGGCGGACCGTCAGCGTCAGCACCGCCCCGTCAGAGGCAGAGACAGCCGCCGTCAGATCTTCTTTTGTCTCAATGACCGTTCCGTCTACCGCAGTAATATAATCTCCCGCATTCAGAATATGCTGTGCGGGACTGACTGTCCCGCCGCCCGCCTCTTCAATCTCCGCGAGATCTACCACATACACGCCTGCCGTCCGCACATAGATCCCGATGGGAATTCCGCAGGGAATCACCTGCTCCTCTTCTGTAATATGAACCGTCACGTTCTTGACGGGAACCATTCCGAACAAACGGCATTCCAGCTCATAAACGCCGTACTCCGCACTCCCCGGATTTCCGGAGGAGACAGCCGCCTCGTCTCTGCTTTTTACTGTTTTCGTAACCGGCAGAAAACTTCCAAGCGTAACAGGTTCACCGCGCACAACAGTAACAGAGTCCGGAATATATCCCCGCACGGAACACGCGGCAAAAGAGAGGAAGCACAACAGATACAGATAAAAAAACTTCTTTCTTTGCCGTCTGTAAAAACGAAATATACGCAATCCCGGCATAACGAACTCTCTCCATTTCATCCGTTAATTAAAGGGTGCTTTTCACAGGCACCCTTTTTAGTATATTTCATTTTCTGTTTTACACACTGTATGTTCTTACCGCATCTGCCATATTCTGTTACGTTTACTGCTTCCCGGCCAGTTCTTTCATCTCCCGCGCTGTCTGCAGCACGGATTCCGTGATCTCCCTGCCTCCGAGCATCCGCGCCAGCTCCCGGATACTCTCTTCCCGGTCCAGAAGCCGGATCCTGGTAACTGCAGATGACTCCTCCGGCGTTTTTTCAATCAGAAAATGAGAATCCGCCATGGACGCGATCTGCGGCAGATGGGTGATGCAGATGACCTGATGGTTCCTGCCGGTCTCCCGGATCTTCTCCGCCACCATCTGTGCCGTTCTGCCGCTGATTCCGCTGTCGATCTCGTCAAAAATCAGCGTCTCGATCTCGTCATTTTCAGCCAGAACGGTCTTTAAAGCCAGCATGATGCGCGACAGCTCGCCGCCGGACGCAACCGAATCCAGAGGTTTGAGCGTCTCGCCCGGGTTGGTGGAGATCAGGAAACGGACGTCATCCCAACCGTTCTCCGAATAGTGATCCAGCTTCTGGAACTCCAGTTCCAACCGGACATCCAGAAAATTCAGTGAACTCAGAGCGTTTTTTAACTCATCCGCAAAAACTGCCGCGGCAGACTTTCGTATGTCGGAAACTTCCGCGGAAATCTCCCGCAGCGCCCGTTCGCTTTCTGTTAGTTTTTCCTCCAGATCTCTGCGATATTCATCATAGTGCAGCAATTTTTCGGCCTCAGCCTCTTTTTTTTCCTTTTCCAGTAAAATATGTTCGATTGTTTTTCCGTATTTTGATTTTAAATGATTGATCTGATCCAGCCGGGACTCAACCTCAGAAAACAGTTCCTCTGAATATTCGAATTCATCCATATACCCGCACAGATCACGGTTAAAATCGTTGATCAGGCTGTCGATCTCCTGCAGCTGATCCGCAAGCGCACAGACCTGTTCGTCATACTCTGACACATGCAGCAGTGCGCGGACCGCCCGTCCCGACGAATCCGAAACACTTCCGGAACCGTCCGAGCAAAGCTCCCTGCACTCAGCCAGCGTTTCCAGAATCTTCCTGCCGTGAGACAGTCTCCTGAAATCGGACTCAAGCTGCTCATCCTCCCCCGGGCGCAGCCGCGCCTGCGCAATCTCATCGATCTCGTACTGCAGAAAAGCAAGCTCCCGGTTCAGCTGTTCCTCATCCGCGGCGGTTCCCTCCAGCTGTCTCCGGTATCCCGCCCAGTCCTGGCAGCGGGTAGCAAGCGCCTGTTTCTTTTCCTCCAGATCGTGTGTAGGCCTCG
>JAJBVI010000179.1 GCA_020859905.1 Lachnospiraceae bacterium | reverse complement strand
AGCGGATGGCGACATAGGCAGTGCTATAATTAAAAATATGATTGAGATGCCACACAGGGCAAGGGCGCAGCGCTAATATCAGACGGCGCAGGGATATTAACGGATAGATTCAGGAAACGCCTGAAATCTCCGTACCCGGAAAAAAGATCTCCAATATTTCTTCACAGGTTTTTCCATCCTCCGCCATCCCGTCTGCCCCGTATTGGCTCAGGCCGATTCCATGCCCGAGTCCGCCGCCGTATACCCGGCATGTTCCATCTTCGAGACAATCGATGGAGACAGCCGCGCTGGGCAGCATATTGAGAGTATAAACCAAATCTCCGTTTTTATCCGTCAGACTCGTCATAACTGTTCCGAGAATCGTCCGGATGGTGTTTTCATGATACAGATGGACAGATCCGCCGGTAAATTGAATTTCCAGATCCGTCACCGTCCCCGACTCGCTTCTCTGTACGACTGTCATGTTTACATAATCGCCGAGACCGGCGGGATCCGTGACAGGTGTCCCGTCCGCATCCGATGCCGAGATTTTTTGGGAATTCTTTGCCAGCTCCTCCGCGGCAGCTTTCAGGATTGCCTCCTGCCCGATCCAGGGGGAAAGCTCGGCAGTCCACCGGAAATATCTGCTTCCGGAATCATAGGCTGAAATCTCTGTGTCACGCAAGAAAATATCGAAATCCCTGATTTCCGACTGAACCGTCAGCATGGATACGCAGGTCAGATAATCGACTGCGTCAGACTGCCATACGCCGGGATCGGAAGTAAAACCGCACGAGGTCGAAAAATAATAGACAACAGCCAGATACCCCTGATAGACGAGAACCTGTCCGGCCGTGTCATCCACGGCCCTGATGGCCGCTTCATTTTCTTTTGACGGAAGATATACCTGACAGTCCGTCGTATCATCGACATCGGCCATAAACTCCGCATAGTCTCCCCCTGCGGCCTTACGGCAGACATAGGTCCGCGCACAGACAGCCTGCGCCTTCAGCGCCTCCGGTGCAAAGTTCGCCGGCATTTCTCCTGGAACGACCCCGTACAGGTATTCCTCAAGACCCGGTTCATTGACAATCCAGGCACCGCTGTCATTCCGGTAGACGTTCATTTTTCCTCTGTAATACGGGGAAACTGCGCTTCCCTCCGCGTTTGAGATGCTGATGCGTCCGTTTTCTTCCGCCTCCGCCGTAAGCTGCCGCGTGTCCCATTGAGCCATCAGTTCCGTACAGTTTACAGAAGTCCCGGCGTTCACCGTATATTCCTGATTGCCGTCAGAAATACGGAGCGCCGTTTCACTTTTTAAGATTACTGTATCCCGAACAGGATTCTGATGATTATCCTGTGTCAGCAGAACGCGCACCGTTTCCGGGATGACCGGCTCTGCCATGGCAGCACCCTCTCCTCCGTCAGCCGTTTCCGATCCGGCCGCTGATTCTCCGGTGTCCGTTTTTTGACCCAGTAAAGTATTGCCGCAGATATAAACTTCATATGTCTCGCCATATGTAAAATCAATACTTTCCGCGTCACAGTCATAATTCCCGCTGTCTGCTATAATCCTGGACTCTCCCGGCTCCATTCCGAGATACCTGACAGAAATAACCTTCACCTCGTCAGACAATCCCAGGTATTCATAAAGCATCTCATAAAGCAGGCACCATTTTTGCCGCGTCACCTGTTCCCCGTCCTCATATGGAATCTGTGCGCGAAGAGATTCCGCAAAGGAATCCAGCTCCAGAAAAGACAAGATATAATCCACATCGGATCCGGTCAGATATGTATCCATCGAAGGCAGGAGCCACGCCCTGGTCTCCTCCGGCGAAAGCGGGATAATCTGAAGATAGCCGGCCAGCTCTGCTGATAAAACCAGATCATCTTCGACCTCAGAAGAGACAGCCGTCCTATCCTTCTGAGTCAGCCATCCGATCTCCAGGCTTAAAAACATACAGGCAGCGAGAAGCAGGACAAATCTGAGCTTTTTTCTTCTCGTGCGCCCGGCGGGAAATGCCGAATGAAAGGATGATCTCTTCATGTTTACTGGAATACCCCCTTTCCTGATGAAAGCACAATCCTTATGCGCCCCTGCACAATCGAGCAGGAGGCGGCATTTGCCTCATACTCGCCGCGCGTGCAGCGTAGGCTGCTGATTTCCTTACGCGCCCCTGTGCATAACAAAAGGAAGCTGCGTGACGCAGCTTCCCTTATCTTCTGTATCGCAAGATTCCTCTTTTGCAATAAGTCTTCCTTTGTAACTTATCACATGATCGGGTGTATCTCACAATCCGGTTATCTTTCGCAATTCCCAGAGTGCCGTACCTGCATTTTGACACCTAGCAGAAAAGCCAGGTGGGTGTCCGCAATACGTCTTCTGCCTTCCACTGATACGAGGCGGCCTGACATCCGAAATACAATATAGGAGTCCCATAAACGTAAATGTAGGTTCAAAATAGCAAGGCTCTCGTACACCCCAGGAAATTACTCTTTTATTATACTCTACTATGCGCACAAATACAATAGAATATTACAGTCAAAACCTTCCAAAATCATTCCGGGGGCAGGGGCATACATACCTCATGCCGGGAATGACTGCCTGACCTTCCGGTTTCCGGCCTATAATGTACCGGCTTCATCCACGATCTTCTTCAGCGCGGCAAGCGCCTCATCAGGAAGCTTATCATAGCCTTCTTTGTTCACGGCAAATCCCTCTACCGCGTTCACGCGGTTCTGCATGGCAGCCTGAAGTGCCGCGACATAATCCCTGTCGCTGAGATCCGGTTTGAAATCAGCGGTTTTTCCGGACCAGTCATACATGATCTCAATATCCGAGAAGGGACCCCACTGTTCAAATGCGGCTCTGCCCTCCACGATTGTCTCAAGAATGCCGAGCGTATCGGCCGGTTTGCACTTTGTACCCATAAAGTCGCCTGTGTTGACGATATAGCAGTCGACATTCTTCTCTTCTACCAGCTTCTTAAACTTCTCATAGTCATTGACAAGCGGATATGTCCGGAACGGGTTCGCGTAAGGAACAATCCGAAGCGCATTGAGATCGGTGCCCGCAGCCACACGCTCAGCGGTAGACGTCTTGGTCGCCAGTGTGGCTCCCATAACGGATGCCAGAGCAGCTCCCTTTAACCTGATGACCGGCGGGATGGCCGGATCCTTCATAATCCAGAAAATCGCATTGACCGGGGAATCAATCCGGTCGACACGGTTCGGACTCCACAGTTTGGACTTGATCGCACGCCCGTTTCCGTTGCGGATGTCCTCGGTTACAAGCTGAATCTTGCCGTTCTCATCCAGCGTAGCGGAGCAGTTCTGCACCGTCAGGAGATATTCGTTATCCGGACAGCCGGTCGGATAATCCGCGGTCTTGTCAAAATAAGTCGGCTCTAAAGCGATAGAAGCGCAGGTATCTGTATTGATGATAAAGGCATCGTCGTGGAGTACCTTAATGCCGCCGAATGCGTCGTATTTTCCGTTGTGCTTCGCGTGGGTCAGGGTGGACTTGCCGGAACCCGACAGCCCGTATACAGAAGCGACAAACTTCCTGCCGCCCTCCAGGGAGTATTCCTTCTGGCCGCCGTGGCAGGACGCGTAACCATTCCGGTTCGCCAGAGCCCATGCCATCGTCAGCGTACCCTTTTTGTGTTCGCCGAAATATCTCATGCCGAGAATGGCGGCGCAGTTCTGATCCGTATCAAAATAGCACAGAGTCAGAGGATCGCTCAGACAGCTGTAATCAACGTCCGGCGCATCATGCGGCGCCCACTGCGGGTCAGAGAAGATATAGATATCCGGCTCTTTGCCGTCCGCGATGGGTTTGGACTTTTTGTACATCTTTACATACTCATCGGACATATACTGGAAGTTCAGCATCCAGTTATAAAGAAGGTTTTCTTCTCCCTCCGGAATCAGAAGATGTGCCTTCACCATAAACTCCGGATCCAGACCGATAAAACACTCCGCGTGATACAGAATCTTCCATCGGCTCTCGTAAACCGCGTCCATCACGACCTTGTCAAGTTTTACCTCGTCCACGCCGGGTTCGCCCTTGATCCTGCGGGCTGCGGCATAGCGTCCGGTTACAGCGCCGTCGTTAAACAGTAAAACCCTGGCATCCTTCTCCAGGCCGAAGGTCTCTCCGTCCTTAACCGGCATATCCGTCACAATCGTACCGGGTGATTCCTTTGCAAGGTTATATGCCTCTTTTAAGGTATTCACCTTCACGACATTGTTTCCGTAAAACGCTCCCTCGATGATGGCTCTGGTCCTGGAAAAACCGACTTTTCCCGTTCCGATCTCCGAGATCGGATAATACGCTTTTGTTGACATTGCATTTCCTCCTGGTATTTATATTTTTGTACATCCTCCTGACCCCTGCATTATAATGATGTTTGAGTCAAAAGTATTTGATCTTTATGATACCTGCGGATTTCTCCGTACTGCGCACTCTCGCAATCAACATCATAATCTTACATTAACTGCAAAGAAAAAGCAAACGGAAGCAGCGTACCCAGCGTCGTCTGCCTGTACGACAGGCTGCCGCTGCACATCAGTATAATGAAATCTGATCCGCAAAACTCTGATAACGCCTGGCGGCAGACCCCGCAGGGAGGGGTGAAATCACCGCTGTCGCTGACTACGGCGAGTGCTTCAAACTCCCGGTATCCCTCGGAGACCGCTGTGAAAAGCGCTGTCCTCTCCGCACAGTTTGAGACCGGATACGATGCGTTCTCAATATTGCAGCCGGTAAACACCGTGCCGTCCCGGCACAGCAGCGCCGCTCCGACGCGGAATCCGGAATAGGGCGCATATGCCTTCTGTCTTGCCTGATCCGCTGCATGAATCAGATTTTGAGTATCAAGCATGCGTCTGTTCATCATCCTCTTTTGCCAGGATTTCGATCGCCCTGCTGGTGCCGATCCGCTTGCTTCCGGCGTTAATATAATCTTCCATCTCCTGCTTCGTGCGGATGCCGCCCGATGCCTTAATCTGTACGCCGGGATCAGCCGTTCTCCGCATCATCTTCACATCCTCCAGAACCGCGCCGGCGGTTCCGAAGCCCGTGGATGTCTTAATATAATCCGCGTGCGCTTTGGTGGCACAGCGGCAAAGGGCGTATTTTTCATCATAGTCCAGATAACATGTCTCAAGGATGACTTTTAAAATATGGTTCTTTCCGATCAGCTCTTTGACGGCACGGATCTCTTCTGTGACCTTCTTAAACTCCTTGTCCCTTACCCAGCCGAGATTGATCATCATATCAATCTCATTGGCTCCGTCCACAAGCGCCTGCTGTGCCTCGGCCAGCTTTGCCTCCGTGCTGGCATTGCCCAGGGGGAAGCCGATAACCGTACAGATGTTCAGCGACGGGAAGCTTTCGTGTGCGCGTTTCACATAACTGCTCGGAATGCATACGGCCGCCATGCGGAACACAAGTGCTTCGTCACATAACTTCCGGATATCCTCCCATGATGTGTCCGCTTTCAGCGCAGTGTGGTCAACATATTTAAACAACTCTTCTTTTTTCATGACAATTCCTTTCTGTCTTGTATTATAGGAAACGACATACGTCGTTTCCTTTGTGTCAGACGCAAGGCTGCGTAAGCAGCCATTCCTCATGCGTCTGTGTGCATCCATTATAGTAAAGACAAATTATTTTTGCCGTTCACTATATATCCCGAGAAATTTCTTTACGGTATCCCGCATATCATCCGCATCGCACTCCGTATCATGGAGTACCGCCGCATGCCGGATCTCCTCAATGGCCTGAGGCACTTTTACATTCGCAAGTCCGGACAACTCATCCACAAGTTCAAAATCAGACATGGCGTCGTATTTTTTATCAATCGCGTTCATAACACTACGGGTGAACTTGAACGGGCTTGCCGTGGAGGCGATCACAGTTTTTGCCGTATCATTCGTCTCTGCCAGATATTTCTGATAAACAGCGGAGGCCACAGCGGTATGTGTGTCGACCACATAGCCGGTGTGCCGGTATAACCGGCGGATCTCGGCAGCCGTCTCCGCCTCATCCGCAAAGCCGCCGTAAAAAGTGCGCAGTTTATCTTTCATATCGGAGGTGATCATATATTTCCCAGTCTCCGCAAGCCGGTTCATCAGGTATACATTCTTTTCGGCATCGTCGCCCGCGATGCGGTAGATCAGGCGTTCCAGATTGCTGGAAATCAGAATATCCATGGACGGGGAAGACGTCAGAATAAACTCTCTGTTCTTGTCATACAGTCCGCTGGAAAAGAAATCATACAGCACTTTATTCTCATTGGAAGCACAGATCAGCTTTTCAATGGGCAGCCCCATATTCTTCGCGTAAAAAGCCGCGAGTATGTTGCCGAAATTACCGGTGGGCACAACGATATTGATGCGTTCGCCCGGCGCGATCCCGCCGCTTGCATACATCTGCGCGTAAGCGTACACATAATAGACGATCTGCGGGACAAGCCTGCCGATATTGATGGAATTCGCGGAAGAAAACTGATAACCGGCCGCGTCCAGCTCCGCACGCAGCGCCTCATCGGAAAACATCTGTTTTACGCCGGTCTGCGCCTGGTCAAAATTCCCGTGGATGCCGACCACAAGCGTATTGCCGCCTTTCTGGGTCACCATCTGCTTCTCCTGGATGGGACTCACGCCGTTCTTCGGATAAAACACGATGATCTTCGTGCCCTTCACATCCGCGAAGCCTGCCAGCGCGGCTTTGCCGGTATCGCCGGAGGTGGCTGTCAGGATCACGATATCATGTTCCACATTATTTTTCCGTGCGGACGTAATCAGCAGATGAGGCAGGATGGAAAGAGCCATATCCTTGAACGCGATCGTCGCTCCGTGAAACAGTTCCAGATAATAAGCGCCGTCCGCGCTCACCAGAGGCGCGATCTTCGGCGTATCAAACTTGGAATCATACGCGCGTTCGATGCAGGTCCGCAGCTCCTCCTCCGTAAAATCAGTCAGAAAACGGCTCATTACAGCATATGCCGTTTCCTGATAGGTCATGCTGGCAAGCTCTTCCATCGGGATATCCAGCTTCGGGATCACCGTCGGTACATAGAGTCCGCTTTTTTTCGCAAGACCGTTTAAAATTGCCTGAGATGCGCGGACTGTCTCCGACGCATCACGGGTATTCGTGTATAAAACTTCCATCATCATCCTCTTTCCCGATTGTTATCTATGAACCGTGACCGTCAAAATTCAGTTCTCTCTAAGCGTGCGGACACGCCGCGATCCATTCTGCTGACGACACTTTTATAGTACCATATCATTTTCTGAAAAACAAATAAATCTTTTATAGGGAGCAGCTTTCTGCGGATAAGTGAGGTAGGAAATCTCTGATTTCCGTTATCGAACTTATGCAGAACTGCAATCGACTTTCATAGATGTTGGCGCGCTGCGTCAGCAGCGCATCAAAGTTTAATAATCTTGCCGGTGCATGGTCAGGGAGCGGCATGTAACACAATCTTCCCCTCCGCCGCGCTTGCCGCTGCGGTTATCGGGGAGGCAAGGAATATCTCAACCTTAGAGGTTCCCATCCTTCCGAGAAAATTCCGGTTATTTGTCGCGACCACTCTCTCACCGTCAGTCAGAATCCCGCCCGTGCGTCCGCAGCAGAGCCCGCAGCCCGGATGCGTGATAATGGCGCCTGCATCGACCAGAGTCTGCATGGTTCCGTCCGCCATCGCCGCGTCAAAGATTTTCCGGCTGGCCGGTGTGACGATCAGTTTTACGAAAGGCGCAGCCTTCCGCCCTTTTAAAATCTCAGCCGCCGCCTGCAGATCCTCCAGACGGCCGTTGGTGCAGGAGCCGATGAATACCTGATCGATCGGCGTACCCTCAAGTTCGGATACCGGGTGAATGTTGTCAACCTGCGACGGGCAGGCCAGGACAGGAACCAGATCCTCAGCCTGGTAAACGATCTCGCGGACATAGGACGCGTCATCGTCCGCCGCCAGGGATTTCTGTTCCTCACTCAGTTCAATCCCGCAGTAGGCGGCGGTCTTTTCATCCGGTGCAAACAGGGCGCACTTTGCTCCCGCCTCCACCGCCATATTGGACATCGTCATCCGGCTCGCCACGGACATATTCCGGATCGTATCTCCGCGGAACTCCAGCGCCATATAGGTCGCTCCGTCCGCGCCGAGGTCGCCGATCAGAGTCAGGATCAGATCCTTTGAAGTGACATTTGCCGGGAGCGTTCCGTTTACGGTCACGCAGATCGTTTCCGGCACCCTGACCCAGAGCTGCCCGGTTCCGAGAATGCCCGCCATCTCCGTGTATCCGATCCCGGATGAGAAAGCACCGACACAGCCGTAGGTCGTCGTATGGCTGTCCGTGCCGAATACGATATCGCCCGGTTTTACATAACCGGCTTCCGTCATCAGTTGGTGGCAGATCCCGTCGGAACGGTGGACATGTTTCATGCCGTATTTCTCCGCAAACGCATTTCCTGCACGAAAATGTCTCGTGTCGTCGACCTGGCTCGCCGGAACCAGGTGATCGTAGATCAGGACAGCCTTATCCGGATCATGGATCTTCTTAAATCCCATCTCTTCGAATTTATCCGCGACAAACGGAATAAAAATATCATGTATCATCACGCGGTCCGCATCCACGGTCACGATATCGCCCGGACGCACATTCCTTTTTACATTGCGCCCGATTATTTTCTCAATCATTGTATATCCCATGGTTATACTCCTGTCAGCTCCCTCGTTATCCTTCCCGCTGCATCCTTCCCGGCACCGTCATCCCGGTTCCGGCTGCCTGCTGTTTAAGACGGGCTAAGCGGTTCTTGCAGCTGCCTGCTGTTTAAGATGTCAGTCCGTTTCTTCTGCGCATCGCCTGTACAAGGCCGTCCGCATCGAGAATCTCTACCAGATTCTCCGGAAGAGATGTGATCGGATACCGTTTCTCTCCGAGCGCGATATCCTCATTCACGGTCACGGTAATCTCATCTCCCTCGTGCACATCCGCCTGAATGTCCTGATTTTCGATAAGAAGCAGCCCGTTGTTAATAGAATTGCGGAAAAAAATGCGTGCGTAGGACTTCGCGATCACACAGCGGATGCCCATCGCCTTGATAACCTCAGGTGCCTGTTCCCTGGAAGAGCCGCAGCCGAAATTCTTCCCGGCAACCAGGATGTCGCCATCCTCGAGTGCCCCGGCCAGCTCCGGACGAAGCGGGGAAAAAGCGTACGGTTTCATATCCTCAACGGTTTTTAACGTAAGATATTCTGTCGGCATGATAATGTCTGTGTCGATATCGTCGCCCAGAACCCAGACCTTGCCGGTAAATTGTTCCATGATGTTCTCCTCTGTGACAATTTATTTTTATCGTTCACTGCTAAGCAAGCTGATCCGCGGTCGTGATCTCGCCTGTGATCGCGGAGGCCGTGACCGTAGCCGCGGAAGCCAGATAAACAAAGGAATCCGGATGCCCGGCGCGTCCTTTGAAATTACGCGTTCCGGTACTGATCAGTGTCTCGCCCTCTCCGATCACGCCCTGGCAGCTTCCCCAGCAGACGCTGCAGTTCGCGTTCATGACGATCGCGCCGGCATCCATAAAGACTTTGATCAGACCTTCTTCCAGTGCCTGCGCGTAAACCTCCTGGCTGGCGGGCACGACAAGAAAGCGAACCAGCGGGTGAACCTGTTTCCCTTTTATGATCTCAGCGCCGACCCGGAGATCCTCAATCCGGCCGTTGCTGCAGGAGCCGAGGAAAGCCTCGTTAATCTTAATACCGGCACATTTCTTCGCGTTCACCAGGTTGTCGACAAAATGAGGTTTCGCAACTACCGGTGTGATAACGCTTAAGTCGATCTCGTACTCCTCCGCGTAAACGGCATCCGGGTCGGCCGAAAAGACGTGCTTCGGCTCCCTGCCGTGTGCATGCAGATAATCCATGGCGATATCATCCACATCCATCAGCGCGGTTTTTGCGCCCGCCTCCACGCAGAGATTGCAGATGGCGATCCGGTCGCTCATCGTCAGCGTCTTCAATCCCTCGCCCCCGAACTCCATCGCTTTATAATTGGCTCCGTTCGCGCCGATCCGCCCGATGATCGTCAGAATCAGATCGCGGGCATAGACACCATCCGGAAGTTTTCCCGTCAGATGGAAGCGGATGGTCTCCGGCACGAGCACCCAGGAGGTGCCGGTCACCATGGCGTAGAGATAATCGGTACAGCCGACACCGGTTCCGAACGCGCCCAGGGCTCCGCAGGCGCAGGTATGGCTGTCCGCACCGAAAATCAGCTCTCCCGGACGCACATGGTTCTCCATCATGATCTGATGGCAGACGCCCTTCCCCTCATAAAACGTAATGCCGTGTTTCTTCGCAAAATCACGCATCTTCTTTTGAGATGCCGCTGTCTTCGGGCTGTCGGCCGGCACATTGTGGTCCACGATCCAGACCAGCTTATCCACATCCGCAATGCGCGGGTCTTTCAGCTGATTCTGATACATGTCGATGGTAAGGTGCGTCGTGCCGTCGTTGCTCATCAGACGATCCACTTCCACTGTATGGATGTCGCCCGGGCTCACTTCGTCGACGCCGGCGGCCGCGGCAATGATCTTCTCAGCAATTGTCATTCCCATAAATGATATCCTCCATCCTGTCTGTGTCAGCTTTCATGTCCGCTGCCGGAAGAGTCACTGTTAAGAGAAGCGATCAGTCCGCCCTGATCCAGAATATTCTGCATATAGGGCGGCAGCTTTGTACACACAAACTCCTCACCGTTCACCTTCGCAATCCCGTCCGTCAGGGACAGTTCCATCTCATCCCCGTCATGAACCGCGTCATACAATTCCCTGCTGATAATGACCGGCAGACCGATATTGATCGCGTTCCGGTAAAAAATCCGGGCGAAGGATCTGGCGATCACCGCCTTCACGCCGAGAGCCTTGAGAACGGATGGCGCCTGTTCTCTGGAAGAACCGCAGCCGAAATTTTCATTTGCCACGATGAAATCACCCGGACGCACGTCCGCGGCGAACGAACGGTTCAGAGATTCGAACGTGTGCGTCTTCATCTCATCAATGGTCGGATATAGCAGATACTGGGACGCGATGATCTGATCCGTATCCACATCCGTATGAAATCGAAATATTTTCCCCATAATGTTCCTTTCACAGATGCCTGTACACAGCGCATGCGCATGTGTCATGCAAACCCGCTCCTGAAGGATATGCACATCGGACAGCAACAGCGCACGCGTGTATATCTTGTGTTCAAAAAAGGCATATTCTTCAAAAAATGGTATGGCATTTCTGCCATACCATTTTGTTTCGAATATATCAGGAACTGCTCAGAAATAACTTTACAGTTCCTTAGAACTCAGCGGCAGGCTGCAATCAGTTGTTGATCAGCTTGTCCTCGCCGTTCCAGCTATACAGCTTGCGGACCTCCTCGCCGACGATCTCTGCCGGATGCTCGGCTGCCTTCTTGCGCATCGCCTTAAACTGAACCTGACGTCCGGACGGGGACATATCCTGCAGGAACTGGCTTGCGAATGTGCCGTCCTGGATGTCGGAGAGAATCTTTTTCATGTTCTTCTTCGTCTCCTCCGTGATGATCTTCGGTCCGGTGATGTAATCGCCGTACTCAGCGGTGTTGGAGATGGAATATCTCATACCGGCAAATCCGGACTGATAAATCAGGTCTACGATCAGCTTCATCTCATGGATGCACTCGAAATACGCGTTCCTCGGATCATATCCGGCCTCACAGAGTGTCTCAAAACCGGCCTGCATCAGAGCGCAGACGCCGCCGCAGAGAACCGCCTGCTCGCCGAAGAGGTCGGTCTCGGTCTCTGTGCGGAACGTGGTCTCAAGAACGCCCGCTCTCGCGCCGCCGATCGCCAGCGCATACGCAAGCGCGATCTCCAGTGCCTTGCCGGTCGCATCCTGCTGTACCGCGACCAGACACGGAACACCCTTGCCCGCCTGGTACTCGGAACGGACGGTGTGGCCCGGTCCCTTCGGTGCAATCATCGTAACGTCCACATCCGCGGGCGGAACAATGCAGCCATAGTGAATATTAAAACCATGGGCGAACATCAGCATATTGCCCGGCTCAAGGTTCGGCTCGATATCCTTCTTATACATATCAGCCTGCTTCTCATCATTGATCAGGATCATGATGATATCGGCCATCTTCGCAGCCTCAGCTGTGGTGTAAACCTTCAGGCCCTGTGCCTCCGCCTTTGCCCAGGACTTGCTGCCCTCATAGAGACCGATAATGACATTGCATCCGGACTCTTTTGCATTCAGCGCGTGCGCGTGCCCCTGGCTGCCGTAGCCGATGACTGCGATGGTCTTCCCCTCCAGAGCGGAGAGATTGCAGTCCTCCTGATAATAGATTTTTGCTTCTGACATAACATATCCTCCATTTGAGTATTTAATCTATAATTGTGACATCCCTGTCGCCTCTGCTGAGTCCCGTCTCGCCGGTCCTCGCAAGCTCAAGAATGTCATAACCGCTGACAAGATCAATAAAAGCGTCCAGCTTGCTCTGCTCGCCGGTCAGCTCGATCACCATGGAATCGCTGCTGACGTCCACGATCTTCGCACGGAAAATATTCGCCACGGACAGAATAGCCTGACGGTCCGTATCCTTTGCCCGGAGCTTGACCAGGATCAGCTCGCGGCAGACGGAATCCCCCGCCTTAAGCTCCTTGATATCAATCACATCCTCCAGCTTTGCCAGCTGCTTCTGGATCTGCTCCAGAATCTGCTCGTCTCCTCTCGCCACAACCGTGACGCGCGTGAAGCGGGGATCTGCCGTAACGCCGGCCGAAAAGCTGTCGATATTAAAACCGCGCCGGCTGAACAGACCGGAAATATGGCTGACGACGCCCGGTGTGTTTTCTACTAATAACGAAAGAACCTGTCTTCTCAACACGGCATCTCCTCCCGAGATTCACGAAAATTGTCTCAAACCTCATCTATTCTAGCAACATCTAATTTCTTTGTCAAGGGAAAGCCGTGCCGCTCCGTAAAGTTTTGCGGTGTTTTCAATCTCTTCTCTCACGGAGGCATCTTCGGAAACCGCTGTCACGGCCGCCGTTCCCGCATATTCGGTCAAACACCTGCGGACTATATCCGGGTTATCCGACGCGACCACGACCGGCATCCGGACGGTGCCGGTCACATCGGCGATCGCCCGGATCAGGATATCCGCTTCATGATCCAGCCCCGCCGCGCAGAACAGCAGGGCATCCGCCCCGTCATCCTGCAGATCGAACGCGAGATCCTGCGCCGTGTCAAAGACATCCTCCGCGTATTCTTCCAGCAGTTCCTCATTGTTTCTGAAATCAATACCTTCTCCTGTTTCCAGAATCTGTCCTTCATGAAACGGATACAGGCGGCGTTCATCCGCAAGATACAGGATCCGCCCGGAACAGGCATCGCCCTGCCTGCCTGATGCGGCCGGCTCTGCGGCGCTTCTTTGCCCGGCGGCAGCACCTGCGGATGTTTCCCGAAAACCGCTCTGTCCGGCGGCCATACCTGCGGTTGAAGCCCTCTGTGCCGATCCCGGATACGCACGCAGCATCTCCTTCAGGCAAGCGATATATTCCGGAGTTGTTCCGCAGCAGCCTCCCGCGATGTCCGCCCCCGCCTCCAGGATCGTTCTCATATGCAGCGCAAAGGTATCCGCATCCATATCATAGACTGTCTGCCCGTCCTTCCCGATTCGCGGGAGACCGGCATTCGGTTTTGCGATCAGCGGCACGGAAGCGACTTTTTTCATCCGTTTCACAACATCTGTCATCTGATCGGGACCTGCCGAGCAGTTTAATCCGACCGCGTCAGCGCCAAGGCTCTGCAGAACGATCACCGCCGACTCCGCCGACGTGCCGTACAGCGTATGCCCGGATTCCGCAAAGCTCAGAGTCGCCATGAGCGGCAGATCCGGGCAGACGTCCCGCGCGGCGAGTACCGCAGCCCTGGTCTCCTGCAGGCTCATCATTGTCTCCACGACAAGCAGATCCGCCCCCGCTCCCGCGATGATGGCAATCTGTTCCCTGTAAACCTCATACAGTTCTGAAAAGGACAGATCGCCCAGCGGCTCCAGCTGTGCGCCGGTCATCGTAATGTCACCGGCCACAAATGCCTTCTGCCCCGCAGCCCGTCTGCTCAGCATGACAAGCTTTGTATTGATTTCCTCAATCCGGTCAGCCAGGCCGTATTCACTCATCTTAATCCGGTTCCCCGAAAAAGTCGGCGCATAGATGATGTCACTGCCGGCTCCGACATATGAGCGCTGCAGATCCAGCAAAATGTCTTCATGTTCCGTGATCCACAATTCGGGGCAGACACCCGCCGGCATTCCCCTTTTCTGCAGATTCGAACCCGTCGCGCCATCCAGGCAGACAATCCTTTCCGAAATAAGCTCTCTGAATTCCTGTTTTGTCATATTCTCAACATCCTTTTTTGTTCATGCCCGCAAACCTCTTAGGAACTGTTTCAGAAATAACTTTGCAGATTGTGCCGGATAATGTGTAAAGTTATTTCTGAACAGTTCCTCAGCATGTCCTAAATCCGCCGGCCGGCTGTCCCGGCAGCGTTCTGAGGACAGCTGCAGCGTCAGATCATCTCTCTCCACGCATCGCACCATTGCCGGAGAAGCTCTGTGCGCGCGCCTTTCCAGTCAAACGCTTCCGATGCCGCGGCTGCTTTTTTGCGTTCCGCAAATCCATCCGGATCATCCGCTGTCTCAGCTATACGGTTCAGGGCGTCCCGCATCACGGCAAAACTCAGATCCGGGTTCTGCCCGTCCATCACGCAGGAATCATCCACATAATTCATGGCATAGAGACAGGCATCCCTGCTCTCCGGATTTCTGTTCAGCCCGAAGGCTTCGGAAAAAAGAGCGGCCGCCTCCCGAAAAAGAAAGAACCGCGCGTACACGATGCCGAGATTGTGCAGGATATTTCCGCGGAGTTCTTCTGTCATCTGTATGGCATACTCCTTCCGCAGCAGTTCCATGTATGTGTAGGCCGCCCTGCGGTATTTCCCCGCCTCCAGATACAGATCTCCCCGCATTTTCCTGCGCTCCATCTTTGTCTTGCCGCGCATCTGATCCAGCAGGTCCGCAATTTCGTCCAGCTCTGATTCCGTATAATTGCCGGAACTTCTAAACAGCAATTCCGCACAGGCGCAGACATCCCCTGTTTTGCGCCGGGAGGAACGCAGATGCGCAGCCAGGACATCCTCCTCCAGCTCCTGTTCCAGCCAGAGAAACAGTTCCTCTCCCAGCCAGGAGGCGTCGATCAGATACATGTTTTTCTCCATAAAATAACACAGTTCCTCCATGGTGTAAAAATGCACCGGAAGATTGTCATGAGAAAATGGATTCTGTGCTTTTTTTCCCTCTATATAATGCAGCATAGTGTCTCCTTATCTGCATCGCGCCGCGCGGCATTTCCCCGTCTGCCATTCACTGCAGCTTCATAATAACAGCCCGCGGCCGGCGCCGTCACAGCGTGACGGGAAATTCCCATACTTTACCTGTGGATTCAAACAGATCGCCGAATCCGTCGTCACTCACGCGGATGATAACCTCGCTGCCGCTGACAGGAACAGCCTGCACACAGAGGCGGATACTCCTCGGATCGCGCTCCGGGATGTAATCCATCGTAAAGTTTTCGATTCTGGCGTTCATGCGCTGCCGGATCCGGATCCATACATCCAGGGACGGATCGCCGTCATACAGGAAATAATATGTCCCGGTCGGCGTAAACCAGTTTTCACCCAGCTGTGTCAGCCGAAGAAAGCAGGGCGCTCCGCCGCGCATCACTTTGAGAGAAATCTCCCCGCGCAGTTTATAGGGACCGTCATAGTAATAATGCCAGCCTTCCGTCACGACATTCCGGTAGCCCGCGTAACAGGCGCCGAGCGTGTAGAGGTTTTTACCCAGAAACACCCGTTTGTTCGGTCCGACCACACGGAGCGTCTCCTGCATCCATCCTCCGTCAAAACCGTCTCCGATAAAAAAGACGCCGGAAATCACTCTTTTCTGGAAAGCTTCGCGGACAACATTCGCAAAAAACTCATCCTTCCCGGACTCATGATCCATCAGATATTCCGGCAGCTTCCATTGTTTTACCGCGGGAGCCACCCTTTTTACGGCGCCGTATCCGTCCGCATGCAGAACAACGGAAAAAATTTTTTCTCCCCGAAAATCAATCAGCGCCGCGTCATGCCGGCAGATGGTTTCATCCTGGTGGTAGGTATAGGCGAAAAAACTCTCCCCCCTGTCCATCAGCTGAAAATTCTCCGGCGGGAGATCCAGTTCCTTCCGGACAAACTCAAACAGCCCGACCGCACTGTCCGTGATCTCAGGAATCGAGACAGCCAGATAGGGTTCCAGACCCTGTCTGTCATATTTTTCTTTAAATCTCATCAGGCGGCGGATAAACTGAACCAGCATATTGCGGTACGCGACATGCTCCGGATCCAGAGATTCTTCATAAAGATTCGAAAAGAAGTTCCCGTCTGTCCGCTCCTGCCTTTTTATGGCTTCTTCGCCGTAAAAATAATTCCCCTGTCCGGTGCAGAAAATTGCAGTCGGTATCTGGAAACGCTCCTCTCCGGGAATCGTGGAAACCGTCTCCGGCCGTTTCATCTCCTCAGTGAAAAAACTGACCATCGCTTTTTCATCATTCAGATCTATCCCTATAAACAGTCTTCTCTTCTCCGACACGGCCGACTCCTTTATACTGTGTAAACAGCCGTGCGCTTTCATGTGCGCCGGCCTTTACGAACGCATTTGCATCCTACTCTTTGATCGGTACAAACAGAGCATTTACCATATCGCACAGTTCCGCGTAGGAATACTGTTCCTCCGCGCCGGCGTCCCCGGTCATCAGTTTTCCCAGCCTGCCGTAACGGGTATCCGATACAGAAGCATCTGCCTGTGTGATTTTAACGATCTCTCTCTGCCTCGTGTGCCCGTCCACATCCGCGATCCGCCAGCTGCAGGATTCCCCCGGCAGAATCCGGAGCGGCCAGGTATAATATCCGGGGAGAACCTCCCGCATCCGCTCTCTGGTACCGTCCGGAAACTCTGCGTAAACTGTTTTGCCGGGCGCATCCTGACAGGACAGGACATGTATCCCCGGCAGAAGGTATTTGCGGCGGATCAGCGGGGGGAAATCCGCGAAGAACGGAAAATAAGTCCCCTCAAACAGATAGTCCAGCAGAATCTGTTCCGCCAGCTCCCGGTATTCTTCCGAATGAAACACCAGATGCGTCCGCAGGAAAGCCGCCCGGCCGAAAGCATTTACGGATTTTTTCTCCAGGAGGCATTCCGCCAGGAAACGGTATGACGGCTCCCTCAGCGGACAATCATAAAACATGAGGCTGCGGCACTGGATGCTGATATAGGCCAGAACCAGTTCCTCCGACTCCGGGTCATTCAGCAGAATCCGGAAAACCTGTTCGTGCTTCTCGCCGAAATAGCCTGTAAACAGCATGCGGACCATAATCTGCCGCGCGTAGTCGGCCGTCTTCGGATGATTCGCATGTAAAGACAGAAGCAATTCCGTCATCTCGTCCACAGAACCCGCCATGGCATCCAGTCTTGTCAGCGCGTCCGCCTCCCGGCGGGAGGAAGACGCATCACCCGGCGGCCGGTCCGCAGCCGGGGAATCATGCAGGCTGTTTCCCGTGAGCATTTTGCTCAGCCGGTATTCGTCCTTCGCTGTATACAGCAGACCGTTCCGATCCTCAAAGAGGATGACATACGGTTTCTGCGAGAGGCAGATATACGCGCAGCCGTCGCTGATCGGCACTCTCTGCACAGATTTGTCTGAGCCGGACTGATAAACGCGGACGGCCGCAAAACGATCTGTTCCGGCATGAATCTTGTAACTGTATTCCGTATCGCCCCTGATCCGGTTCCATGCTTCCCGCGGCATCTCACGGCGTATTTCCTCATATATAATCGCCAGGTCATCGTTCATATGGCCTTTTGCGAGTTCTGCGACGGCAAAATTCCTGACCATCACCATATAAGACTGCCAGTCCTTTTTCAGCCTTCCCCTGTTTCGCACGATGTAGGCAAACAGCATGGCTTTGCGTCTGGCAGGCAGCGTACTGTTCATGGAAAAATACCGGATCACCTCCTGCGGAAACTCTCCCATAGAATGGCTCCAGGACATCAGATAAGCTTCATACAGCCCCGCGATCTTCAGATGCTGTTCGATGCCCTTTTTAAACCACGGAAAGTAAGGCTCCCCATACCGGTTCATTTTGATCAGGTACACGCAAACGGCTCTGACAAAACCTTCATCCCCGAACCGTTTGCCGCATTTGCACAAAACCCGGAAATAGCTTTTAGAGAAGCTGCGTTCTCCCTGCGCCATGCCCTGGATCCGCAGGGCAAGATCGGGCGTGATAAGATTTTTTCTCGACATCCAGCCGATCAGGCGGCGGTCAAAATCATCCCTGCTGTTTAAAAGCTCCGGATTGGTCTGAAGGATACGTGCCGCCTCCAGATAAAACACGGGGTTCGGCCCGCTCTGCTTCATATAATTGCCGATCATCTCGTATTTGCGCATGGGGCTGCGCACGAGAGAATCGTCCAGCTGCAGCAGAATCCAGTTCACGACCGGATGGCGGCGGTATTTCGCGTAAATCTCGCGGATCAGGGATAATGTCTCCGCCTTTTTCGGCTCCCTGCCTTTCGCCTCGTCCAGCAGAACCGTCAGGTACTGATACATGGCTCCCAGCGGCGTCCGCGCGTTTCTGGTATTGCGCGGGGTCGAAAGCAGGATCTCCTCCATCCGTGCGATGTCCTCTGCCTTCCGGTAAATATAGGCAAGAAACAAATGAAGCCACCGGCTCTGCAGCTCCATTCTGGAAGCCGTTTGAATCATGTCAACGGACTCAAGGATCCATTCCTCCTCCGTCTTCTCTCCAAGACCATAGGAAAGATAGCTGCATTCCAGCTGATAGAAGCACATCCGCTTTTTCCAGGACGGGGAGCGCACCGTCTGCTCCTCGTCTCCGATAAAAGACAGCGTCATCTGATCCGGCTGAGGATTCCCGAAAATACACGTCAGGACAACCTGTTCTTTCCTGAATCCGTTTTCCAGCGAAATGACCGCAAAGTTTTTACCGGCATGCAGCTTTTCCGAAAGTATCTTAGCGTCAAACTCTGCATGTTTCCCGGAGAAATCATACATCTGCAGCCGCTTTTTCCCGAGAAGGATAAAGTCGCTGTCACAGGAAAGCCGGATATCGCAGTAGCCCCATTCGGACTTCCGGACCTCTACGGATATATGGACAGACTTATCCCTCACATAATAGGTCCGCTCCTGATTCGGGACGGAAAACTCACTGCGCTTTTTCTTGCCGGCAGCGATCAGAAACTCCTCCAGCTCATGCGAAGTACACTTAATCTGTGTGACAGAGTGATAGAGCAGGGTATAGTACGCGGCGTTCTCATGGAAAATATTGGTAAAAAAAGGGGAGCGGTAAACCTCGAGAGCCTCCTCCCAGTTCAGGCTGCAGAGATTGGTAAAATCATTCAGCGTCTTAATCCTTCCGATGGAAGTGGAAATATAATGGCGCGAAATCTGCGCCTGAAACGGGAAAAGGTATTCGCCGGAGCTGCTTGTAACAACAAACACGCCGGTTTCATTCTCACCCTCCGCGACCAGCTCACCGGAAAACGAAAATCGGATCTCCGCGGAAACCGCGTCAAACTCGGGCGTCAGGATCTGTATATTCGGATGTTCACAGGCCACCAGACCGCGGACCGGCTCATCCGTACTGCTCCGCAGCAGAAAAGAACCGCTGTACGTCTCATGCTCAACCACAGAAAAATGCAGCCCCTCCTCCACAGGAAGAAGAGACGGTCTCTCATATTCAAATCTGCCCTGAATGATTTCCTGTATTTTCCGCCGCATAATCATTCTCCGACCGTATCCGGTATTTATGTCACCTATAAATGTTTTGCGCAAAATGGCAAAAATTCTGTTCCGGTTTATCCGAATTAAATTCAGTATAAACGATTTTGACGGTTCTTGCAATGAACAAAGGAAGAAAAAGAGCGACTTTCGGCGAATTTAACCGAAAAACACAAAAAAAAGAATAATCATTGTCAAATCACATGGCTGTATTGTAAAATAAGAGCAATGCAGAAA